>CAIVDO010000158.1 GCA_903904665.1 uncultured Actinomycetes bacterium | reverse complement strand
ATGTGAATCGAGCAAGAGCATTGACCCAGTTAGAGATCTCCAAGGAATAGATGAATTGAATTCTTGAATAGATGCCACTAATTGTTTTCCATTAATCTTTGGCATCGCAAATGGAAGTCCTTGGAACCCTCCGGTGATCTCAGGATTTCGGTTGATCCAATTCCAAAACGGGCGCATGAAACCTTGATAATTCATTGCGCCTTGCCAACCTAAACCATTGAGATCGCCAGCTTCAAAATCTCCATTCTCAGCGACCAACCATGTTTGTGGATTAACTTCTTGCATGGCTTTGCGAATGCCCTGCATAACTTCGGTGTGATGGTTTTCTCCACCTTGACGTCCGGTCATATTGCCAACATCTATACGCCATCCAGCCATTCCATACTTGGGTGAAATCCATTTCTTAACTATGGAGTTCTTACCTTCATACATAGCCTTGCGTAATTCTTTTGAGGAAAAGTTCAACTTTGGTAATGAGGCAAGGCCATACCAACCTACATAGCCCCATTTAATGCTTTTATCCCAATAGAAATAGCTGCGTTCTTTAGATTTCTTGTTCTTCTTAGCTTTAGCTAGCCATTTATGTCCTGCCCCACAATGATTGGAGGTTAAATCTCCTAAGACTTTAATCCCTTGTTTCTTGGCTAACTTAAGAAGCTCCAGAAATGCCTTGTCTCCCCCCAAAACTGGGTCAATCACATCAAAACTAGATGCGTCGTATCGATGATTTGATCGCGAAGGAAACATTGGCGTGAAATAGATTCCATTAACACCCAAATCACTTATGTGATCTAGATGCTCAGAAACTCCATATAAATCCCCGCCATAGAGCTCTTGGCCAGTGAATTTACTGCGACCACGAGGCAATAAATTCCACTCCCGTGGGTATGCCCATTCAGGAACGATATTTACTTTACCCGAGCGGGCGAAGCGATCAGGAAAGATTTGATAGAAAACAGATGACTTAGTCCAGGCAGGGTTATCTGCAATTGCGACTAATTGAAAATCATTATTGCTATGAACGTCATGGTCAAAAATCCCCTTGGCATTTAGCCATTCGTATTTACCTTCATCAATGAAAGCAAAGCGATAACTGTTTTGTAGATTTAGTATCTGGACACTGACTTGATACCAGCTCTCTTTTGCCCCTTTATCTGCAAGTTTTAACTCAAATGTTCTTGGCTCTCCATCGTGATAGATGCGAATCAATGCTTTTTCAAAGATATAGCCGTTAGGTACTCGAACTCTAAACTTTACTTTGTCGCCAATTTCAGGAGCGATATTGCTTACATACAGCTCGCTACCATCATGGTGCGGCGATTGTGATGTTTGCATGCGGTAGTTCATAGGACGCTCCCTTCGAATTAACCACGGTTGCACGTAGTTCTAAGCTCTGCTCTGAATATTCCAATGGGTCAATATAAACGCTATATGGGGCGGTGGTATCTGTTCCGAGAGAAATCCATGGCCCATCTGTAGAGCTCTTGCAATAGAAAGTAACCTTGAGCAGATCCTTGGATACTACAGAGGCCTTTGTTTCATAGTAACCCGATAAGTAATCCATCTCTGAAGTGATTTTCCCAACCTTCACATCGACCTTATCAATGTTCTTATTCGCTTTGAGAACTATCGTTGAGAGTGCTGGAACAGTTAATGTCACGACTTCATTCTTGGCACTCACAGTGGGCTTACCCAGAAGAGCCTTCCATCCGCCTGTCGAAGTTGCAGTAGTGATATTGGCTTTAATTGCTTTAGTGGAGTTATTGAATGCGACTAGGTACTCGCGACCCTCGGCGTCATCTTTCTTTGACAGTACAAGTAATCCTTCTTTTGCATATCTAATCTGCATTGACGCGTTGGCTAAAGCTGGATTAGCCGCTCTAAGACCTGCCAACACCTTGAGGTATTTTGCAATTGGATGTGAGTCTGTGATTGCAAATGAATCACCCGTACCAATCGGCTTACTTCCCACCCGTGCCTCTGTCTTCCAAATACCAACTTTAGTTGCAAACATATCCTGGCGGGCTAACTGATCAGACCCAGCACCCGTACCAATCATTCCAACTTCATCACCATAATAGACAGATGGGATACCACGTGAAAAATACATAAGCGCATGGCCAAGTAAGGTTCTTGGCAGTAATTCATCTGCCTTATTAATTCTCTTTGATTCAATTATCTTCGCCACGCGACCCATGTCATGATTACCTAGGAAAGTCACAAGATTGCTGGCATCTGATGTTGCGCTTGTATAAAGATCATCATAGGCAAAGAGATTTTCTACAACGCTTGCATCAGAGTAACCAGAAGCAAACTCGACTGCAGTGCGCTGAAATGGAAAGTCTAAGACTGTTTGTATTTTGTTGCGACGGACATAGTTCATTAAGTTAATAGGATTAACATCCCAAACTTCTCCAAATGTAGTGAAGTTATCGATTCCGACAGATTTTGCTGCTGCATTTATCTGTGGAGACCAGTGCTTAAAGAAATCATCATCGACATGCCTAGCTGTATCAACGCGAAATCCAGATAATCCATAATCTTTAATCCACTGGCTATAAACATCAGCCCAACCATTATAAACAACTGGTTTTTCAGTAGCTAAGTCATCAAGGCCATAGAAATCCCCAATTTGAATACAAGGACCGTCTCCCCAGCAGTTACTCATGGGACCAACGTTGTGATAATTATTTAAATCATTGAGCCATGCTGGGTTCTTGGCATTAGCCAGATCCGCCGAAATATATGCCTTTTGATCATTATAGGAAATAACATCTCCCGTATGGTTCGTGACGATATCTAGAATTAATTTTAGATTGAGTTTTTTCGCACACTCTGCAAATGCAACCATGTCTGCTTTTGTACCTAGGTGTGGATCGACATTGAGAAAATCAACTCCCCAATACCCATGATAGCCAGCACCATTTGGTGTTGGCTTCTGTTGCACAACAAGAGGCGTTACCCAAACTGCAGTAAAGCCTAACTTCTTTATTCGTGCCAAACCATTGTCACCGGCTGCACATGTGCCAGTTAAGCCCTTGAGATCTCCGCCATGAAAATAAGCAGTCTCCCTTGGGTTGTATCCAGGGAATGAGTCATTTGAGATATCACCGTTGAGGTAGCGATCTGGAAAGACAAAGTAAATGAGATCTTTAGATAAACCAACTTTTACGGTGTCAACAGTTGGAGTAGAAGCAAAGGAAGTTGAAGCAACTGCGAGCAGAAGAGAAGTTACTAAAAAGAGTGTAAATCTCTTTTTCAAAGCTAGCCCTTAACCGAACCTGCAGTTAAACCGCTAACAATATATTTCTGCAGTGATAAGAATATGATCACAATTGGTATTGAGGCCAAGATAGAACCGGCAGCAAATGGGCCCCAGTTTTGCGAATACTGACCACCAATGAACTGCTGCAAACCAACTGCCACAGTTCTATTCTCCATATCAACTAAGAATAAACGGGCCAGGATAAACTCATTGAAAGTACCAATGAAGCTAAGTAATGAAACTACAGCTAAAACAGGCGATGCAAGTGGAACAAAGATAAGCCAGAAAGTCTGTACCTCTGAAGCTCCATCGATCTTTGCCGCTTCATCTAGCTCTGCAGGAATTGAATCAACAAAGCCCTTGAGTAGCCAGATATTTACACCCATTGCCCCACCTAGATAGACGAGGAGCAGGCCAGCTCTTGTACCAAGACCAATGGAGGGGGCGAAGGTATAGACGCGCTCCATAATCACGTATACGGCAGAGATAGCCAGGATCGCAGGAAACATCTGAACAAGCAGAAGTAGTTGGATTCCAGCTTTGCGGCCCTTAAATTTTAGGCGACTAAAAGCAAATGCTGAGGCCGAACCAATCATTACTGAAAGCACAGCAACTGCGCCTGCAATTACCAGAGAGTTCTTGACCCATGATAAATAGGGAATTGCTGGGTTGTTAAAAAGCAGTTGATAGTTCTTAAATGAAATCTCTCGTGGAATAAATGAGGTGAGCTGCAAACTTCCCGATGAGTTAAATGAAGAGATAACTACAAGATAAAGAGGAAAAAGAGAAAAGAGACACACGGCAATAGCGATGATGTGGCGCCACGAATCATGCATTAACCATTTTTTCATGCGAATGTCTCCAATACTTTGGATTTTCGCAGACCATAAAGTGAAATAGATGCCACTAATACGAAGATGATTAGGGAGATTGCACTGGCAAGACCAAGATCTTGCGTGCCAGTACCGAATGCAATCTTATATGTGTAGCTGATCAAAATATCTGTCGCTCCAGCAATCTGCCCATCTAGTTCATTACGTGGCCCGCCACCAGTGAGTAAGTAGATCAAATTAAAGTTATTAAAATTAAAAGCAAAAGATGCAATCAGGAGTGGTGAAAGAATCTGCAGTAAAAGAGGCAGTGTAATTTTCCTAAATATCTGACGTGGATTTGCTCCATCAATTGCTGCAGCCTCTAGTAGTTCACTTGGAATCGCTTGCAGAGAACCGCTTGAAATTAAGTAGAAGTATGGGAAACCAAGCCATAAATTGACCAGAATCACTGCTACTCGCGCAAAGTTAGGATCTGAGAACCACGCTATATGTGTACCAAGGAGAGTGTTAATGGCACCAAACTCGGTGTTAAACATTCCGCCCCAGATCAAGATACTCATAACACTTGGCATGGCATATGGAAGAACCAAGATTGAGCGGTAAATACGGCGGCCATGAATTGGCTTATTAAGTGCCAAGGCAAGCAATAAACCAAGGGCAAATGTAGTTAAAACAGTTAAGAGGGCAAATGCCACGGTCCAAATAAATACGCGCACCAAAGGTTCGCGTACACGTGGATCAGTTAGGATTTTTGTATAGTTTTCAAACCAAATAGGTGCACGCCAGCCTGGCTCTAGGATCGCAGCTTTATCATCTGGCAATGAATAGTTTCCGCGGCCGTTATCGCGGTAAATAGAACCATCTACTACGTTCTTAAACTCATCACTTGCTGAGACATATTCCAAAACTTGGCGAGAGACTATTCCAGCATCAAAGCCCTCGAGAGCGATGAAATACTCGCCTTCATAGAGAAAATGAATCTTCGAATAAGTCTTATCTGCTCCGGCCATTTGGGCTTCAGACAAAATTGTGAAATTTGGTGCAGAGATTGCAACCCCATACTCATTGAGTGCAACATCTTTAGCCGCGACAGGAGTTCGTTTTTCGGCCGTGGAGATAAAATAGCTGAGATTTGCGATATCAGAAACAAGAATCGCTTCTTGTCCACTAAGAGTGCCTAACTTAATGTCAAAGGAAGTACCGGCTGGATCTGCTTCGATTCCGCGGGCCTTGATCTGAACTATCGCTTCTTCTTTTGAAATAATATTGCCGGTTTTATAGTTAAAACCAGACATTGTTACGGTGTAGAGAATCGGTCCAATAACAAAAGCAATGAGAAGCAAGATGCCGGGAATAAAGAATTTCAGCGGGATTGATATTTTTGTCAGATAAGTAAGTGCCAGGGCAAGAACCGTGAGTGCGAGGAAAGCTGAAATGACATATTCATGTTGAGCAAATGCACTCTGTGTGAGCATTAATAGAACCGCTGAGATAAGGCTAACTACAACGACTTTGAGCAAGAGAGCGATTTTGCCTCTTATCAAATATGTCATTGTTATTCGTCCTAACTCAGTTGAGATGAAAGAGTGATGCGGGCGAGAAACTCGCCCGCATCACTCGACTTCAGTTATTAATTTGAGTACATCAAATTAATTAGAGATCAGCCTTACCTGCTTCGACGTTTGCACGCCAGATTGAAGCTAGCTTTGATGCTTCTTTAACTGCATCTTTGCCATCGATAAGAACTGCTGTCCAGTAAGCAGGTGCTGAATCCCAGTAGTTAGCGCCACCCTTGTTGTTGTTAAGGAATGCGCCGATCTGTGGAATTCCACCAAGGCTTGCTGCAGTTCCGAAGCCGCGTTGTGCAGCTGAAACTGTTGAGTCTGCTTGAGCACCCTTTTCTGCTGGTGGGCGCTTCTCTAGAGCTTGGTAGCGAACCTGACCATCAGTTGATGCAAAGAAGTTAGTAAGAAGTGACTTAGCGCCAGCTTCTGTTCCATGCTTTGCAGCGAATGTAGTTAGAAGTGCACCGCTAACGCTTCCGAACATGTGTCCGTAAGTTCCTGCAGTTACACCTGGTACTGGCATTAGGTTCATTGTGAATCCCTTTGCTACGTAATCTGCCCACTCCCAGTTACCGATAACTGCGTATGGAACTGTTCCTGCAAGGAAGTTGTCCTTGCAACCTGTATCTGTTGCTGGGAAGAAGCCATTACTCTTCTTGCCATCCATCAAATACTTGCGAACATTTGCACCAAATGTTGCTGCGCTGAATGTACGTCCGTAAACGATT
>CAIVDO010000157.1 GCA_903904665.1 uncultured Actinomycetes bacterium | reverse complement strand
TAGGTGGAATCTTGCCTTACTTAGATCGTGAAGGTATTAGCGAGGCTGCTTGCGCTCAACGTTTTCATCCGAAGGGATCTGCATCTCTTCCTTAAGAGAGCTACTCCACTCAACAACACTGCGCGCAATATTTTGAGCGGTAATACCGATATCGCTCAGGATTTCACCGCGCTTTGAATGTTCGATGAACTCCAATGGCACGCCGATGGAGTGCAGTGGGATTAATACCCCAGCATCTCTAAACATCTCTGAGATCGAACTACCGATTCCTGCATGGCGGATACCATCTTCTAGAACGACAACACTCTTATAGCGCGCTGCCATGCGCACCAAAGATTGTGGCAAAGGCTTAACCCAACGTGGATCGATAACAGTTACTCCTACACCTTCGCGATATGCAGATGATGCCGCTTCAACTGCGATCGCTGCCATTGCGCCAACGCTAATCATCAAGACATCGGCGCTTTCTCCACGATATAAAACATCGATGCCATCACGTCGCTCAAATGCTGGGATATCTTCTTGTACAGCGCCCTTTGGAAAGCGAACCATTGAAGGTGCATCGCTAATATCTAAAGCTTCGCGAAGTAGTTCCTTCAATCGTGCGCCATCACGCGGTGCGCCAACATGCATCGTTGGAACAATTCCAGTCAACGCTAAATCCCATATTCCATGGTGGGATGGACCATCATCTCCGGTAACACCAGAGCGATCTAAAACAAAAGTTACGCCAGCCTTGTGCAGAGCAACATCTAGAAGCATCTGATCAAAGGCTCTGTTAAGAAAAGTTGAATACACAGCAACAACTGGGTGAAGTCCAGTGAAGGCAAGGCCGGCGGCACTTGTTACTGCATGTTGTTCTGCAATTCCAACATCGATGGTGCGCTCTGGGAAGGCTGCTTGGAATTGATCAAGACCTGTTGGGCCCAACATTGCAGCGGTGATTGCAACGATATCTTTGCGTGATTTACCAATCTCGACTAACTCCTGGGCAAAAATCTTTGTCCAGGATGTGCCACCTTTGGATAGAGGCTCCCCTGTTTCAGGATCTATCACTCCAACAGCGTGGAACTTTTCAGCCTCATCTGCAACGGCGGGTTTGTGACCCTTACCTTTTTCAGTAATGGCATGCACCAAGATAGGAGCCCCATACTCTTTTGCCTGATGCAACGCCCTTTCCATCGCCACGATGTCATGACCATCGATCGGTCCCATGTATTTAAGACCTAAATCTTCAAACATTCCCTGCGGGGCGACAATATCTTTAATGCCCTTTTTCATTCCATGCAAAGTCTCATAGATAGGAACTCCTACGACAGGGGTCTTATGCAAAACCTCTTTACCCCAATCTAGGAATTTCTCATAACCACTAGTCACGCGCAATGTTGAAAGATAAGTAGCAACTCCGCCAATAGTGGGTGAATAAGAGCGAGTATTGTCATTAACGACAATCACCAAATTTCGTTTTTGTTCAGGCGCAATGTTGTTCAGAGCCTCCCAAGACATTCCGCCGGTTAGTGCGCCATCACCCACAACTACAACTACATGTCGATCATCGGCGCCTTGCAATGAGAAACCACGTGAAATTCCATCGCCCCAAGAGAGAGCTGTTGATGCATGGGAGTTTTCAATAACATCATGGCTGCTCTCTGCACGATTGGGATAACCAGAGATGCCTCCGCGCTGACGTAAATGATCGAACTGCCCAGCGCGGCCAGTCAAAATCTTGTGAACATATGATTGATGGCCAGTATCAAAGACGATGACATCTTTCGGAGATTCAAAGACCCTATGGATTGCTATGGTGAGTTCAACAACGCCTAAGTTTGGACCTAAGTGCCCACCGGTCTTAGAGACTTTTTCAATCAGCAGCGCCCGTATCTGCGCACTGAGTTCGACCAATTGATCATGAGTCAGGATTGCCAAATCGGCAGGGGAATTAATCTGGCTCAACATGGGGTTAAGTTTAGGCGCTTATGCGTTTAAGAGCGAGCGAAGCACGTACTGCATGATTCCGCCATGACGGTAGTAGTCGGCCTCACCCGGTGTATCTATGCGCACAGTTGCAACAAAGCTCTTACCCCCAGCAGTAACAGTGAGCTCCTTTGGAACTCCACCGGTATTAAGGGCGGTGATGCCGCTAATCGCAAATACTTCTTCTCCAGTGAGTCCAAGTGATTGAGCATTTTCACCAGTTTTAAACTGTAGCGGTAGGACGCCCATTCCAATTAAATTGGATCGATGAATTCGCTCGAAGCTCTCTGCAATTACTGCCCGTACTCCAAGTAGCGCGGTTCCTTTTGCTGCCCAGTCACGAGATGAACCTGAGCCATATTCTTTTCCTGCAAGAATTACTAAAGGCGTTCTGGCATCTTGATAGGCAACTGATGCATCATAAATAGTTGATTGCTCGCCACTGCTTGCAAAGTTGCGTGTAAAGCCACCCTCAACACCATCAAGAAGCAGGTTCTTTAGACGAATATTGGCAAAAGTTCCACGGATCATTACTTCATGATTACCGCGACGTGAACCATAGGAGTTGAAATCCTTGCGATCAATATTATGTTGTTCAAGATATTTGCCTGCAGGTGAATCAGCTTTAATATTTCCAGCAGGTGAGATGTGATCGGTAGTAACTGAATCACCCAAAATCGCCAGAACTCGAGCTCCCGAAATATCTACAACAGGAGTCGGCTCTTTAGGCATTCCATCAAAGTAGGGAGGTTTACGGACATAGGTGGATTGTGCATCCCACTCAAATGTCTTACCTGTTGGGGTTGCAAGTGACTTCCATCGGTGATCGCCATCAAAGACCGATGCATAATCCTTAGTAAACATCGCAGATGAGATTGAAGAGTCGATTACTGATTGAATCTCAGAAGGCGTTGGCCATATATCTGCTAAGAAAACATCTTTGCCGCTTTGATCTTTACCCAAAGCATCTTTTTCAAAGTCGTGGTCCATCGTTCCGGCAATTGCATAGGCAACAACTAACGGAGGTGAAGCTAAGTAATTCATCTTCACATCAGGGCTGATACGACCTTCGAAGTTACGGTTACCTGATAGAACGGCAGTAACAGCTAAATCGCCATCATTTACCGCTTTGCTGATTTCAATGGGAAGTGGTCCTGAGTTGCCGATACAAGTAACACAGCCATATCCAACTAAGTTAAATCCAAGGGCCTCCATGTATTGCGTTAGATCTGCGCGATCATAGTAATCAGTTACGACCTTTGATCCTGGAGCAAGAGTTGTCTTGACCCATGGCTTTGATTTC
>CAIVDO010000156.1 GCA_903904665.1 uncultured Actinomycetes bacterium | reverse complement strand
TGCGTGCAATCTCTGCGCTTTCAACCTCGATGAGCCACAGACCACTGAAATTCTCATCTGCATCAAAGAGTGGTTTACCGGTGCTTAAATTTGCGCCATTGCGATTATCAATTACTGTCGCGGATTTGGGTTCTTGAAAACCCCAAGCAAAGATCCATTGGCCATTTGCACGCAAATTGTCATTGAAAGCATCGATTGCCACCATCTCATCCGAGGTACCCGGATTTGAGATTTGATCGATAACAAAGATTGCAAACTTTTGGCCCATAGCAAAAGTATAAGAGATGCTTCACGCGGAAATAGGAAAGCTTACGCTTCAGTCTCAATTTCATATGCCCAGAGATCTAATTTATCTAAATCCATCGGCGCAAAGCCTTTGGCTTCTAGTGCAGAAGCCAACTGAGCACGATGCTCTGTGGCGTGATGGATAGCCTGTGAAAGAATTGTCGAGCGCCACCTTTTCACCATTTTGTCCTCATAGTTCTTAAACTCAATCTGAATATCCTCTAACTTCACGCACTCAAGAAGGGCCTTATCTACAATGGCGGCTTGCTCTTTGAGTCGCGTGAGGTCTGCAATTTCCTTTACATTATCGATGCAAGGATCTCCCGGTTTAGTTAAAGCAGGAATACCACTTATTCGAAATGCATAGTGATCAGCTGAATCAACAATATGGTAAATGATCTCTGCAGCATGCCATTCGGGATTGGTTGCAAAAGCAGCAAGGGAGTTTTCAGGAAGTGTTTGAAGATGGGCAATAGTTTTCTGATTTGCCCATGCCATATGAGCCAGGAGTCGCTCCATCGAAATCGTCATAGCTCAAGTTTAATTGTAAAAGCTATTAAAAGTTAGACCCAGCTGGTGGCGTCGTTGGAAACACCTCGATATCCCACAGTGCAGCTAACGGAAGTGAGTGAATAGTTTCCAAGGCGTGGCGTGCATTCCATAAAATCGGTGCAAGTCTTCTGCCCCACCTGGGTCGTAAAGTAACTAATCACTGCTTCAGTCAGGTACTAACTCAGGCCCAGTTGAAGTCTTTGATTGAAATATCCGAAGCTATCTCCGATCACATGAAAGAACACCACCCCCTCAACAAGAAAGTAGATAAATAAATGAAAATTGCACTCGACATATTCGCAGCTCTTCTCGCATTTGCCGCTATTGGATCTGCAATCTCAAAGCTCAAGAAGGTTCCAGATGTCATGGCAGCGATGGCTAAAGTTGGCGTTAAACCACATCAGATTCCAGTTCTTGCATTTCTAGAAATTGCTGGCGGACTAGGCATCATTGCAGGTATCTGGAGTAAGCCTCTTGGAGTATTAGCTTCTGCTTGTCTTGTTCTCTACTTCGCAGGTGCTCTTTTCACTCACTTCTCACGCAAGCACAAGGTTGAAGATTTTGGCGCAGCACTTGGAATCTTTATCATCGCCTGCATCACAACAGCCTTGCAGCTCAAGCGGTAAAAGAAGAGTCGCCCTATAAGCCGGACACAACCTAAGAGTCTTTCGAAATCACGCTCAAATGACAGCGATTTTCGAAGACTGCCCATGTTTCTTCCCATATGAAGTTGTAAATCAAGATTTAACCTGACATTCACTTCAAG
>CAIVDO010000155.1 GCA_903904665.1 uncultured Actinomycetes bacterium | reverse complement strand
TACCCCATCAAAATGTGATCGTACTGATGGCGCACATAGCGCTGCCAAACCATAAGCACCATCTACATGAAACCAAATCCCGCGATCATGGGCTGCGGTTCCGATTCCTTTTAAGTCATCGATGATTCCAAGATTGGTTGTGCCAGCCGTTGCGACAACGGCAAAAACTCGGTGTGTGGTCGTTGCATGAAGATGATCTACTGCATGTGCGACAGCATCTCCCATTAACTTTCCATTAGATGCAACTGGAACCCTTAAAACATCAACATCCATAACATTTGCAGCAGCAACGATTGATGAATGCGCTTCTTCGCTGCAGGCGATTACCCAACGAGATGCACCTGGGTGGTTTTTACGCCCTTGTGCACGTGCAACTACTAATGCTGAAAGATTTCCAATTGTTCCGCCCTGAACAAAAACACCACCAGATTGCCCTGGCAGATCTGCTAAATCTGCAATCCATCGCAGTGCCTGGTTTTCTGCAAAGACTGCGCCGGCTCCTTCTTGCCAAGAGCCTCCGTATAAAGCGCTAGCACCAACTACTAAATCAAAAAGGTTTGCGTATTCACTTGGCGCAGATGGAATAAAAGCTAAATTGCGTGGATGATCCGTTGAGATACAGGCCTTAGCTAACACAGAGGTGAAAACCTCTAGCGCGTGATGACCACCAAGACCGCGCGCAGTAATGGTGTTTCCAACCTCGTTAAATAGATCTTCAGCGCTGCGAGGGCCATCAAGAGGTGGATCATTTTTTAATCGATCAAGGCTATATGCCAAAACTTCAGCAGCAAGTGCCTCAACCTCTGGCGTGAACTCATGCATCTTTAGCCGCTCTTTTTATGATGTTTCGAACCATAGTTGGAAAAACAAAGAAATGAAACGGGGAGATTAAATACCAATATAACTGCCCGCCCAAACCACGTGGATTAAATGTAGCTTCTTGAATCAAATGAGTTTTGCCATCGCGCTCTTCAACAACAAACTCCAACCAAGCTTTGCCAGGCAAAATCATTTCGGCATAAAGTTTTAGGCGATGCCCACTTTCTAATACCTCTACTCGCCAAAAATCTAGACTTTCACCTACGCGAAGGAAATCTGGATCACGGCGGCCTCGACGCAAACCAACACCGCCAACAAATCGATCAATTATTCCGCGACCCCACCAGAGGAAATCAGAGCCGAACCAACCATTTTCTCCGCCAATGCTTTCTATCTGTTTCCAAATCTTTGCAGCAGAAATATCTGTTACCGCTTCGCGTCGATCACGCAAAACCGCTTCGCCTGCCCAGTCTGGGTCGCCCTGAGCTTTTTGCCAAGGCGCCGTTGGAATAGTTGCATCAGACCATCTGGTTTCAACTTTGTGATCTGTAATCCGAGAGAGAGCTAAGTTAATTGCAGTTGAAACATCAGTTAATCCTTCAGGTGGCGGTGTAATGATGCCATCGATTGATTTAGCAGGGTCGGCAATAACTTCACTAATTAAAGAACCAACAAGTGGTCTAGCAAGTGCTGTTGGCACAGGAGTTACAAGGCCAATCCATAACGATGAAAGACCCGGTGTAAGGACGGGAACCTTGATAATCCAACGTTTTTTAAGTCCTGAGAGTTTGGCGAATTTCTGCATCATGTCGGCGTAAGTCAGTACTTCAGGTCCACCGATATCAAAAACCTTATTAATAGGCTCTTGTAAAGTTGCAGCGTTCTTTAGGTAATACAGGATGTCGCGAATCGCTATGGGATGCGTCTTATTCATAACCCACTTTGGAGTTGTCATAATTGGAAGTCGATGCGTTAAGTGACGCAACATCTCAAAGGATGCAGAGCCAGAACCTATGATAATTCCAGCACGCAGTTCCATTACTGGCACTGAAGTTGAAGCAAGTTGCGCACCGGTGCTAACGCGTGAAGCTAAATGCTTGCTTATATTTTTATCATTTGCGATACCACCAAGATAAACAATTTGTTTGACTCCAGCAGCCTCTGCCACTTGGGCAAATTGGCGGGCCATCTGCGCTTCGATCTCATCGAATTTTGAACCCAAGTTAATTGAATGAAGTAAGTAGTAAGCAGTATGAACACCGGCTAATGCACCTTTGAGATCATCTGCTTTTGTGGCAGTGCCTTCACAGATATCTACACTGCCTGCCCATGATTGGCCTTTTACTTTATTTTTATCGCGCACAAAAACTCGTACATCGAAATCTTCAGCCACTAAGGCGCTCACCAATCGACCACCCACATAGCCAGATGCGCCCGTCACAAGATACTTACGGTTTTGAGCAGGCGTGGACATGTTGCCAAGCCTAGACTTACTGCATGCAAAAGACACCTCAGAAGCCGCGAGTAGTAATTCTCGGTGCTGGCTTTGGTGGACTTACTGCCGCACGCGCCATGGCCGATATTGCTCATGTCACCGTGGTTGATCGTCACAACTTTCAAACCTTCTTACCCTTGCTCTACCAGGTCTCAACGGCGGGTCTAGCAGCAGATCATGTTGCACACCCGATTCGAGGTGCGCTGCGCAAATCAGGAGTGCAATTTCGAATGGGATCTCCAATTTCAGTAGATCATAAAAATAAGTCAATTAAATTAGATAGCAGTGAAGTTTTGGAGTTTGATCAGTTAATCGTTGCATTGGGCTCTATTACTGCAGACTTTGGAGTTCCAGGAGTTACTGAACATGCCCTTGGTATGAAAAGTGTCAGTGAAGCCTTACTAATTCGCGCAGAAGTTATGCGGCGCTTTGAAGATCTTTGTCGCTTTCAAGATGACACCATATTTTCAATATCAATAGTTGGTGGTGGGCCAACTGGAGTAGAGATGGCTGGAGCCTTTGCCGAATTGGTTCGTGGGCCTCTCAAGCATGATCAAGCACATGCTGCTGCACATATCAGAATCACTTTGATAGAAGCTGGTCCCCGAATATTGCCAATGTTTTCAGAGAAATTATCAGCACGTGCAAAAAAAGATTTAGAAAAACTGGGAGTTCAAGTTCTGCTCAATACTGCAGTTGCACAAATTAAGCCCAGAACTATTCTAATTAAAGATGGGGAACCAATTCCTTCAGAGGTGACTATTTGGGCAGCAGGTGTTAAAGGCGAACCTGCAGCTGAAAAACTGAACCTGCCACTTGTAAACACACGCATCGACGTTAATGAGACATTACAAGTAAAGAACTACCCAAACATATTTGCAATCGGTGATATTGCAGGTTTTGTAGCAGATAACGGACGCTTTCTTCCGATGGTGGCGCCCGTTGCAATGCAACAAGGGCGGTTTATAGCAAAGCAAATAAGGCGCCTTACAAATGCAGAGCCCTTACAGCCATTCAAATATATTGATAAAGGATCGATGGCAACCATTGGCCGCCATAAAGCCATTGTTGAGGTAAAGAAACTGCGCATGGTTGGAATTGCGGCCTGGTATGCCTGGCTATGGCTGCATCTATTTTATTTATTGGGTGGAAGAAATAAGATCGGCACTATGGCTGACTGGACCTGGAACTATCTAACTTTTGACCGTGGAAATCGACACATCATGGATACGATTTAACTATGAGTGAATACATCCATATAGATGGACATGATCTGTACTGCTATGAATGGGAAAATGAAGGCGAAGCAGTTGTCTTGCT
>CAIVDO010000154.1 GCA_903904665.1 uncultured Actinomycetes bacterium | reverse complement strand
GGGTGAATCATGACATCGCGCTGATTTATTTTTACAAGCGCTTCTGGACTAGATCCCACGATTGTGATGCCCTCATTAAATCTCAACAAATACATATATGGGCTCGGATTATTAAGACGCAACATTCGATAGACATCGATGGCATCTGCCGTGCAAGGCATTGAAAAGCGCTGCGAGAGAACAATTTGGAAAGCCTCCCCTGCAAGGATTTCCTCCTTAGCAAGTGCGATCTTTGCTCTAAATTGATCGCCAGACATATTGGCATCAAAAGTTGGTGCGCTATGAGAATCTATCTGGGCGATATCGCCGGCGATAGTTGCAGATAAATCCTCCTGCATACGATCTAAACGCTCATTACACGATGCAAATGCCTCATCGATTCGATCATCGCTGCCATCCCAATTAATTGCATTAGCAATCAAGGTGATAGTTCCATCACTGTGATCGAGGACTGCTAAATCACTGGTTAACATAAAACTTAACTCAGGAAGTGGAAGATCTTTAACTGCAAAGTTAGGGAGTTTTTCTAGACGACGCACAACGTCATAACCCATGAAGCCAACTAATCCCCCAGTTAATGGTGGAAGTCCGGCGATCTTGGGAGATTTCAAATGAGCAGCTGATAGTCGCAGTGCATCTAAAGGATCAATTCCAGTTGGAGCCCCTGCTGGTGGCGTTCCCTGCCAGTAAGCCTTGCCATCTTTTTCACTCAACGTCGCTTCACTGCGCACACCGATAAATGAATATCGCGACCATGCCCCGCCATGCTCGGCAGATTCAAGGAGAAAAGTATTAGGGGCATCTTTGGCTAGTTTTTTATAAACCCCCAGCGGAGTTTCGCCATCTGCTAAAAGCCGTCGTGAGACTGGAATGACATTAGAAATCTTTGCATAGGAACGAAACTCTTCAAGATTCATACATTAACCCAGTGCCAAGGGCTGATGAAAACAACTCTTCTGGCCCGTATGACAGGCAACTCCGCTTTGATTAACAACTATGAGCAAGGCATCGCCATCGCAATCAAGTGCAACTGATACAACTTCTTGATAGTGCCCTGAAGTTGCACCTTTGACCCAGATCTCATTGCGTGATCGCGAGAAGAAAGTTGCTTTGCCGCTTTGTAGTGTCAGTTGCAAGGATTCAGTATTCATATATGCGAGCATCAAAACTTCGTGGGATGTTGCATCCTGAACAATTGCAGGGATGAGTGCCTTTGGATCTTTTAGAAGCTCTGCCACGGCAGAATCAAGTGCGCTCATGGCTCAATTCTGCCTTACTTAGCAGCCTGCATGCGCACGGGATATTTATGTGAGTCCAGGTATGACTTCACATCACCTATGCGGTGAATACCGAAGTGAAAAACACTGGCAGCTAGTAGGGCATCTGCGCCGGCATCAAGGGCTGCAGAAAAGTCCTCAAGGGATCCTGCTCCACCACTTGCGATAAGCGGAACTTTAGAAACTTCGCGAACCGCGGTGATCATTCCAATGTCATAACCGGCGCGAGTGCCATCGGCATCCATTGAATTCAAAAGAATCTCTCCAACACCAAGTGCGCAGGCTTTTTCAACCCATGCAAGTGCATCAATGCCGACACCTTCACGGCCGCCATGTGTTGTTACTTCAAAACCAGAGTCTGTGCGCGCACGGCGTGCATCAACTGATAGAACTAAAACCTGTGAGCCAAATCGATCTGCGATTTCGGCAATTAACTCAGGCCGGGCAATAGCTGCGGTATTAATTGAGACTTTATCGGCACCGGCACGAAGTAATCGATCCACATCTTCCACACTTCTAATTCCCCCACCAACTGTGAGTGGGATAAAAACCTGTTCTGCAGTTCGGCGAACAATATCTAATGTTGTCTCACGTCCAATGACACTTGCTGAGATATCAAGAAAAGTTAACTCATCAGCACCTTCTGCTCCATAAAGTGCTGCCATTTCAACTGGATCACCAGCATCAACAAGATTAGTGAAGTTAACGCCCTTTACTACTCTGCCATCGGTGACATCTAGGCAGGCAATAATGCGAACCGAGAGCGTCATAGTCCTGTGACTTTCAACGCCTCTTGCACAGTAAATGCTCCGGCATATAAAGCCTTGCCAACAATTGCACCTTCAACACCAGTTGTATGTAAATCACAGAGAGCTTGAATATCGGCTAATGATGAGATGCCACCACTTGCAACGACAGGTTTATTAGTGGCAGCACATACTGATTGAAGAAGTTCTAAGTTAGGTCCAGCAAGGGTTCCATCTTTTGTAACATCGGTTACTACATAGCGAGCACATCCATCTTTATCCAACCGCGCAAGGGTTTCAAAGAGATCTCCGCCCTCCTTCGTCCAACCGCGCGCAGCTAATACATGTCCGCGCACATCTAGGCCAACCGCGATTCGATCACCAAATTCACCAATAACCTTTGCAGTCCACTCTGGATCTTCAAGAGCTGCTGTACCAAGATTTACGCGATGGCATCCTGTTGCAAGTGCGCGGCGCAAAGATTCATCATCGCGAATACCACCTGAGAGCTCAACTTTAATATCTAATGCGCCAACTACTTCGGCTAGAAGTTCGGCATTACTGCCACGACCAAACGCGGCATCGAGATCAACAAGGTGTAGCCACTGAGCACCGGCTGCCTGAAATTCAAGTGCAACTTCAAGAGGCGCCCCATAAATACTCTCTTTAGCCAGTTCGCCTTGGACAAGTCGCACGGCACGGCCATCTTTAACATCAACTGCTGGAAGAAGTTCAAGGTAACTCATAATGACTTACTCCAATTCTTAATCAAAGCTAAGCCAGCTGCTCCTGATTTTTCTGGGTGAAACTGCGTCGCGCAGACATATCCATCTTCAACTGCACTTAAAAACTCTTCACCATGGGTTGTCCATCCCTGTAACTTTCCTACCGCGGTTTTTGCCGCATATGAGTGCACAAAATAGAAAGACTCATCCTCTACGCCTTGAAACAATAGTGATGAAGAATCGCTTTTAACGCTATTCCATCCCATGTGCGGAAGTATTGGTGCAGAAAGAAGCGAGACTTCTCCTGGCCAAATTCCAACGCCGGTATGCCCGCCATTTTCAGAATGTTCAGTGCCCTTACTAAAAAGAATCTGCATGCCAATACATATCCCAAGCACTGGCCGTTCTTTAGAAATTCGCTCTCGAATTATCGCTGCGCCATCAACTGCATTCAGGCCCTTCATGCATGCAGCAAATGCACCAACACCTGGCACAACTAGGCCATCGGCTTCAAGTGCGCTGTCGCGATCTGATGTAACAACAACATCTAAACCCGAAGTTGCAAAAGCTCTTTCGGCAGAACGTAAATTGCCAGAACCGTAGTCAAGAATTGCGATCAAAGAGAGCCTTTAGTTGATGGAATACCCGCGACCTTGCCATCGAGAGAAACAGCATCACGCAAAGCACGAGCAACAGCTTTGAACTGCGCTTCAAAAACATGATGGGCGTTGCGACCTTCTAAGACACGGATATGTAGTGCGATGCGAGCCTCGGCAACGATTGATTCCCAGATATGTTTACCGAGAGTCGTATCAAATGTTCCGATGAGCTCAACAATCTCTGGTTGGCGGTGCACTAAATATGGACGGCCTGAAAGATCAACTGCTGCCTGTACTAAAACCTCATCCAAGGGCACCATCGCATCGCCGAAGCGGCGGATTCCAGCCTTATCCCCCAACGCTTCGCGCAAAGCTTGGCCGAAGGCTAACGATGTATCTTCAACGCTATGGTGAGAGTCAACATCAATATCACCCTTTGTTTTAACGGTTAAGTTAAAACCTGAGTGCTTACCTAATTGCGACATCATGTGGTCAAAAAATGGCACACCCGTAGAGACATCGATAACACCTTGACCATCTAAGTTGAGCTCAACTAATACATATGACTCTTTAGTTTCTCGCTCGACGCGTGCTGTTCTCATGATGTCTTCTCCTTAGATGAGTTCTTTTAATGCAGAGATAAATAGAGTGTTTTCGGCCTCATTGCCAATGCTTACGCGCAAATACCCAGCAAGGCCAACATCTCGAATGAGAACGCCTTTACCTAGAAGTTCACTCCAAAGTTTAGGGGCATCGGCCTTAAATCCTGTAAACAAGATGAAGTTTGCCGCACTTGGAATAGTTCTCAAGCCAAGATCCTCAAGCTCTCGCACTAAAGAATCCCTGGATTTAATAAGAGTAGAGACATAACCCAAGAGTTCATCTTTGAAATCAATGGCAACTGATGCCGCAGCTTGTGTCAGTGCACTCAGGTGATACGGCAGGCGCACAAGCATCATTGCATCGGTCACGCAACTATCGCAGACCATATAACCCACTCGAGCGCCAGCGAAAGCAAAGGCCTTACTCATCGTACGAATTACGATCACATGTGGATTGCTTGCAATCAAAGTAACTGCCGACTCTTGGCTAGAGAACTCGGCATATGCCTCATCAACTACTAGTAATCCCCCCACTTTGCCAGCAGCATCGGCAAGACGCTTAATATCTTCAATTGAAAGCGCCCCACCAGTTGGATTATTAGGTGTGGTTATGAAAGTTAGCGACGGCTTATGCCCAGCAATTTCTTCGAGTGCAGCTGAGATATTTATAGTGAAATCAGGATTTCTTTTTCCATCTATCCATTTCGTCCCACATACTTTTGCAATCAATGGGTGCATTGAATATGAAGGAGTAAAACCTAAAGCCGCACCTTCACCAAATGCTAAGAAAATCGATTGAATGATTTCATTGCTGCCATTTGCGGCCCAAATGTTTTGGCTACCCAACTTCGTTGAACTGCGAGAATTAATGTACTCAGCTAACTTTGTGCGAAGTGATACTGCATCACGATCTGGGTAACGATTGAGCTCTGACGATACTTTTAGTACAGCATCAGCTATTGCCCTTTGCAGTTCTGGTGATGGCGAGTAAGGATTCTCGTTGGTATTAAGCGATGCCTGAGCTGGAACCTGTGGTGCGCCATACGGTGAAAGTGGCGAGAGATCCCTGCGCAGCGGTAACCATGAGGGCGCGCTCATTTAGATATTTTCCAATCGCACAGTCATAGCCGCACCATGTGCCGGTAAATCCTCTGAGTTAGCTAACGTAACTACCGTTGGTACTAAATCTGTAAAAGCCTTTTGGTCATATTCAATAAAGTGCACTCCACGTAAGAAAGTTTGAACCGATAAACCACTGGAATGACAAGCACATCCCCCCGTTGGCAAAACATGGTTTGAACCGGCCGAGTAATCTCCCAGAGATACTGGTGAGAATCGGCCAATAAATACTGCGCCAGCATTTCTAATCTTGGCAGCATCACTTCGTGCATCCTTAGTTTGAATCTCCAAGTGCTCTGCTGCATAAGCATTTACGACATCGATTCCCTGTTCAATGGAATCGACAAGAACTATCGCTGATTGGATTGCGCTCAGGGCGCTTTTAATTCGATCAGCATGCTTAGTTGCGCCCACTCGTACTTTGAGTTCGGCCTCAACGGCAGTTGCTAACTCGACTGAATCAGTGACTAAGAGCGCTGCTGCAATTACATCGTGTTCGGCCTGGCTAATAAGATCTGCCGCAACATCGGCCGGGATTGCGCTGGCATCGGCAAGAACTGCAATCTCAGTTGGACCTGCCTCTGAATCGATTCCAATTACTCCACGCAGTGCGCGTTTGGCAGCTGCAACATAGATATTTCCTGGCCCTGTTACAAGATCGCACTTCTCGCACAAATCTTTCACACCATAGGCAAACATTGCAATCGCCTGGGCTCCTCCAACTGCAAAGACTTCAGTAATACCTAACAGTGCACATGTTGCCAAAATTGTGGGGTGTGGCAATCCACCGAACTCTTTTTGCGGTGGTGATGCAACGGCAATGGAGGAAACTTTTGCTATTTGTGCTGGAACAACATTCATCACAACGCTGCTGGGATAAACCGCACGTCCACCAGGAACATAGAGCCCTACGCGATCAACGGGAATCCATTTTTCAGTAACGCTTCCACCATCAACGACCGTTGTAGTTTTCTCATTTCGAATCTGATCACTGTGAACAATGCGTACCCGCTCAATTGAAAGCTCGAGCGCAGTGCGGATGGAGGGATCTAACCCATCTAATGCGCTGGCAATATCCTCTTCTCGAACGCGGATAGATGCTGGCCTAACTCCATCAAACTCTTCGGCCAATTTAATTAACTCGGCTTCGTTGCCCTTGGCAACACGGTGCAGGATTGGTTCTATCAATCGCATCGCTTGGCCAACATCTAGCGATGCCCGTGGCAATAGCTCTTTGTAGCCAGCCTTAGTTAAGGCTTTTCCACGAAGGTCCACGGTACGAATCACTTGCTAATTGTAACGGCTGAGCAATCAGGCGCGGAGCCCGAATTTAAACCAGGCAGTTAGGCCCAAGAATTGATTTGAGATCTGCGCTCAAAGATGGTGAAGCTGTGACCGATGCATCAATTTTCATCACAGTGCTACTTCCATTTTCACTCAAAGCAAGATGCACTTCGCGCTTTCCAGGATGTGAACGCAAAATCTCTTTAATTCGATCAACAACAGGTGGCGTACAGGCTGACATAGGAATTGTTATCACCAGCGGACCAGTTGGACCAGCTGAAATATCAGGCATCGACATTTCTAGGGCTGTAAATCGTAGGTTTTCTTCGCGGCGATCAACGCGGCCTCGCACGGTAACGATTCGATCTTCAGTCAGTGACATTGAATATTGATTGTAGGTATTTGAGAAGAAGAGAACCTCTAAAGAACCCTCTAGATCTTCTACGGTAACCACGGCCCATGACGCGCCTTGACGCGAAACTTTACGTGTAACGCTTGTAATCAAACCACCAATGGTGACAATAGATTCATGGTGTGCGCCTTCATCAACAAGTTCGCTGATGGACATATCTGTATTTGCACGCAAGACATGCTCAACCCCTAGCAGTGGATGATCTGAAACATAGAGTCCGAGCATCTCTCGTTCATAGCTCAATAGCATTGCCTTATCCCACTCACCTGTTGGGACTTCAATATCTAATCCTGAAACCTCTGTGATTGCCTCGCCACCAAATAAATCAAACTGACCAATCGCCTCAGCGCGCTTGCTCTCAATTACAGAGTCAATTGCTTCAAGGTGAATGGCGATTAAACCCTTACGCGTTGCGCCCAAAGATCCAAAGGCTCCGGCTTTGATGAGAGATTCAATTGTTTTTTTATTGCAAACCTGTGCATCCACCTTTGCTAGGAAGTCGCCAAAGGAAGTAAATCGCCCCTTTGCTTCACGGGCAGCTTTAATCGATGCAACTACGCCTTCGCCTACATTACGAATAGCTGCCAAACCAAATCGAATATCTTTGCCACGCGGTGTGTATTCACCATTTGATTCATTTACATCTGGTGGCAAAACATTGATGCCCATGCGTCGGCACTCACTTAAATACAGGGCTGATTTATCTTTATCATCGCGCACGCTAGTCAAGAGCGCAGCCATGTATTCAGTTGGATAATTAGCCTTTAAATATCCAGTCCAGTATGAAACGACACCATAACCTGCAGAGTGGGCACGGTTAAAGGCGTAGTCAGAGAAAGGAATAAGAACATCCCATAAACGTTTAATCGCAGCGGTTGAAAAGCCATTGGCTTTCATGCCTGCTTCAAATGGAACGTACTCCTTATCCAAAATATCTTTATTCTTCTTACCCATCGCCTTTCGCAATAGATCAGCACGGCCAAGTGAGAAGCCAGCGACCTTTTGAGCGATAGCCATAACTTGTTCCTGATAAACAATAAGTCCATAGGTATCACCAAGAATTTCTTGCAGTGGTTCAGATAGTTCTGGGTGGATTGGTTCTACTGGCTTTCGCTTGTTCTTGCGATCGGCGTAGTTGTTATGCGCGTTTTCACCCATAGGACCTGGGCGATACAGTGCGATAACAGCAGAAATATCTTCAAATGAATCCGGAGACATAGATTTAAGTAGAGCGCGCATTGGCCCACCATCGAGTTGAAAGACACCTAATGTGTCACCACGCGAAAGTAGTTCATAGGTTTTCTTATCATCTAGCGTTAAATCCTCAAGAACCACATCGATATTTTGATTCTCTTTAATATTAATAAGGGCATCATCTAAAACTGAAAGATTTCGAAGACCCAGGAAATCCATCTTAAGAAGGCCGATGGATTCACAAGCACCCATATCAAACTGGGTAATAATCGCTCCATCTGCTTCACGGCGATGAATAGGAATAACATCTAACAATGGTTCGCGAGAGAGAATCACACCGGCTGCGTGTACGCCCCATTGACGTTTAAGTCCTTCAAGGCCACGTGCTGTGTCCACAACTCGCTTGGAATCTGGATCTGATTCATAGAGTGCGCGGAACTCTCCGGCTTCGCCATATCGATCATCTTTAGGATCAAAGACTCCCCCAAGAGAAATATCTTTGCCCATAACAGTTGGAGGCAGAGCTTTTGTGAGTTTTTCACCAATCACATATGGGTAACCTAAAACACGGGTTGAATCTTTAATCGCTTGCTTCGATTTAATTGTTCCGTAAGTAATGATTTGTGCAACACGATCTTCACCATATTTATTAGTTGCATAGCGAATCATTTCACTTCGTCTGCGCTCATCGAAGTCCAAGTCAATATCAGGCATTGAGATACGTTCTGGATTTAAGAATCGCTCAAACAAGAGTCCATGTTCAAGTGGATCAAGACCAGTAATACCCAGTGAATAGGCAACGAGTGAACCAGCTGCAGATCCACGGCCAGGACCGACTCGAATGCCAACTTTCTTTGCATGACCTACTAAATCTGCAACAACGAGGAAGTAACCGGGAAAACCCATCTTCTCCATAACACCTAGTTCATAGTCAAGGCGGGCCTCGTGTGCTGGAGTTAACTTTGCCCCCAAACGCTCTTTCATTCCACGCACTGCCTCTTTCTTAAGCCAAGAATCCTCAGTTTCACCAGCTGGCACGCCAAACTGTGGGAGCAAGTTTTCACCTTCGCGCATGGTGACTTCACAGCGCTGGGCAATTAGCAAAGTGTTATCGCAGCTCTGCGGAATCTCTTTGAAGAGTTCGCGCATCTGCGCAGGTGTCTTGACATAGAAAGAGTCGTTATCGAATTTGAATCTCTTAGGATCTGCCAAAGTTGAACCCGATTGAACGCACAGCAGTGCTTCATGTGCACCGGAGTCGCCTTGAAGTGTGTAGTGCAGATCATTTGTGGCAAGAAGTGGAAGTCCCAACTCTTTACCTAGTTTTAAAAGATCTGCCTTAACTCGTGACTCAATATCAATTCCATGATCCATCACTTCTAAAAAGAAGTTCTCTGCTCCAAAGATATCGCGGTAATCACTGGCAGCTTTTATCGCTTCCTTGTATGCACCCATACGTAAGCGAGTTTGAATCTCACCGCCTGGACATCCAGTTGTGGCAATTAAGCCAGTTGAGTATTTTGCTAAAAGTTCGCGGTCCATTCGAGGTTTGTAGTAATAGCCCTCAAGGGATGCAAGAGAAGACAAACGAAAAAGATTTCCAAGGCCAACGTTATTTTCAGCCAAGATTGTCATGTGCGTATAAGCACCACCACCTGAAACATCATCTTCGCCACCACTTGCCCACTGCACACGCTTTTTATCAAAGCGAGATTCAGGTGCTACATAGGCTTCAATTCCAATAATTGGTTTGATGCCAGCTTTCTTTGCCTGCTTATAAAATTCATAGGCACCAAATACATTTCCATGATCTGTCATTGCAATTGCAGGCATACCCTGACGAGCAACTTCTGCCATTAAATCGGGAACACGCGCTGCGCCATCGAGCATTGAATACTCGGTATGGACGTGCAGATGTACGAAATTCTCAGAATTCATGGTGGTCGTAGATTATTGCTTAAGGAAGAACGGCATCAGATAGCAACGCCAATGAGCGTGTGAGATCGGCTGGATAGGGTGCGCTAAATCTCAAATGCTCACCTGTAATGGGGTGGTTAAAAGCTAACTCCTTGGCATGTAGCCACGGCCTTCTCATCTCTAAAGATTTGGCCAGGACGGGATCTGCCCCATATGTCGTATCGCCAACGAGTGGATGGTTAAGGGCCGAGAAGTGGACTCTAATTTGGTGAGTGCGACCGGTTTCAAGCTCAACTTTTACTAATGAAACGCCTCGATAAAACTCTATGACTTCGTAATGTGTAATGGAATCTTTTCCTGTAGCAACTACGGCAAAACGATGATCCTCTTTTGGATGTCGATCAATAGGAGCATCGATTGTTCCACTCGTTGGATCCATATGGCCTTGGATAAGGGCGTGATAAATCTTATCAACGGTGCGATTTCTGAAAGCATCTTTCAAAACGCTAAAGGCGCGATCACTTTTTGCAACAATCATCAAACCGCTAGTTCCAACATCAAGACGATGAACTATTCCTTGTCGCTCTGCTGCCCCACTAGTTGAGATTGAGTAACCCGCAGCCATTAATGCACCTACAACTGTTGGCCCCATCCATCCAGGACTTGGATGCGCCGCACATCCCACAGGCTTATCGATAACTACGATCGCATCATCATCATAAACAATTGTTAAGCCTTCAAGAGGCGTTAAAGGAATGGGATCTTGATTAACTGGGGCCGGCATAAGAACTTCAATTACTTGATTTGCCGCTACGCGATCTGATTTGGCCATCGCTTTTCCAGATGTAGTGATGTCGCCATCTTCTAATAACTTAACCACCGCTGTGCGAGAGAGTCCCAAAACACGGGTGAGAGCACTGTCGATTCGCTCACCTGCAACGCCTTCTGGCACTGAGAGCGTGCGATGTTCCCGATTACTCATATCAACTCTTCTTTTTTAATAGGTGGAATGTTTCGTGCCGTAAGGACTATGGAGATGAAGGCTGCAACAACGATTGCCGAGTCTGCAATATTGAATATAGGCCAATGTGGCAGTTGCATCCAATCGATCACATGACCACGTAATAAGCCAGGCCCGCGGAATATGCGATCGGTGAGATTGCCTAGAACTCCACCCATTACTAGACCTAATACAACTGCCCATCCCTTAGATGTCAGGGAAGGTGCGTAATAGGCGATACCTATTAATACGATAATTCCAAAGAAAGAGAGCACAATCGTTGAACCCGGTGCAAATGAAAAAGCTGCCCCAGAGTTTCGGACAAAGTTAAGTTGAAATAGTGAACCAAGAATTTTGACCGAGCCGCGATGGGATAGTGAACTCACTGCCCAGATCTTGGTTGCTAAGTCGGTGATCCAGATGAGCCAGGCAACACCTAAGAGTGTGCGCCACACGCGCACTGTTAGCGCCGTTCTTCTTTCTGCTTGCAGATCATGCATAGGGTTGCCCGAGGGAAAACTTGTAAACGGGCCTTACCAATTGCATTTCCACATTCTTCGCAGTTTCCATATGTCTTTGAATCAATTCGCTCTAATGCGCGCTCAGTCTGTAAAACCATATCGCGGGCGTTAATTACTAGCGACATTTCATGTTCGCGTTCAAAAGTCTTTGTTCCAGCATCGGCCTGATCATCTCCGGCACCTTCGCCAGATTCTTGAATCAATGTATCCATCTCATCTTCAACCTTGGCAAGCTCAATACGAAGACGTGCAAGCTCCTTAGCGATTTCACTACGAATGCCTTTGAGCTCTGCTGGTGTCCATGGAGATTCGCTATCACTAACAACGATTGGTGTTGGCGCAGCTTTTATTGGCTTAAGTGGTGCAACCTTCTTGCCGCTTTTAGTGGGACGCGGTGGAGGTGGCATAACCAAGCGGCGCTCTTCAATTACTGGCGCAGCAACTGGTGCGGTAATTGTTGACACTGAAACTGTTTGTGATTTTTCATCAACTGTCAGGGTTGTCTTTGATGGAAAAGGTTTGCCCGGTGCCTTTTTAACAGGAATGCTCTTAACGGCCGATTTCTTTGCCACAGCCTTTTTTGCTGGAGCTTTTTTAGCCACCTTCTTGAGCGCTGCCTTCTTGGCAACGGCCTTTTTCACAACGCTCTTCTTCGCAACGGCCTTTTTCGCAGCAGCCTTTTTAGCCGGCGCCTTCTTGGCTGCAGCTTTCTTAACGGGCTTCTTAGGCATGTCGCGAACCTTAATGCTCTTCCGACTCTGTTACCAATTAGCCACGAGGGTTTTTCCCCCTTCTTAAGCGCTACTATTGGCACACTACCGCGCATGAGCATTGACGGGGCGATCACCTCACGAGCTTGCTAGAAGAAATGGTGAAAACCATCTAGAACTAGCTGTGGATAGAAAAGTAAAGTGGCGTGAATTTCACGCAAGGCGGGTGGTACCGCGAGATCTGCGCCTGCAGGTCACGTCCCTCCAGAGTTTTCTCACTCGTGGAGGGTTTTTTATGTCGTTTCGCGCAATTTCAGCAGCAGTTGATCTGCCAGCCCTGGAACATAGCATTTTAAAGTTTTGGCGCGATAACGATATCTTCGAGAAAACACTCTCTGCCCGTGAAGGTGCTCCTGCCTGGATGTTTTATGAAGGCCCACCTACTGCAAATGGAATGCCTGGAACTCACCATATTGAGGCCCGAGTTTTTAAAGATGTTTTCCCGCGCTTTCACACAATGAAGGGCAAACATGTAATCCGCAAAGCAGGGTGGGATTGCCATGGTTTGCCAGTTGAGATTGCAGTTGAAAAGGAGCTTGGCTTTGCCGGTAAAGGCGATATTGAAAAATTTGGAATCGCTGCATTTAATGACAAGTGCCGTGAATCAGTTCAGCGACATGTTGGTGCATTCACAGATATGACTAACCGCATGGGTTTTTGGGTTGATTTTGATCAGGCCTACTGGACCATGTCACCTGAATATGTCGAAAGTGTTTGGTGGTCCCTCAAAGAGATCTGGAAAAAAGGACTTCTTGTTCAAGATCATCGCGTTGCTCCTTACTGTCCGCGTTGTGGAACTGGACTATCTGACCATGAACTAGCCCAAGGATATGAAACTGTTTCTGATCCATCGGTATTTGTACGCTTTCCAGTCACTTCTGGAGATTTGCTCGCTCTCAACGCTGCTTTCCTTGTCTGGACTACAACTCCGTGGACATTAGTTTCCAATACTGCAATCGCGGTACATCCAGAGGTTGAATACGTTGCAGTTGAAGTAACAATCGATGAAGTAAGCGAAGTATTAGTAGTTGCCCAAGCTCTTATTGAAAGCGTTAAAGGCGAGAAAAAGATCCTTAAGAAAATGTTGGGTAAAGATTTAGAGCGCACCACTTACAAGCGCCCCTTTGATTTCGTTGAAATTCCAGATTCTCACTTTGTAGTGCTTGCAACTTATGTCACCACTGAAGATGGAACTGGCCTAGTTCACCAATCCCCTGCCTTTGGCGCAGATGACTTAGCGGTCTGTCGTGCATATGGCTTACCCGTCATTAATCCGATTTCACCAGATGGGCATTTCCTTGCCGATATTGAACTCGTTGGTGGAATGTTTTTTAAAGATGCTGATAAGCCTTTAGTTAAAGAGCTCAAAGCAAGCGGAGCTCTCTATAAGCACCAACAATATGAACACAGCTATCCTCACTGCTGGCGCTGTCACACAGCGTTAATGTATTACGCACAACCTTCTTGGTATGTCCGCACTACCTCGATTAAAGATGCCTTGCTGCGTGAAAACGCTGCAACAGATTGGCACCCAGAGACTATTAAAGAGGGCCGTTACGGTGATTGGCTCAATAACAATATCGATTGGGCGCTCTCACGTAATCGCTACTGGGGTACACCGCTTCCAATTTGGCGCTGCGAGAACAAGCATGAGATTTGTGTTGATTCATTGGCAGAACTTGGTGGCCTTGCTGCTCAAGATCTTTCCAATCTAGATCCGCACCGACCATTTGTCGATGACATTACTTTTGCATGCGCGCAGTGTGAGTGCACAATGGTTCGCGTGCCAGAAGTTATTGACTGCTGGTATGACTCCGGGGCTATGCCTTTTGCGCAATGGGGATATCCGCATAAGCAAGGCTCTGTGGAAAAATTCAAAGAGTCCTACCCTGCCGACTTTATCTGCGAAGCTATCGATCAAACTCGTGGCTGGTTTTACACTTTAATGACCATCGGTACTTTGGTTTTTGATAAATCCTCTTATAAAACCGTTCTCTGTCTTGGCCATATCTTAGATAAAGATGGCCGCAAGATGAGTAAGCACTTGGGCAACGTATTAGAGCCAATGGCGCTTATGGATCAACATGGCGCCGATGCCGTGCGCTGGTACATGTTGGCAGCAGGTTCGCCATGGGCAGCCCGTCGTGTGGGCCATGAAGCGATAAATGAAGTTGTACGTAAAACTTTATTGACATATTGGAACACAGTTTCATTCCATGCCCTCTATGCCCATGCATCAAAGTTTGATTTGAGCCAACGCACTGCAGTTGCCGATCGCCCCTTAATGGATCGCTGGATTATCTCTGAACTCAATCTATTGATTGAAGAGGTCGATGGCGCCCTGAGCGATTTTGATACTCAAGTTGCAGGACGTGCGCTAGCACAATTTATCGATGATCTCTCTAATTGGTATGTACGTCGTTCACGCCGCAGGTTTTGGGATGGCGATGTCAGCGCTCTGTCCACACTTCATGAATGTTTAGTCACTCTTACACAACTTGCCTGCCCGATGGTGCCCTTTATTACAGAGCAAGTCTGGCAAGAGTTAGTTATTCCAGCAGATGCACATGCGCTTGCATCTGTGCATCTGACGGATTTCCCAGTTGCAGATAAGTCAGTAATAGATCGCCAACTAGGCGCTCAAGTTGCACTGACTCGACGCATCGTTGAACTTGGTCGTGCATCGCGTGCTGAATCTGCAATTAAAATCCGCCAGCCTTTAGGACGGGCATTAATTGCCGCTAGTGGTTGGTCATCTCTGCCTGCACAAATGCGCGAGCAGATTGCCGATGAACTCAACGTAGTAACCTTGCAAGATATTGCAGATGCCGATGGTGATTTAGTTGATATCTCGGTTAAAGCTAACTTCAAATCTTTAGGTGCAAAATTTGGTGGCGCAGTTCAAGAGATTGCCAAGGCAATCGCAGCCACTGATGCAACTACTCTGGTTAAGACGCTTCGCTCAACTGGCACCACAACTCTTGCTCAATGGGAGATCGCTCTAGAGGATCTAGTTATTACAGAGGTTCCAAAGAGCGGCTGGATGGTTGCATCTCACGAAGGTGAGAGCGTGGCACTTGATTTAGAGCTCACCCCCGCTCTACTTGCCGCTGGACATGTCCGCGAGGTGATCCGCTTTATTCAAGAGCGCAGAAAGAGTGATGGCTTTGAGATTTCAGATCGCATCGATGTGAAATGGAATGCACGTGCAGAAATTGCAGCTGCAATCTCAAGGGATGAGGCGCACATAATGGATGAAGTCCTTGCGCTATCAATGGTTGCCGATACTAGCCTTGCTCTTGAAGATAACGAGCTGGCAATTGCAGTCAGTATTACTAAAGCTGGCTAACAAATCCCATGAGTAGTTGAACTCCAAAAAAGAGAACGATGAAACTAAGATCTAAGCTAACTGCGCCTAGTCGAAGTGGTGGGATATAGCGACCAACAAAGCGCATTGGCTTGTCGGTAATGCTGTAAACAAGTTCAACGAGCATCAGGCCAATTCCCTTTGGTCGCCAGTTGCGTGCAAACATGCGCACATAATCAAGAATTAAGCGTGCAAGAAGTGCAAAGAGAAATAGTTGAAGGACGTTGGCTAGCAACGCACCGATGCGCACGAAAATCAGCCTTGGTTAAAGAAACTTGCTTGTGCTGCTGCTGATTTATCTTCGGTATCGATTGAGACATTTGCAGGTGATAAAAGGAAAACCTTTTTTGTCACACGCTCAATAGTTCCATGTAAACCAAATGCAAGTCCACTTGCAAAATCAACTAAGCGCTTGTGTTCTGATTCATCCATGTCGGTCAAGTTAATGATGACTGGATTTCCTAAACGAAAGTGCTCACCGATGGTGCGTGCCTCGTTATAAAAACGTGGATGCAAAGTCACGATGCGATCTAGAACAGGAAGATCAAGTTGTGGTGCGGCTTCAACTGAACTACTTGTAATCACTGAGGAGACTGGACGTGGAGCACGCGGCTTAATGCGTACCTCACTTGAAGTCGTCACTGCAGGAGTAGAAGCTGAAATTGGAGTATCGAAATCTGGGTCGTCCATCAAACCTAAGTAGTTTGCGACGCGCTTGAGTGCATTAGCCATAGGTAAAAGGTACCTGTCGCTCTAGCGCGAACCCAGGATTGAGCTACCAATACGGATATGTGTCGCACCATGGGCGATTGCTTCCTCAAAATCCCCACTCATACCGGCCGATAATTTATTGGCCTTTGGAAAATCTGCCAGAAAAGCCTTATGAATCAATGCTAATTTCGAAAAAGCTTCAGAGGGTGCCAGGCCAAGGGGGGCAACTGCCATCAGTCCAATAAGTCGATGGTGTGATGATTTTTCAATGGCAGCTGCTAACTCATAGAGATTATCGCTAGCCACTCCCCCTCGACCAAGAGATCCATCAAGTGAAACTTGGCAGAAAATCTCTAGCGGGTGCGGTGCAAACTTCTCAATTGCCACAAAATGTTTGAGCTCATCAAGTGAATGAATCACATTGGCCCAGGAAGTTATTGATTTTAACTTATTGCTCTGAATCTGCCCTTGAAAATGCCATGTTCCATCAACGCTTCTAGCTTTTGCTGCGCCATCGCCATCTCTATTTTCACCAAAATTTGATACACCCAGATCGCGCAGTATCTCAACATCACTTACTGGAAATGTCTTAGTCACAGCTATCAGAGTTATCTCATCAACCTCGCGCCCGCTTGCTTGAGCTGCTTTTGCAATGCGCGCTTTGACGTGCTCTAAATTGGAAGAGATCTCATCGCGCCGGTTCATAGCCATATAACACCAGCAGTTCTGCCCGTGATGTTATGGCGGCGGTAAGAAAAATACTCAGAGTTTTCCATCGTGCAGATTGATGAAGCCTCATAAGTAACACCGTGTGAAACTAAATCTGCAATCAACGCTCTAGGCAAATCCAGTGAGGGAGTTAATTGATCTGTCAGGCTCGCAGCTAATGGGTGCAGGGCCGCTACTTCATCGCATAAATCCTGTGGGATTTCATAACAGCGGCCACAAATAGAGGGTCCGAGTTGGGCATGAATCTGTCCTGCTCCTAATTCGCGCATCCTTGTAACTGTTTTAATCGCAATGGAATTAACTAATCCCCGTCTACCAACATGGACAGCAGCAACCACTGTTGCAGAACTCAATAAAAGTGGAATGCAATCGGCGACCATTACGGCCAGCGCAAGACCTGGAACAGTAGTAATGAGCCCATCGCATGTTGGATCATCAATGAGTTCGGTAATCTCAACTACATCATCACCATGAACTTGATTCATAAACTGCAAAGAAGCTGTAGTGAGTGCAAGGCTCTGACGATTACTGTGCACCGCTTGTGGATTATCGCCCACATGCACAGCTAAGTTAAATGACTCATAGGGCGCAAGGCTTGCGCCATTACGCCGATCTGTAAAAAGGCTAGGCACTCGCCCTTACTTCATGAAGTCAGGTACGTCGACCTCATCCTCAGCAACAAGCTCTTCAAAAGTTACTCGGCGACGCGGAATCGTATCTGCATCTAACTCCAAGGCCACTGAGATTGGATCATTGCTTGGGATTGGATTTGCTACTCCCCCAAGAGTTGCTGCATCAATTACTGGTGTGACAACTTTGCGTGGTTCTCCACCCTCAAAGCCAGCGGCAACAACAGTGATACGTACTTCATCACCGAGTGCATCATCGATAGTTGTTCCGAAGATGAATTTAGCGTTGGGGTGAACTGCTGATTGAACAAGTTCGCAGGCCTCATTAACTTCAAAGAGACCAAGATCTGATCCACCTGATACTGAGAGCAGAACGCCCATTGCACCATCGATTGATGCTTCAAGAAGTGGTGAGGAGATTGCAAGCTCTGCAGCACGTAGTGCACGGTTTTCACCGCGAGCAGAACCAATTCCCATTAATGCAGATCCTGCACCTGACATCACAGCTTTAACATCGGCAAAGTCCAAGTTGATTAAACCTGGTTGAGTAATGATCTCTGTAATTCCTTGAACACCTGAAAGAAGAACTTGATCTGCACTCTTGAAAGCATCGGCCAAAGTTATTGTGCGATCTGAAATTGCAAGTAAACGATCATTAGGAATAACAATTAAGGTATCAACTTCAGCACGAAGGGCTTCGATACCAACATCTGCTTGAGAAGAACGTAGCTTTGCTTCAAAAGAAAATGGGCGAGTAACAACACCGATAGTTAGTGCGCCAATATCTTTTGCAATCTTTGCAACGATTGGTGCTGCACCTGTTCCTGTTCCGCCGCCTTCACCTGCAGTTACAAAAACCATATCCGCACCGCGCAAGATCTCTTCAATATCATCTGCATGATCGAGTGCCGCTTCTCGTCCTTTTTCAGGATCCATGCCAGCGCCAAGACCGCGAGTTGTTTTGCGACCAATATCTAATTTCACATCTGCATCACTCATTAATAAATGTTGCGCATCTGTGTTAATCGCAATGAACTCAACGCCCTTAAGGCCAACGTCAATCATGCGATTGATTGCATTTACTCCACCGCCACCAATGCCGACAACCTTGATGACTGCTAAATAATTCTGCGGTGAAGCCACGTGTATCCTCCTTGAGAACCATAAACCTCTACTTGAGCCTTATAATTCAACGTTTTCGATAAGGCGAACGTAAAGTGCGCCGGGCTCTTAATCAAATACCGACGCGAATTATTTACTGTGTCGTTACAAGAGCGCTACTTAACCAGTGGTGCATGGGGTGCAGATAAATCCATTCTTTTTATCTTTGCATTTTCTGGTTGTGCCAATAAAGCCATATAAACCTTAGCTTTTAAAGCATTATCTCTCGGCATTCCCCAACGGACTTCAACATTTCGGCCCGAGAGATTTACTTCAAGGACATATGCCCCAGTACTTCGAACTTTGAGAACTACCAATCCCGACTTAATCTCATCTGGAAGGGCGGTGAAAAAATCTACGGCGGCAACGGCGGCTTCACCATTTGCAGCTTCAATTTTTGGTAATGAAGTTGGCATCTGGCCAGATATCGCAAAAGCTTTACCTGATTCATCGATGGCTTGATTGTTGTAGAGCGCGATCGGCGTGCGTGTGGTTATTTCAATCGTGACTTTACCGGTTAACCAATTACGTGAAACTTTGGCATTTCCTATGAAGTCAAATTTTTCATATGTCGCTTCAACCGCACGCGGCTCGACACGAGCAAGTTTTTCTCCAACTTTAACTCTTTCAGGTAAGTATTTGTTAGTGCCCTTAAATTCAACTGCACTCACAGTAAATAAGGATGACCATCCCAATACATACGATGCCCCAGCCAATATGACAATGGCCAAAAGCGCGATAACCTTTTTGTTTCTCATTTACCCGAAACGACGACTTAGTCCATCAACAATGATTGGGGCAAGTGAACTGACATCGCCAGCACCTAAAGTGATGATGACATCTTCAGGCTTGGCGTTATCTACCACTGAATCAGTGACTTCAATAAAATTAGGAATGTACTCTCCATGCTCCATTGCATCTGTAATCAACCTCGATGTCACACCTGGTATAGGTTTTTCACTGGCAGCATATATTTCTAGGACTATTGCGCGATCGGCTAGATCTAAAACCTTGGCAAACTCTTTATAGAAAGCCTGCGTACGTGAATATCTATGTGGCTGGAAAATAACTATTAAACGTCCATCTCCTGCAAAGCGACGGGCAGCAGCCAAAGTCACATCGATCTCTGTTGGATGATGTCCATAATCATCAATGACACGAATACCATGCACAGTGCCCTTGAGTTCAAAGCGCCGGCCCGTACCTCTAAAAGTTGCTAATCCAGTTATGAGCTCGCCTGCGCCAAAGCCAAGATTTAATCCCGTCGCTAAAACCGCCGCAGCATTGAGCAAATTATGATGGCCCGGCACCGCAAGTTCGATAAATCCAACGACTTTACCTCTCCATACCGCACGGGCCCGTGAACCCATTGCCTGCAGTTCAATTGAATCTAAAGTTAGATCACAATCAGGAGATGTTCCATAAGAGATAAGTGCGCATGAAGTAATAGTTGCCGCTAGCGCACTAGCGCCAGAATCATCGGCGCAATAGGTAAGAAAACCATCTTTGTTAATGGTGGCAGCGAAATCGATAAAAGCCTGGGCAACATCTTGGGCAGTTGCAAAGAAATCAACGTGATCATGTTCAATATTTGTAACAATCGCTGCAAATGGGTGGTATTCAACAAATGAACCATCGGATTCATCGGCCTCGGCCACAAAGATTTCACCTGTTCCACGGTGGGCATTTGAACCTGAAGCTGTGATCGTTCCACCAATAGCAAAGGAAGGATCAGCTCCACATGACTGCAAAGCAACAGCCATCATGGATGAAGTGGTTGTCTTTCCATGCGTTCCAGCCACTGCAATGCTCTTAGATGCAGACATCAGGATTGATAAAGCTGCCGCTCGTGTCAGTGTCGCAAGTTTTAACTCACTAGCGCGCACTAGTTCTGGATTACTTTTCGAAATTGCAGTTGAATAAACAACTAAATCTGCACCTTCAACATTGCTAGCTTCATGAGTTGTTGAAATTGTTGCACCTAGGGCCTGTAGAGCTTTAACTACTGATGAATCCTTAGCATCTGATCCACTGACTGTAATTGAATGAGAAAGTGAAATACGTGCAAGTCCGCTCATTCCAGCGCCACCAATACCAATAAAGTGAACTCGCTTGCCAACTAGTGATTGCAACGTTGGATTCATTTTCCAAGCTCCAATGCATGTTGTCCTAAAGCTGCAATCTTCATCGCCGCATCGGCATCAAGATTTGATCCTTCAAGGCCTGCTCTGTGCGCACATTCAAGTAAGGAATCGATATGAGTTTCTAAATACTCGGCCGTGAAATCCTTTTGTTCTATTACCTGGGCGCGAGAATCGGCAACTAGGCCAGCGGCGTTATGGAACTGTTCTCCATTTCCAATCGGTAGCGGCACAAAAAGAGCGTAACGGCCAAGTGCTCTAAATTCACTGCATGTCACAGCCCCGCTGCGTCCAATAATGAGATCACTTGCTAAGTAGGCATCTGCCATCTGATCCATATATGCAACTGGGCGATAGAAATCTAATGCTGGCGGGGCAGTATTGGCCCGTCCAAGGGAGTGCAGAACAAAGATTGATTTCTTTGTAAGAGCAGGAAGTGCTTGTGCAATTACCGAGTTAATAGCAACTGAACCCTGCGATCCACCCATGACAAAAACAAGTGGCGTTGAGGCATCGACTCCTAAGCGCAGCTTTGCCTCTGTGCGTGCCTTGCCCCAATCTTTGTCTGCATGAGTTAGCGCTTCAGAGACATCACTGCGCAGCGGTAATCCTGCGATAAGTGCATCGGTAAATAAACCTGAATTAACACCATAAGCAACGGCAAGATGTGGTGTGAAGAGAGCGCCTAAACGATTTGCCCACCCAGGTTGAGCGTTTGCTTCATGAATAACTGTCGGAACACCCAAGATTCGAGCTGCGATATATGCCGGGGCGCTGACATAACCGCCAAAGCCAATGAGCAGATCACTCTGCTTTAAAATTGCATAGGAAGCTTTCACTGATGCCAATAAATCTAAAGGGATTGACAGCCATGAAAGCGATGGCTTTCTAGAGATTGCAACTTTAGGAATATTGATAACACTAAATCCAGCCTCTGGAATTAATCTATTTTCTAAACCGTTTTTAGTACCTAGAAAAACAATTTCATCATTTGGATTCTGGCTTTTCCACACTCGCGCCACGGCCAAGGCCGGCTCAATATGACCCGCAGTTCCGCCTCCTGCAAAAACTATCGAAGCCATCGAGGTAACCCAGCTTTTTCAAGTTCGGCATAAATAACTGGATCCCTACGGGCAGCGCCAATGACAAAAGCGATTCCCATATACGTTGCAATCAAAGCCGAGCCTCCATATGACAGTAACGGCAAAGTTACACCCACTACAGGTAGAACGCTGATGGCCGAGCCGATATTGAGAATCGTTTGAATCCCAATCCAACATCCAATACCTGAACAGACATAACGGACCATGGGATCACTGGCTCTTAATGCGATTTTGAAGATGGAGAACAAAAGAATGGAAAGCATCAGCAGTACCGCAAGAGTTCCGAAGAGACCTAACTCTTCTCCGATGACAGAGAAAATAAAGTCGGTATGGGCCTCTGGCAGATTGCCCCACTTTTGTCGACTAGCACCTAGGCCAACGCCAAATAAACCACCGCTTGCAAGACCCAACAAGCTATGTGCTGGTTGCCAACCTACTGATTTATATTGAGCTTCAGCAAATGGATTGAGAAAAACTGAAAAGCGGGCAACGCGATAAGGGGCAGAGATAATAAGTGCTGCAATACCTGCAAAGCCGAACGCTGAGATTGTTGCAAATAACTTGAGGTGAACTCCCGAAACCCACAGCAATCCAGCTAATACAAATGCAAATACTGATGCTGTACCCAAGTCGCTTCCTAATAAAACAAGGAGAATGCAGAGAAGATAAGCCGGCGCGATAAGTTTGAGAACATTTGCCTGAATATCTCCAGCACGTTCGCGTTTAGACAAAATAGATCCGGCCCATAAAATCATCAAAAACTTAGCGATTTCACTTGGCTGAACATCAACAAAGCCAAGTGAGATCCAGTTATGGTTTCCATTAACGCTCTTGCCGACTCCAGGAACCTGCACGATAATGAGCAATCCAACAGATGCAAGAACACCAAAGCGAGCCATGAATTTCCAACGTGCCAAGGAAAAGCGTGAAAGTATCCAGGCCATTGGAATCGAAATAACTAAGAAGATAAATTGGCGCAACAAAATCGCCCAGGTAGAGCCTTTGTTTTCTAGTGAATAGATTGAAGAGGCTGAAAAAACCATAATCAAACCGAAAACACTCAGCGCTAATGTGCTTCCGACTAACATGTAATAGAGATTTATTGGACGTGAAAATAGGTTATTGCGCGTATCGGTTTTCATGACCAACCACTTTCTTTACCGCAGATGCAAATCGATCGCCACGATCGGCATATGAAATGAATTGATCCATAGATGCACAGGCCGGTGCAAGCAACACTGTGTCCCCAGCAGTAGCCAAGTTGGCAGCTGCTGCAACAACTCGCTCCATCAAAATCTCTGGTGTATCGCCATCAATAAGAACACGTGGAACATGTGGGCAGAATTTATCCAGTGAGGCTTCGATCAATCCCCTATCGCGCCCGATCAGGACGGCCGCTTTAATCCGCTTATTTGTTCGCTCTACTAATCCATCCATTGCCGCTCCCTTTGCCAATCCACCTGCGATCCAAATAACTGATTCATGTGACATCAGCGAGGCAGCGGCGGCGTGTGGATTGGTTGCCTTTGAATCATCAACCCAGGTAATTGAATCTGCTTCAAAGATAGTTTCGATGCGGTGGCGACCTGGCTTAAAACCTTGAATTGCCGTGCCAATGGCTTCGTGGGAGACCCCGACCGCTCTAGCTAATCCAGCAGCTGCAAGTGCATTGGAAACATTGTGTGGAATTGTGGGTTTAACATCTTTGAGTTCAGCAAACATCGAAGCCTCTTGTGGATCCTGGACAAAGGCGCGATCAACTAAAAGCTCTTCAACTAAACCAATCTCTCCGGGGGCTGGTGTATCAAGAGAGTAGAAAACTTTTCGGCCTTGCCAGTGGTTTGTGCGCACAACGATTTCACCATCATCGGCGTTAAGTATGGCTGTAGACGAGCGATCGAGTAGTGAGAGTTTGTCTTTTGCATAATCATCAAAACTTCCATGCCAGTCAATATGATCATCGGCGATATTGAGAATCGCTGATGCAACAAACTCTGCCTTTGTCGACCAATGAAGTTGAAATGATGAAAGTTCAAGAATTAAAACATCAAATGCATCGTTTCGATCAACGGCATCTATGACAGTGTCACCGACATTGCCACAGGCCGCAGCCTTTAATCCACCGCTCTGCAGCATCGCAGCAACCATCTCTACAGTTGTTGTCTTTCCATTTGTTCCAGTTAATGCTAACCATCGCTGATTAGGCGCAACCTCGCTACGGATCTGCCATGCTAAATCAACCTCATTGAGTAAAGAGATACCAGCATCCGTAGCTGCAACAATCAAAGGATGGTTCTGGCGCCAGCCGGGTGAGACAACAACTGAATCAAAATCAGTGATTGTGATTTCCTGTGTAGGCACAATTATGTAATCAGATTGCGCCGATGAATTCTCATCGCACACAACTACGTCGGCACCTCTTTTAACTAATGCGTGTGCAACAGAGTTACCGGTAACGCCTGCACCAAGAACCAGGATTTTCTGATCAGCAAAGGGATTTCGCATGGCAACTACTTGGCGACCCACTGCGCATAAAAGAGCCCTAAGCCACCAGCAACGCAAAGGCCAGCGATAATCCAAAAGCGAATAACAACTGTAATCTCAGCCCAACCCTTGAGTTCAAAGTGATGATGCAGTGGGGCCATGCGGAATACGCGTTTTCCTCCACTGATCTTAAAATAAAGCGTCTGAATCACTACCGACATTGTGATGATGACAAATAATCCACCAAGTGGAATTAATAGCAGCTCTACGCGAAGCGTTGTAGCAAAACCAGCAATTGCAGCACCCAAGGCCAGTGAACCGGTATCACCCATGATGATCTTTGCTGGTGCAGTATTCCACCAGAGAAATCCGGTGCAACCGCCTGCAAAAGCAGCAGCTAAAACCGCCAGATCCAGCGGGTCGCGCACTTGATAGCAGTTGGTTGCTCCAAATACTCCGATCGCACAACTTTGCCCAAACTCCCACACGCCAATTAATACAAAGGCTAAGAAAGTCATGATGGTTGCACCAGTTGCTAAACCATCTAATCCATCAGTGAGATTGACACCGTTACTTGCTGACATCACCATCAAAATAACAAATGCCACCACCAGCCCTACACCCAAATAAATCGATGTCTCTTTAACTGTTGAAAGATTTAAAGAAATTGGAGTGAGTCGATTAATATCACCAAATTGCAGACCTGCACAACCAAATACACCAGCAATCCCTGCTTGCGCTAATAACTTATAGCGCCCTTTTAGACCTCGTGAGTTTTGACGTGAAACTTTGAGCCAGTCATCTAGAAAACCAACAAAACCAAGTCCGACAACTAATCCAATAACCAAGAGAGCAGATGCCGTCATTGCATTGCCGGTAACAAGGTGGGCGACACCGTAACCAATGATCGCAGCTAGAATAAAAATGATTCCGCCCATTGTTGGTGTGCCATGTTTTGTCTTATGCGTTGATGGACCGTCATCGCGAATGATCTGTCCATAACCGCGTGATGCGAGAATTCGAATTAAGCCCTTAGTTCCAAAGAGTGCAAAGGCAAGAGCAATCGCCCCAGCTATAAGGATCTGTCTCATAAAGGCATTCCGTTCTTTTCATTCCAGGCTTGCTCAAGTCCTTGAGCAAGTATTTCAAATCCTTCAGATCGAGAAGCTTTTACGAGAATCACATCACCAGGGGCAATGAATTCAACTAAATCAAGGGCTGAATCAATTGTGGCGCGTTGGTGCACAGTCATAGCGCCTTTCGCAGCTCCATATTCAGGGGCGTTAATTTCAACGAAATGATCGATACCTAATTCAACCGCAAGGGCTGTGATTGCAGCGCTCTGGCCCGCTTGTGACTCGCCGAGCTCATGCATCTTTCCAACAAATGCCCATGCCGCTCCACCGCGCTCTTGTGCAAAGAGCACCAGTGCTCGCAAAGCTGCAGCCATAGATGCAGGGTTGGCGTTATATGCATCATTAATAATGAGTAAATCATTGCTCTCATGTAGCTCCATGCGCCACTTACTTGCAATCTGCGCAGTCGAAAGTGAACTGGCAATTAACTCCAAAGGCAATGAAAGTGCTGTACCAACAGCGCCAGCAGCAAGTGCATTTGAGACTTGATGCGCGCCAACTGAGCGCATTCCAACTGCGTCGCGTCCTGCAGGAGTGACTAAATCAAAATGTGGTCTACCTTCACGCATCTCGATATCTGCCGCGCGAACTTCATCATCTGCAGCTTCTCCAAAGAAAATCGTACGACCTTGATGAAGTGATGCCATTGCAGGAGTAAAGGCGTCATACGTTCCAAGAATGGCAATGCCATCTTTATCCAAAGATTGAATTAGTTCGCCCTTGGTCTGTGCAATAGCTTCTTGTGAACCAAACTCACCAATGTGAGCTGTGCCAACAGCTAAAACCACTCCAATATTAGGTTGAGCGATTTTACAGAGCCGCGCAATATCACCCTTGTGTCGGGCTCCCATTTCAAGAATACAAAAACGCGTGCGCTCATCACATTCAAGCAAAGTAATCGGCAGGCCTAAATCATTATTAAATGAACCTGCAGGTGCAACTGTGGGTCCAACTGCACCTAACATATGCGCCAAAAGATCTTTAGTACTTGTCTTTCCTTGAGAACCAGTAATTGCAATTACTGTGAGTTTTTCTAATCGCTTGCGAATGAAGCCTGCAAGAATAGAAATCGCTTCTAAAACATCATCAACGACGATGCATGGACCATCGATTCGCTCAGTTGTGAGGGAAAACATTGAACCATTGCGATAAGCATCGGCTGCAAACTCATGGCCATCGGCTTTTTCACCTTTTAGCGCCAAGAAGAAAGTTCCTGGAGTTGCAAGCCTAGAGTCAAATACAGGCGCCTTTGATACCAATAAATCCTTATCGCAGTGCAGCTGCCCACCAAGCAAGAGAGCGATTTCACCTGCGGTTAAGGTAATCATTTCTTATCCTCGATCGCTTTTGCTAATTCAATACGATCATCAAATGGGTGAACAACACCATTTATCTCTTGGCCTTTTTCATGGCCTTTTCCTAAAACCATTACTACATCGCCAGCTTGGGCTAAATCAACGGCTCTAGCAATCGCTTGGGCTCTGTCAACAATTACTTCACTCGGAGAAACGACATCGATATCTAAAACCATTTGAACCAAAATCTCTTCTGGTTTTTCAGAGCGCGGGTTATCACTTGTATAAATAGCGATATCAGCGCCAGCTTTGAGTGCTTGTCCCATCAATGTGCGCTTAGTTTTATCGCGATCTCCACCACAACCCAGCACAGCAATAACATTTCCATCACTAATCTCGTGGGCTGTTTCAAGTACTCGTTTAACGGCATCTGGTGAGTGAGCGTAATCAACAAGGGCTGTAAAATTCTGCCCTAAGCGCACTGCCTCAAGACGTCCCACCGCACCGGTCAGAGTTGGCAAAATCGCAGCGATATCAATGGGATCTATTCCACTTTCAACTGCAATTGCAATTGCCATCAAAAGATTGTCGTAGTTAAACCCACCGTGAAGTCCGGTTTTACCTTCTATTAATATGCCGCCGCTTCCGCGAATACGTACCGAGGCGCCTACATAATCAGAGTTGATCGCGTCATAATGCCATGTTGCCTTGGAATCTAAACGAGAGAGCGTGACAACGGGTAGCTCGGTAGTGCTAGCTAAACGCTTCCCATAGGCATCATCGATGTTAATTACGGCAAGATCTGCATACTCAAATGTGAAGAGCTTTGATTTAGCACTGAAATAATCTTCCATATCCTTATGGAAATCCAAATGATCTTGTGAGAGATTAGTAAAACCAACAACGGCAAAATGGCTTCCGCGGATTCGCTCAAGGGTAATTGCATGGCTTGAAACTTCCATTACTAAATTGCGCATATGACGCTCACGCATCACTGCAGATAAAGCTTGCAGATCACTGCTTTCAGGGGTTGTGCGCTTACTTGCAACTGCATCTACGCCAATTCTTGTCTCTACCGTGCCGATTAATCCACTCTCACGTCCTGCAGCCATCATTATTTGGTGCAGCAGCGTAGTAACAGTTGTCTTGCCATTAGTGCCAGTCACACCCACGCTATAGAGATCGCGCATTGGTTGGCTATAAAACCATGCACTTGTAATACCAGCTGCGCGGCGCGGATTACTTGAGATAAGAACTGGGACACCTGTGATTGATTCTGCGCCTTGTGCATCGGTAAGGACGGCCACTGCGCCTCTTTTAATCGCATCATCTGCGAACTCAGCACCATGAAAATTCTCACCAGGTAGAGCAACAAATAGATCTCCAGGTTGAACCTGGCTACTCGATTGTGCAATCCCGCTTACTTCAATACTCTCTAAATTCTGCGCACTGCACTGGGCGCCAACTATGGCGCACAAAGCTGAAAGCTTCTTATTGTGATTAGTGAGAGGCCGTTGCATCCTGTGCCTTCTTAATCGCTAGCGCTTTCTGGTTGAGTGATACCGGAGTAAAAGTTGTTCCTGTAGGTGCAATGTGACGGCTCTGTAAAACGAAAGACATTACCTTTTTAAATACTGGCCCACCCAATGCACCGCCCCAGTGCAGACCTTTAGGATCTTGAATCGTTACGCTAATAACATATGCAGGCTTATCTGCTGGAGCAAAACCGATAAATGATGCGGTGTAACCGCGATAGCAACCACATGTGTCATCTATGCGCATCGCAGTTCCTGTCTTACCAGCCACGCGGTAACCAGCAATGGCGGCAGTTGGCGCAGTTCCATTGGCCGAAACCACGCTCTCCATCATCAGGCGCATTGTTTGTGCAGTTTGTGAACTTATTACTCGTTGACTTGTACGACCTGCTGCAGGTGTGAAATTTCCACTTGCATCACTAGTGCCTGCAATAACAGTTGGTGAAACTCTCACACCATCATTGGCAATCGTTGCAAAGATGCTTGTGGCCTGCATTGCAGTCAGTGAATATCCCTGGCCAAAAGCCATTGTTGGCGCTGAAGTACCTGACCAATCAGCGACCTTAGGCAAAATTCCGCGTGACTCACCTGGAAGTCCAGAGCCAGTCTTTGAACCAACGCCAAACTTTGTTAGATATTCATAGAGCTTGTCGTGTGAGAGAAGCTCACCGATTTGAATAGAACCTGTATTACTTGACACTGCCAAGATTCCTGCAGTTGTCAGATGTTGTGTTGCATGAGGTTCGTGATCATGAAAAATCTTAGTTGAGCGCTTAAGTGCATATGGAACCGTAAAGACTGTTTCCGGATTAACTTTCTTTTCTTCAATTGCCGCAGCTAAAGTCATTACTTTGCCCGTGGAACCAGGCTCATAGACATCTTGCACTGAGGGATTTCGCATTGCAATGAGTGAAACCTTTGAAGTGTTGTTGGGGTCAAAAGTTGGAGCGGTGGCATGTGCCAAAATCTCACCGGTTTTGGGATCCATCACAATTACCGTGCCACTAATTGCATGTGAAGCTTTCACGGCATCTGAAATCGCCTGCGAAGCCACCCATTGAATATCACGATCAACTGTTAACCGAACAGTGGTGCCTGTTTGTGCCGGAATAATCTCAGATTGAGAACCAGGGATTTCGGCGCCATAACCATTGGCATATGAATACTTTCCATCGACACCTGAAATTGTTGAATTCATACTTGATTCAAGTCCAGTAGCGCCATTGCCGTCGTGATTAACAAAACCAATCAGTGATGCAATTAAAGAGCCAGAGGGATATTCACGGATATAACCACGTTCAGGGAAGAAGCCGATAATGCGATCAGGGCTCATCGCTGGAAATTGAGAGTTGAAATCACTCAGGGATGAAACCAATTTCTGCCACAGTGCAGGCTTCGCATTTTGATAAACCATATTCCATTTACGTTTACCGGTGATGCTTGCCTGAACTTGGGAAACTGGAAGATTAAGAATCGGTGCAACAAAGTTAGCGACTCTGGCTGGATTTGTAATCTGTGTTTGATCAACAACGATGCTTGTCGCTGCAACGCTACGGGCAAAGGCGATGCCATTAACATCGGTAATCTCTCCGCGAGGAGCAGGCAGTGATTTAGTATTTTCCATCTCATTGACAGCGCGCATGCGGTAATCCCCCGCTTGCACAGCCTGTACTTGAACTAAGCGCAGACCAAATAGGAACATCACTAGCGCCACAATAAAGATCAGCGCCCTAATTCGATTGTGAGCTAGTGAGAAGTTACCCATTTTTCACCTTATCTGGCGAAGTTACGGGTGGATTGAGAGTAAGGAAGGTTGGTGATTGAGAAGGCTTCATGCCAAGTGCGCCAGCAGCTTTAGCTAAGTTTTCAGGAGCAGATAACCCATCGATTTGTCGAGCAATAGCTTCACGTTGATCACTAACCATTTTTGTCTCAAGCTTTAAGTGACTAAGTGTGAATGCATCTTGTGCAAGCAATGTATTGATGAAGAGAAGGAACATCAATGCAAGAACGCCTACGATAGAAACAAACTTTGCAAAGTATTTGCGGTTTTCCTGGCTTTGCTCAGAAACATCTGGCACAAGTTTGAGGGCAACTTCTGCCGTCTTAGTTGCGATGATTTCACGAGAACGTGTAATTGCCGGAGCAAAAGCAGTCATTGCCATTACGCAGCCACCCTTTCGATTGCACGCAAACGAACCGATGCCGAGCGCGGATTTTCAATGAGTTCTTTTTCAGTAGGTGTTTCACTGCCACGGATAACAAGAGAGAACTTGGCAGCAAATTCAGGGAGTTCAAATGGCAGTCCACGTGGCGTGCCAGAGGTTGTTGATGCAACGAATAACTCTTTAACGATGCGATCTTCAAGAGATTGAAATGACATAACCACTAAACGGGCGCCGATATTGAGTAAGCCAAGGGCTGCTGGAAGTGCACGTGTAATTGCGCCAAGCTCATCATTAGTTTCAATGCGCAAAGCTTGAAAAGTGCGCTTTGCAGGGTTGCCACCCGTACGGCGTGTGGCAGCTGGAATAGCCTCTTTAATCAAATCTGCTAGCTGGGCAGTTGAATTAAGAGGTGCGATAGCGCGTGCTTTAACAATTCTTTCAACCACACGCGTTGCAAATTTTTCCTCGCCATAGGTGCGCAAAATCTTTACTAACTGACCGGGTTCGTAGGTATTAACAATCTCGTAAGCAGTTAAAGACTGCGTGCGATCCATGCGCATATCAAGTGGGGCATCCTGTGAATAAGAGAAGCCTCGTTGGCTTTGATCGAGCTGCATCGATGAAACACCGAGGTCGAATAAGGCACCATCAATTTTTGTAAATCCATGAGATGCAACAACATCAGCGATCTGATCAAAGGTGGCATGTGATGTACGAAGGCGATCGGCAAATGGTGCAAGGCGCGTAGTTGCCGCTGCGATAGCATCAGTATCGCGATCAATACCAATAACAGTTAACTGTGGGAACTTAGCTAGAAGTGATTCTGTGTGCCCACCAAAACCAAGAGTTGCATCAACTACAACAGGATTCTTGCTTGCTTCAATTGCGGGGGTCAGTAGATCGATACAACGATCGCGCATCACAGATACGTGAGCAACATTGTTATTCAACTTCTCCCCCTTACTTATAGAACGTGCTTTCTTATTTACTGCAGTGCTCTCATCTCTGGTCACCGCCGGCCGACGGATCTGTGTGATAGCGGCGCCGGGGAAGGGGCGCCGTTATTTTCGAAGGGTCGGCGGTGGCCACAGATGAGAGAGTTAGAACAAACCCGGGAATACCTCCTCTGAAACATCAGCAAAACCCTTTTCGCGATCTGCTAAATATTCATTCCAAGAAGTTGCATCC
>CAIVDO010000153.1 GCA_903904665.1 uncultured Actinomycetes bacterium | reverse complement strand
CCGATACAAGTAACACAGCCATATCCAACTAAGTTAAATCCAAGGGCCTCCATGTATTGCGTTAGATCTGCGCGATCATAGTAATCAGTTACGACCTTTGATCCTGGAGCAAGAGTTGTCTTGACCCATGGCTTTGATTTCAAACCCCTTTCGACTGCTTTTTTAGCAAGAAGAGCAGCGCCGATCATTACTGAAGGATTTGAGGTATTTGTACAAGAAGTAATCGATGCAATAACAACATCACCATTTTTAACGCGGGTTGCGCCAGCTGCTACTTCACTCTTTGAAGTCTTATCGGAGTAGTAGGTTGGGAGAATCTTTTCAAAAGCTCCCTTTGAGTCACTCAGTGAAATGCGATCTTGCGGACGTTTTGGCCCTGCGATAGAAGGCACAACAGTTGAAAGATCGAGTTCAACATGTTCAGAAAAACGTGGTTCAACAGATGGGTCATGCCATAAACCCTGCTTCTTTGCATACTGCTCTACTAATGCAACCTGATCTTCGCTACGACCAGTTAAACGAAGGTAACGTAGCGCCTCTTCATCAATTGGGAATATCGCGCACGTTGATCCGTATTCTGGGCTCATGTTTCCAATTGTTGTGCGATTTGCCATTGGTACTGCAACAACACCAGGGCCATAAAACTCAACAAACTTTCCGACAACGCCATGCTTACGCAAAATCTCAGTAATTGTCAGCGCCATATCTGTGGCTGTTGTGCCAAGTGGCAGTTGACCAGTTAATTTAAATCCAACAACGCGTGGGATCAGCATCGATACCGGTTGACCCAGAAGTGCTGCTTCGGCCTCAATGCCACCAACGCCCCAACCAAGTACACCCAGACCATTGACCATCGTTGTATGTGAATCGGTGCCGACAACGGTATCTGGATAGGCGCGCAAAACACCGTTAACGTTTCGCGTCATAACCACACGTGCTAGATATTCAATATTTACTTGGTGAACAATTCCAGTTCCAGGTGGAACTACCTTGAACTCATCAAAAGCGCTCTGCCCCCAACGCAGGAAGCGATAGCGCTCTTGATTGCGCTCATATTCAATATCAGTGTTTTTCTCAAAGGAGTCCTTTGTTCCAAAGACATCTGCAATTACTGAGTGATCGATCACCAGTTCAGCTGGAGCTAAAGGGTTAACTTTTGAAGCATCTCCCCCAAGCTCAACAATTGCCTCACGCATTGTTGCAAGATCAACTACACATGGAACTCCTGTGAAGTCCTGCATTACAACGCGGGCAGGGGTAAATTGAATCTCAGTGTCTGGCTCAACTGCAGGATTCCAGTTAGCCAGCGCTTTAATGTGATCGGCGGTGATATTTGCGCCATCTTCAGTGCGAAGTAGATTCTCTAGGAGAACCTTGAGCGAGAAAGGTAAGTTGGAAGCGCCTTCAATTGCTGAGATATCAAAAATCTCATAACTCTTACCCGCAACCTCTAGCTTCTTCTTTGCGCTGAAAGAGTTTTTACTCATTATCTCCCCTTTAGAAACATCGCTTACTTGAGCGTCAAGATACCTTAGCCGGCTCAAACAGTGCAACACATTCGATGTGATGTGTCATTGGAAAGAGATCAAAAGCCCTCAATTTTACGAGTGAATATCCATGCTCTAAAAAGTAACCAGTATCACGCGCCAGCGCCGCCGGATCACATGCCACATAGACAACTTTTCGTGCACGCAAACGGGCTATTTCATTGACTACAACTTTACCGGCGCCATCACGGGGAGGATCAAGGACAACGACATCTGCTGATTTAATTCTCGGTAAATGCTTTGCGACATCTCCGGTAATTATTTTAATATTTGGATAATCTGCAAAATTTCTACTTGCATCAGATGTAGCACTCTTACTGCCCTCAATTAAATCAATCTGCCCATTTTCTCCAAGGGCATCAATAAGTACGGCACTAAATAGGCCAACGCCGCCATATAAATCTAAAACATGATCGCCAGTTCTTACTGAAGAAAAATCTTTCACAACTTCACTTAAGATAGTTGGAGCATTTATATGACCCTGCCAGAATGAATCACTACTGACTTGCAGGGTTTTTCCTAATACTTCCTCATGCAAAATCGCAGGGCCTTCGCTCAGGCGAGACTTGCTCTCTCCACGTGTAGCGACGAGTGAAATAGATCTTTCGCCAGTATTCGAGGCTGCAATTTCAACACGCATATCCCCCTTCCATGTGCGCGAAGCCAACTGCGCAAAATCAAGATTGCTGGCGCCAACTAGACAGTTAGCAACTGGAATTACTGTATGGCTTCGAGAGCCGATAAAACCTAACTGACCGTTTCGATCAGTTGTTGAGGTTATTCGAGATCGCCATCCCAACTCTGCGCCAACCTTTTCAACCTCGACTTTCACATCCATCTTTGCAATGCGCGCAAACTGCTCAGTGATCACATCGCTTTTCAATTCAAGTTGTCGCTCAATTTTTATATGTTGGAAATCGCAACCACCACATCCGGCGCGATGCGAGAATTCACATGGTGCAACAGTGCGATCGGCAGATGCTTCTAGTACTTCAATGACATCACCCCGGTTAAAGGAACTGCCGACAGAAGTAATTTCTACGCGGCACTTCTCCCCTGGGATCGCATGGCGCACGAAAATAACCGCGCCTTCAAAACGGGCGATGAAATGGCCGCCGTGGGCTACCTTTTCAATCGCAACCTCAATAACTTCGCCGACCGCAAGGGTTCTTTTCATAGTTGATGCCACGGAACTAACCTTATGGGTGTAAGTTAATGCATATGCACGTAGTCATCATGGGATGCGGTCGAGTCGGTTCTTCACTAGCAACTGATCTTGAAGCCGCTGGCCATACCGTTGCAGTCATCGATCAGGCACGTGAAGCTTTTCGCCGCCTCGGTCCAAACTTTAAGGGTAAGACTGTTACTGGCGTTGGCTTTGACCGCGATGTTTTGCGCGAAGCTGGAATCCAAGATGCAGATGCATTTGCAGCTGTCAGTAATGGCGATAACTCTAATATTTTGGCGGCCCGTGTTGCCCGTGAGACCTATGGAGTGCAAAATGTTGTTGCACGAATCTATGATCCAGGACGCGCAGAGATTTACCAGCGCTTAGGTATTCCAACTGTTGCAACTGTTCTTTGGGCAACAGATCAGATTTTACGTCGCCTCCTGCCAGAAGGTTCTCGCTCTGAATGGCGCGATGCCAGCGGAACGGTGCAACTGTGTGAGATGCACCCACACAATGATTGGTATGGCCGGCCTATTTTGCTCATAGATGAACTCACCCCTGCCCGCGTTGCATTCATTACGCGCCTTGGAGTTGGCCTTATTCCTGATCAACACACTGTTTTACAGCAAGGTGATCTCATTCATGTGATGGTCGGCGATGAAGATATCTCCACAACTGAGGCGATCCTTGCTACAACACCAGATGGAGATCGACGATGAGAGTTGCAATCGCCGGAGCTGGAAATGTTGGACGCGCTATAGCGCGTGAACTTCTTGATAATGGACATCAAGTTTTGCTCATCGATAAAGATCCCAAAGCGCTCAAGCTTGAGAGTGTTCCAGATGCAGAGTGGCTCATGGCCGATGCCTGTGAAATAACCTCACTTGATAACGCCCACCTTGATAACTGCCAGGTTCTAGTAGCTGCAACGGGTGATGACAAAGCTAATTTAGTTACATCTCTTCTTGGTAAGACTGAATATGGTGTACCGCGTGTAGTTGCACGTATCAATCACCCAAAAAATGAATGGCTTTTCGATTCTTCGTGGGGTGTTGATGTTGCTGTATCTACTCCTCGCATCATCGCAGCCCTTGTTGAAGAAGCTGTAAGTGTTGGCGATGTTGTGCGCTTATTCTCTTTTAAAAAGGGTCAGGCAAACCTTGTTGAATTAACCTTGCCCGATGGCTCTGCCTGTATCGGAAAGACCGTAGAAGAGATTGAATTGCCAGAAGATGCCACTCTGGCTGCAATCGTGCGCGATGGTCGAGTCATCACCGCTAAAGCACATGATGTCTTTGCCGCTGGAGATGAGCTTTTGTTTATCGCATCTTCAGATGCTGAAGCTCGAATCAAGACCTGCTTTATATCTAGTTAGATTTAATAACTGGAGGGGCTGTTTTAATAACTAGCCAACTTCCATAAGCTGCGGCAAAAAACAATGGGTAACCCATAGCTAAGTTCACAGTTCCTAAGAGATTTACGTTTCCGCTGCGATAGATCGGGTACTGCACAGCAATTCGCGAGAAAAACATTGCAACCCAGATCCAGCTTGCCCGGATATAGATTTTTTTACGCTGCGGATTATGGCGCCACTCAAAGTTTTCGCCCAAAAGTGGGCCGAGAACTATTCCAAGCAATGGCCACCCCACAAGATTTGCAACAAGATATGCAGTGCCATATCCCAAATTAGTAAGAAGTTTTGGAATATAGAAATCAGATGCATTTCCTGAGCGATTGGCAAAGTATGCACAGATTAAGACACCAAGAATTCCTGAGATTGAGTGTTGAATCGTGTCCTTCTTTGCCAAGCGGATAATTCCCAAGAGAATAGAAAGGCTCAAGGCTGACCAGATGGCAATCTGAAGATCATGCGCAACATTAAAGACAACTAGGAAAATTACTGCGGGGAGACCAGAGTCAATTAATCCTTTTTTCCCACCTAGTGCATTTATTACCGTCTCTTTATCGTGATTATGTTCGCTCATGCCACTCCCGTTGAGCCAAAGCCACCACTGCCACGTCCTGAACCAGGTAGTTCTTCTACTTCAACAAAATCAGCTCGCTCAACCTTTTGAATTACAAGCTGGGCGATGCGATCACCTTTTTTAAATGAAATCGATTCGTTGGCATCGTGGTTTATTAAAATACAGGCGATTTCACCCCGGTAACCCGCATCGATTGTGCCTGGAGTGTTAACAAGTGTGACACCATGCTTAATAGCTAAACCAGAGCGTGGATGTACCAAAGCTACATAACCGTCGGGAAGAGCGATTGAAATCCCTGTAGGAATTAATTGACGTTGCCCGGGAGCAAGAGTGAAATCTTTAGTTGTAACAAGATCTGCGCCAGCGTCTCCACCTTTTGCATATGTTGGCAGTGGCACCGTTGGATCAACTCGTTTGATCAAAACTTTAAGCTCTGGCATCTAGGGATTGATCTCAAAGTCAGGATCTACGAAAGCAAGTATCTCTGGGCTCTTAGAGATATGGTCGAGATACTCTTTCGGGGCATTATTTAAGAAATGTTCCATTGGCACGATCACAAAGAGTGCTGCAGCACGTACAGCTAGCTCGCCATCTGGAGTGTGCAGACGTCCTTGCGCCGATGAATAAACTTTGCGATTGACTTGGCCGGTAATTTTTGCGGTGATGTGCAGAGTCGATCCCATAGGAACCGGCTTAAGGAAATCTGTTTCCAATCGTGCGGTAACTGCAGGAGCGCGCAATAACCACATTAACTTTCCAAGTGCTTCATCAAAGGCTAAAGAAAGCAATCCACCATGTGCTAAACCAGGTGCGCCTTGATGATTTTCGGTAACAGTAAATTGAGCAGTGATATCTGCGCCTTCACCTGCGTATGCAACTAAATGCAATCCAGTGGGATGCAACTCTCCACAACCAAAACAATGACCAAAATGTGAAGGAATCTTTGAGCCAATAGGTGGAGCTTTTGGATGTCGCTCTGGAATCATCGCCCCTTCTGGTGGCGTTGTGGAAGCGATTCGGCTCATGTGGCCAAGAGTATCCGATAGCGTAAGGCCTATGCGATACCGCGAAGTGATCCGTATGCCACTCTGGCTACTCGCGTTGATTTACTTCTTCTTGCTCTCCTTTGTCCTATCTGTATGGGCAGCCCTTGGAAATAACGCCGCTTTGCTCACTCTTATCGCCTCAAGCGCATTCTTGATTCTTATCGCTGTGCGAAGTCGCCTAATCATTGAAGTAACTGAGAATGAGCTAAAGGTTGGGCGCGCTCATATTGAGTTGAAATACATTGCTCAAGCAATAGCGTTAGATAGTAGCCAGATGAGAAATATTAGAACGCGAGATGCAAATCCCATTGCTTTTTTAGGAATTAGATTCTGGTCTTCAACTGGTGTGAAAGTTGAGATATCTGATAAACGAGATGAAACGCCTTACTGGTTAATTACAAGTAATAAGGCGAATCAACTGGTTAGTGCATTAAAAGTAAATTAATTACATTCTTTACAGACAGCTTTGGCACCTTCGCCTTTAGCAAGCTGGGTAATGTGATGCACAAGGAAGCATCGTGAACATGTAAATTCATCAACTTGCTTTGGTACTACTCGAACAGCTAACTCTTCACCTGATAAATCAGCACCAGGTAGTTCAAGATTTTCAGCTGCTTCTGCTTCATCAACATCGATCTGGCCGGATTGAGCATCGACACGTTTTGCCTTTAACTCTTCTAACGACTCTTCATGGAGTTCCTCATCGGTCTTTCTGGGTGTGTCGTAATCTGTTGCCATTGCTCTCACCTCGTTTCCTTTACTAATTCCTGCGGGCGCATCATGGCGCACATAGGAGCTTTACTGTTGCTATAACGCTCGGCGTGTCGGGGTTATTCCCCCCTCATCTGCGCCTTTTCTATCGCCGAAGCCAGAGTTGCATCGACTCGAGCATGAATTGCCGTGCCCTCCTCACCATAGCTTTCGGAGAAGATTTCTCCTCGTTCATGAATCTCATGAACTAAGTCGCCTCTGTCATATGGGATCACGGCCTTAATCTCGATAGAAGGTCTTGGTAATGAACGTTCAATTGCATAGATCAAACCCTCAATACCAAAACCTGTGCGCACTGAAAACGCATAGCTATTGGGCTCTTTACGCAAGATCTCCATAATTACTTCAGGCTTAGCGATATCAACCTTATTGATCGCAATAATTTCAGGGATATCACCTCCCCCGATTTCTGCAATTACTTCACGTACAGCTCTAATCTGTTCGAATGGATCTGGATGCGAACCATCTACAACGTGAACAATCACATCTGAGCCAGAGACTTCTTCTAACGTTGATTTAAATGCATCTATGAGTTGGTGAGGCAAATGTCGAACAAATCCAACAGTGTCACTGAGTGTGTATACACGGCCGTCGCTAGTTTGCGATTTACGAACCGTGGGATCAAGTGTTGCAAAGAGGGCATTCTCAACAAGTACACCTGCATTAGTTAAACGATTTAACAGTGAGGATTTACCAGCATTGGTATAGCCAGCGATTGCCACTGAAGGGATATTAAAACGCTTGCGCTCTTGTCTTTTGGTATCACGGGAAACTTTCATCTCGGCGATCTCTTTGCGCAACTTGGCCATCTTGTCACGAATTTTTCGTCGATCCGTTTCAATCTTTGTCTCACCTGGTCCGCGCCCACCGATACCTGCACCGCCAGCAGCACGCCCACCTGCCTGACGAGAAAGTGAATCACCCCAACCACGCAGACGTGGAAGCAAATATGCAATCTGTGCAAGCTCTACTTGCGCTTTGCCTTCCTTACTCTTTGCATGTTGGGCAAAGATATCTAGAATTAAAGCGGTGCGATCAACAACTTTAACTTTGATTTTTTCTTCTAACTGGCGTAACTGCGAAGGCGAGAGTTCACCATCGCAAATAACTGTGTCGGCTCCGGTCGACATCACTATCTGCTTGAGTTCGGCGACTTTTCCAGAACCAATATATGTAGCAGGATCTGGTTTATCTCGGCGTTGAATAATCCCCTCGAGAACTTCAGAACCGGCAGTTTCAGCGAGAGCTTTTAACTCGGCTAAAGAGTTTTCAGCCATTTCAGAGCTACCTTCAGTCCACACTCCAACTAATACAACGCGTTCTAGTTGTAGCTCGCGATTTTCGACCTCAGTAATATCTTGAAGCTGTGTTGAAAAACCTTTAACACGACGTAGTGAATGTCGCTCTGATAGCTCTTGAGTCGGATCTACTAACTCATCTTCATCACTTGCATCGTATTCGGCGGCAACGCGCGCGCTTTCGGCAAGCAGTGCTTCAAACTCATCATCAAACTCTTTATCAGGCAAGTAAGAACTCCGAAATATCAACGTCTTTGACTAGAACTGCTGGGCCAATAAGAGTGGCGTTGGAATGTCCATCAATGGAGACTTCTAGGCGTCCCCCGGGAGGATAGATAATCCAGTGCGCAGGTAAACGCTCTTTCAAATGCAGTGATGCAGCCAGCGCAACGGCGCATGTTCCAGT
>CAIVDO010000152.1 GCA_903904665.1 uncultured Actinomycetes bacterium | reverse complement strand
CTTCAGCAACAGGTGTACCCGTGAAAGCGAAGAATGTCGCGTTTGGTAAAGCGTCCCTCAAATGCTGTGCATAACCGACCTTAAACCCGCTCTTTTCCACTTTCGCAGAAAATCCATATTGAGATCGATGAGCTTCATCAGTGAATACAAATACATTCCGTCGCTCCGTGAGGGCCGGAAACTTAGATTCTTTTTCATCTAACTGGAATTTTTGAATAGTTGTGAAGACGACTCCACCAGCAGGCCTTGTACCGATTTGCTTTCTCAAGTCATCGCGAGAATCTGCCATAACTGGATCCTGGCGAAGCAAAGCTTTCGCTCCTACAAATGTGTCGTATAGCTGGTCATCCAAGTTATTTCTATCAGTTACTAAAACAATTGTTGGATTCTTCAATTCATTACTCTTAATTAGTTTTCCAGCCAAACAAGCCATTTCATAACTCTTACCCGATCCCTGGGTGTGCCACATCAAACCGCCTTTACCATCGCCCCCATCTTTAGAGGCAGTGATTGCACGGTGGTATGCCTTGGATACAGCATAAAACTGATGATAGCCAGGAAACATTTTGATTGTTTTCTTCCCAGGAACAAAGATCATAAAATATTGAATTACGTCAAGGAAATTGTTTCTATTAAACAAACCTTCAATCAAAGTCTGTGTGTGCCCGAACGACCCGTGTGGATCTAAACCGTTCCCATCAATAGATCTCCACTTAAGAAAGCGCTCAGTATCAGCCGTAAGGCTTCCCGCTCTAGCATCCGAGCCATCGGCAATTACCAATGCAACATTGTAGAAAAACAACTTAGTTATATGTTCTTTATAAGTTTCTAATTGATTGAAAGCTTCCCAAATGTCAGTGTCAAAGTCCAAAGGATTCTTAACTTCAATTACGACTAAAGGCAACCCATTAACAAATAGAACGATGTCGGGGCGCCTAGCTCCTGCTTCACTGTTGTGTTCAACTGAGAACTGGTTTACTGCTAAGAACTCGTTATTTTCAATATTCTCGAAATCTATTACTCTAACGAGCTCCGAAGTCTCTACACCGTCAATCCCACGTACTCGTTGAGGAATACCATTCACAAACCAACCCTGAATGATCTCATTCGCTCTCAATAAATCTGTTTCGCCAGGTGATGACAAGAGTTGGTGGACACTTCGAATTGTGTCTTTTGGTAGACCTGGATTAATTCGAGCAATCGCCTCCTCAAGTCGTTCCCCGAGGATTACCTCTTTGTATGTTGAACGTTCAGGAGCGATTCCATCTGGGGCTATGTCAGGACCGTATTTCCAATCCCAATCGATTCCCTTAAACCAATTGATGCACTGGTGCTCGTAGCCATCTTCGTTTAATGCATTACTCATGAGGCTATTAACTCCGCCGAAATCTTCAATTCCCCGGATATTAAGCGAGGTAGGAGTGAATCGCGTAGTTCTTCTAGTGTGCGATTTTGAATTGCATTCCTCATAATGCACGAAATAATCGGTTTAACAGCATTTTCATACGCTTTACATGCTTGAACCGAGGGGACAAGAATGGGAATTGCTTTTGTATCTTGTTGGTTTAAACCAGGTTGGGCGGATTTTTGGGCTAGTTCAACCATAAGGCGCTTTTGCTTAGAATTGTTCATCCATTCAAAAAGATATATTTGAGGCACTTTGTTAGAACGAAGCAAGAATACATGTTCATTAATCGCGAATTCTTTGAAGGGGAAATTCTCTCCAAGCATTGCAACAAATGAACCTGCGCCTGCGCCGTCCTTATAAATAAGAACGTCATATGGACGGACTTTTCCGGTAGGCATACGTTGATAGTATTCTTCCGACACATACTTTGTAGTTGAATAATTGAATTTGCCAAGTCCACGAATGCTCTCTGCGCCGATACTTGGTATGCCCTCCTCCTGAGCTCCTCCACGCGGCCGCTTACCGGTTTCAAGTGCAGTTAATACGTCGCCTAAGTTTTTAACTTCCCATCCTTTGGGAATCAACCCAATCTCCGAGTCCACCATTGAATCAGGGAATAGTGCAGCCAATGCTGTGCTCATACCTGAAGGTTTCATTCCAGCCATTTTCAACTTTACGGGATCAAAATTTACGAACCATGACTTAAAGATTGTTTCAGCTATATCTTCCAGCGTTTGAGCTACTACTTTGTTTGCTTCAATCTTTTCGTCCAATAATCTCAAAACTTTCCCAATTGCTTTTTGTTCATCAGAATCTCGGAATTTTAGCTCAAACTTACTTACCCAATCCCATTTTGCTCGTGGCATTCTTCCACCTTCAGATGCCTGAGTAGAAGATGCAATAAATTCCTCAGAGGCCATCCAATAAAATAAAAAGTTCCTATCAACCCCTGCCTTCGACTTAACAACCCAAATGTCTGTAGAACAAATACCATCAAACGGCGCAACAACCACTTTACGAAAATATGGTCTCAGTTTTCCAAATAATATATCTCCTTTATAAAATTTTTGCTTTTGAGAATCAACATCTGAACCGAAACCATGTCCTGCCAAGGAGAG
>CAIVDO010000151.1 GCA_903904665.1 uncultured Actinomycetes bacterium | reverse complement strand
AGACATTGTTGACGTTACGTTATCAAGCAATGTAGGTCCGAGGAAGAATCCATCGCCATCAACTTTTAAGTCGCGGCCATCAACAACAACAGTTGCGCCTTCTTTGCTGCCAGCTTCAATATATGAAGCAACTTTGTCGCGGTGAACTGCAGTAACAAGTGGACCCATGTCGCTGCCCTTTGTGCCATCGCCCGTAACAATGTTGGCCATGCGCGATTTAATGCGTGCAACAAGTGCGTTACCGATTGGCTCAACTGCAACGATTGCAGAGATCGCCATGCAACGCTCGCCCGCTGAACCAAAACCAGCGTTAATTGCTGCATCTGCTGCAAGCTCTAGATCAGAATCTGGAAGAACGATCATGTGATTCTTTGCTCCGCCAAGTGCTTGCACGCGCTTTCCTGATTTAGTGCCGGTTTCATAGACATATCGCGCGATAGGAGTAGAGCCAACAAATGAAATCGATTTGATCCCTGGATGAACTAACAAAGCATCAACAACTTCTTTGTCACCATGAACAACATTGAACACGCCATCTGGCAGGCCTGCCTCTTTCCATAACTGCGCCATGAACATTGCAGCTGATGGATCTTTTTCAGATGGCTTAACTACAACTGTGTTTCCACAAGCAATTGCCACAGGGAAGAACCACATGGGAACCATCGCTGGAAAGTTAAATGGAGAAATAATTGCAACTGGACCAAGTGCTTGGCGGATTGAATAGACATCAACGCCAGTTGAAACTTCCTCTGAAAAACCACCCTTTAATAGATGTGGGATTCCGCAGGCAAATTCAACAACTTCAAGTCCACGCGTTACTTCACCAGCTGCATCGCTTAATACTTTTCCATGCTCTGCAGTAATAAGGGCTGCGATCTTTTCTTTGTTTTGTGAAACTAGTTCGCGGAAGGCAAAGAGAACCTGCGTGCGCTTAGTCAGTGAACTATGGCGCCAATCTGCAAATGCAATCGTGGCTGCAGATACGGCTGAATCGACAGTGGCCGCATTACCAAAGGCCACTGAACCGGTGACCTTTCCAGTGGCCGGGTTATAGATATCTCCCGTGCGTTCTGGTTTTTTCGTGTCGAGGGCGCCGTTGATCCAATGCGTTATCTGAGTCATAGGTGCAATCTACTTCAGAGCGTTAAGATGGCGCCACCTACTAGTTAAAAGGCCAATTTTCATGAGCGCACCAATAAATGACCCTGCAAAGCAAACCGCGGTAAGTGCCGCCGACCACAAATATGTATTTCATTCGTGGTCTGCCCAAGGCGCGATTTCGCCTATGCCTATTGCAAGTGGTTCAGGGTCACGGTTTTGGGACCATGAAGGCAAGACCTACTTAGATTTCTCGTCACAGTTAGTCTTCACAAATATCGGCCATCAGCATCCTAAAGTTGTAAAAGCGATTCAGGATCAAGCCGAAGTACTCACCACTATTGCTCCGCAGCATGCAAACGATGCACGTAATGAAGCTGCGCAACGAATTGTTGAATTAGCTGGTGATCACTTCGCAAAGGTGTTCTTTACAAATGGTGGCGCCGATGCCATTGAAAACGCTATCCGCATGGCGCGTTTGCACACACACAAGCACAAGGTTCTCTCTACTTATCGCTCGTACCACGGCAATACAGGTGCCGCAATTAATGCAACCGGTGACCCACGCCGAATGCCAAATGAGTTTGCTTACGGACACAAACACTTCTTTGGTCCATATCTTTATCGCACATCTTTCTGGGCTACAAATGAGGCCGAAGAGTGCAAGCGTGCTCTAGAACATCTAGAGCAAACAATTATCTTTGAAGGTCCAAATACCATCGCTGCAGTTTTGATCGAATCAATTCCAGGAACTGCGGGTGTATTAGTTCCTCCTGCCGGTTACCTCGAAGGTATTCGCGCACTGTGCGATAAGTACAAGATTTTGTGGATCGCCGATGAAGTCATGTCAGGCTTTGGTCGCACAGGTAAGTGGTTTGCATATCAAAGCCAAAGCGCTGTGCCTGATCTGATTACTTTCGCAAAGGGCGTCACATCTGGTTATGTCCAACTCGGTGGCGTAGTAATTAGCGAAAGCGTCTCTAAGACATTTGATGAAAAGGTATTTCCTGGCGGCCTTACATACATGGGTCACCCATTGGCATGTGCAACTGCCGTTGCAACTATCGATGTCATGAAGGAAGAGAAGATGCTAGAAAACGCCACAATGATTGGCGAAACGATTCTTGGCCCTGGCCTTGTTGAGCTTGCCAAGAAGCATAAAGTTATTGGTGATATCCGCGGAGCAGGTGTTTTCTGGGGCGTTGATTTAGTTAGTGATCGCGCAACTCACGAACCATTAGCTCCATATGGCGCTTCAAGTCCTGCAATGAATGAGTTAGTAGCGGCCTGTAAGAAAAATGGCCTTATGCCATTTAATAACTTCAACCGCATTCATTTGTGCCCACCATGCAATATCAGTGTGGAAGATGCCAAGCTGGGTCTTGAGATGCTAGATAAGGCATTGAGCGAAATCGGAAAGTATTACACCGGCGCTTAAAGCTTTAAACGTTGAACCTAAATTCAACAACATCTCCATCGGCCATCACGTAATCCTTGCCTTCCATGCGCACTTTTCCTTTAGCGCGCGCTTCGGCAACTGATCCCGCTTCCATCAAATCGTTAAATGAAACGATTTCAGCTTTAATAAAGCCCTTTTGGAAATCAGTATGGATAACACCGGCAGCAACTGGTGCGGTGTCACCTTTATGAATAGTCCATGCGCGAACTTCTTTTGGACCGGCAGTTAAATACGTTTGCAGACCAAGGGTTCTAAAACCAACATGGGCCAAAGTTGCAAGACCTGGTTCTTCAAGACCAATAGATTGTAAAAGCTCTAACGCATCTTCATCGCTGAGTTCGGCTAGTTCGGCTTCGGTCTTTGCATCAAGAAAAATCGCTTCTGCCGGTGAGACTAACTCTTGGAGTTTCTTGCGAAGTTCGCCATCATTTAATTCAGCTGCATCAACGTTGAAAACATAGAGAAATGGCTTGGCAGTTAATAAATGAAGCTCTGCTAAATCTTCACGGCTAATTGTGCTTTGAGATAATGGACGACCAGATTGCAGCCATTCATTAGCAGCTTTTGCCGCCTCTAGCGCTGGAGCTTTTTCCTTGGCGATTCGAACTTCTTTTTCAAGACGGGGAATGGCTTTTTCAATCGTCTGTAGATCGGCCAGCGCTAGTTCGGTATTGATCGTTTCGATATCACTGGCTGGATCGATACGGCCATCAACGTGAACGACATCGCCATCGTTAAATACTCGGATAACTTGGCAGATCGCATCGGTTTCGCGGATATTGGCCAAGAACTTATTTCCAAGGCCAGCGCCTTCAGATGCGCCTTTTACAATTCCTGCGATATCTACAAAAGATAGGGCCGCTGGAAGAAGCTTTTGTGAGCCGTAGATTGTGGCCAACTTTGCCAAGCGATCATCGGGTACGCCAACAACTCCTACGTTGGGCTCGATGGTGGCAAAGGGATAGTTGGCAGCTAGGACGTTGTTCTTGGTCAATGCGTTGAAAAGGGTGGATTTACCCACATTTGGCAGACCGACGATTCCGATAGACAGGCTCATAGTGGGT
>CAIVDO010000150.1 GCA_903904665.1 uncultured Actinomycetes bacterium | reverse complement strand
GAGACGCGTGCATCGCGGGCAACATCGCGCAATGTGCGGTTTTGAGATGTGCGGGCAGCACGAAGAGTAAGACCAACAGCTTCACGTACTAGAACCACGGGCCCACCTCCTTTTTTACGCTCGGTGTCTAAGGATACGCGCAAAGGTGGCAATGGCGCTTGCTGTAGCTGCGTTTCGCACGGATTCTCGCTCACCAGATAAGGATAGTTCGATGCTCTGACATACCGGTCCTTCGATTGCTACCCAGACCGCACCTACGGGGTGGCCATCTAAAGGGTTAGGTCCTGCCACACCAGTAGTGCCAATTGCCCATGTAGTACCGAAAGATTTAATTGCACCACGCGCCATAGCAACTGCAACCTCTTCACTAATTGCAGTGTGCTCCTCCAAAATCGCCGGATCAACACCCAGATGTGAAATCTTTATCTCATCGCGATAAGCCGTTGTGCCACCAACAAAAACATCTGATGCTCCAGAGATTGTTACGATTGCAGAACTAACTGCTCCGGCCGTTAAAGACTCAGCGGTGCTAACTGTTTCACCACGAGCGCGCAAAGCATCGACAACCTCGGCAGCAAGGCCAATGATTTCGGCAGATAACGCCATGTCGCGATTTCCTATCTAGGTGGTGAAGTGAATGCTGATTTTACATAGTAAGCGCCAGTTGCGATAGTCATTGCTATGGCGATATACATAAATCCATCGCGCAACCAGTAGAGCGATGAGCTCAGCGGCAAGATATAGAAACCAACACCGAAATTTTGCATAGAGGCCTTAATTTTGCCGCCTTTATTGGCAGGGATAACGCCGCGGTTGATAGTCATCAAGCGAAAAACAGTAATTCCTACCTCTCTGAACAAGATAACAATTGTGATCCACCAGGGCATGCGGCCCAAAATTGAAAGCGAAATCATCGCTGTACCAATCATGACCTTGTCGGCAACTGGATCTAAGAACTTTCCAAACTCTGTAATTGTGTTGCGGCTTCGTGCCAATTTCCCATCAAGGACATCACTCATGCCTAGAATAAAAAATACAATCCAGGAAATGTAGAGCCATGTTGAATCATTACCGCCATTTTTGAAAAGCGTATACGCGCCCACTGGCACAAGCAACAAACGCATTACAGTAATAAAATTTGGTGTTACAAATCCCGGTAACTTCATAGCGGTTGTGCTACCAAATCAGCGCCCATTGAATCAATCACCACGGCATCAACATAGCGCCCTACGGGAAAATCTGTCCCAATAAAAGTTGTACTTCCATCGACTTCTGGGCCTTGGTGGGCTGCACGCCCTTCTTGTAGCTCGGCATCTTCAATCAATACCCGCACAGTCTCACCTATACGTGCCTGCGCACGAAGTGAAACCATCTCATCGGCTAGCGAGGAAAGCGTTTCAACGCGTTGTGCGATTACTTCCTCATCTATCTTGTCTTGAAGATTGAGTGCCTCGGTATTATCTTCATCGGAATAACCAAAGATACCTACGGCATCTAACTTAGCTTGGGTAATAAATGTTGCCAGCTCATCGAAATCTTCTTGAGTCTCGCCGGGAAAACCAACGATAAAGTTTGATCTAATTCCAGCCTCTGGCGATAAAACACGTATCTGATTGATTAAATGCAAGAACTTTTCATTATCGCCAAAGCGGCGCATGCGACGCAAGACTGCAGGTGCAGAATGTTGGAAAGAGAGATCAAAATAAGGAACTGTTTTAGGCGTTGCAATCATGGCCTGTAGAAGCGTTGGACGCATTTCAGCTGGCTGCAGATAAGAAAGGCGAACACGTTCGACTCCATCGATAGCTGCAATCTCCGGCAGCATTTTCTCCATCAGCTGCAGATCACCTAAATCTTTTCCATATGAAGTCGTATTTTCGCTGACTAAAAATAGTTCAGTCACTCCATTAGCAACTAGCCAACGGGCCTCATCCATAATCTCATGCGGACGACGCGAGATAAAAGAGCCTCTAAAATATGGAATTGCACAAAATGAACAACGGCGATCACAACCTGAGGCGATCTTTAGCGGTGCCCACGGAGCATCCCCTAAGCGCTTTCGGGAAAACTCTGTTGTCTCGCGTGTATCGGCGCGATCTGCCGGAGCAATAGGTAGAAGTGCGCGGCGATCACGGGGAATATGTGCAGTGTGCGAATTGCCAGCAACTATTGATTGCAAACGCGCAGAGATATCTTGGTAATCATCAAAAGATAAAATCGCATCTGTATCAGGCAGCGCCTCTGCCAGTTCATTTCCATATCGCTCGGCCATACATCCGACCGCTACAACTGCCCGTGTCTTACCGTGGCCTTTGAGTGAGTTTGCCTCGAGCAGGGCGTCAATTGAATCTTTTTTAGCTGATTCAATAAAGCCGCAGGTATTTACTAAAGCAACCTCTGCTGCCTCAACATCATCAACTAATGTCCAGCCATCGGCAGCAAGGCGGCCGGCTAACTCCTCTGAATCAACCTCATTTCGAGAGCACCCTAAAGTGACAACTGCAACGGTGCGTTTCATTTGGCAAATCTTAGCGGGTTATGAATCCACTCCATACGACACGCTAACTACTTCTCCATCAACACCAATTGCTGCCACTTTCTTGCCATTAACCGTCAGATCGACTCCCCCAGCATTTCCAACTTTGAGATTTAATTGGGAATCAGTGGTAAATGTCTTGGCACTGCCACGAGAAATCTGTCCACTAAAGAGAGTCCGTCCTTGTGCATCAGAAATAAATAGCCATGATTTTGCACGTGATGCATCGATAGTTACTTCAACGCCTGTTCCGGTAGAGAAAGAACTCTGGGCAGATGGTTGCGTCTTTGGCGATTGCGATGGTGCGGCAGATTCAGATGGTTGCGCACTCACTGCAGGAGCCGCACTGACCACATCAGTTGTATTGGTATTAGAAATAATTATCTGCGCAACACCAACGACCATCAGCGATATCACAGAAATCATCACAAGAACTTTCCATGAAACCTTTCGCACTTCTTGTGGTTCACGCATCACACTGGCTTCGACTAGAAGTTGCTTCATCGAGCGAACTTCACTTGCCTGCTCTTCATCATAAATACGGATAAACTCTTTTTGATCTGCCTTAAGCACTGCGGCGATATTGCGTATGTGGCCACGTGCATATGTTTCACCGCCGCAATGGGCGAAATTATCTTTTTCGATTTCACTTAATACAGATATGCGAATATTTGTTTTTGCAGCCAAATCTTCAAGTGAAAGGCGCGCGTCAATACGCGCCTTAGCAATCAAAGATCCAAGTGACATCGCTGGTGATCCTAAAGGAAAAAACTGCTGCGGATGAAGGTTTAAGTGTAGAACTGGTGGAGCGTGCGTGACTATCCCTGAGAGTGAGAACGTGGGGTGAATTCAAGGTTAACCCGCTGGGCTAGCACTCTCTAATAGTCGCGCAAGGTGGCAATAACTGAATCAAGTTCATCGGGTTTTACTAAAACCGTTCTAGCCTTAGAGCCTTCAGAAGGCCCCACGATTCCACGAGATTCCATCAGATCCATCAACCGTCCAGCTTTTGCAAAACCAACGCGTAGTTTTCTTTGCAACATGGATGTTGATCCGAACTGCGTTCCAACCACAAGTTCAACGGCTTGTAACAAAATATCTAAATCATCGCCAATTTCTTTATCAACCATCTTTGGATGTGATTGAACCGCAGTGACATCATCGCGATATCGAGGCTTTAGCTGCTTCTTTACGTGCGTTGTTACCGCTTCAATTTCGCGCTCTGATACATAAGCGCCTTGAATACGAACGGCGCGGCTTGCCCCCATTGGAATAAAGAGAGCATCACCCTGTCCTACTAATTTTTCAGCTCCAGGGCTATCTAAAATAACGCGGCTATCTGCCAAAGAGCTAGTTGCAAAGGAAAGTCTGGATGGAACATTTGCCTTGATTAATCCTGTTACAACATCAACAGATGGGCGCTGAGTCGCAAGGACCAAGTGAATACCGGCAGATCGTGCAAGCTGTGTAATGCGAACAACTGACTCTTCTACTTCCTTTGCTGCAACAATCATCAAATCTGCAAGTTCATCGATAATGACAAGTAAGTATGGGTATGGCTCAACGGTGCGATCACTTCCTGGTGGGACCGTGACCTTTCCGGCACGTACTGCTTTATTGAAATCATCGATGTGTCTGAATCCAAAAGTTGAGAGATCTTCATAGCGCAGATCCATCTCACGCACTACCCACGTCAAGGCATCAGCTGCCTTTTTAGGGTTAGTAATAATAGGAGTAATTAAATGGGGAATGCCTTCATAGGCGGTGAGTTCAACGCGCTTAGGATCGATCAAAACTAAACGAACTTCATCGGGTGTAGAACGTACCAAAATCGATGTAATCATCGCGTTGATCATCGAAGATTTACCTGCACCTGTGGCACCTGCAACAAGTAAGTGAGGCATCTTGGCTAGATTTGCACAGACAAAATTACCTTCAACATCTTTTCCTAAGGCAACCAACATCGGATGGTGGTCTTGCCCAGCAACAGATGAGCGCAAAACATCACCTAGGGCAACGATTTCGCGATCTGTATTTGGAATCTCAATACCCACGGCAGATTTACCAGGAATCGGCGAAAGAATTCGAACATCGCTGCTTGCAACTGCATATGAAATATTTTTAGCTAGAGCCGTAATACGTTCAACTTTAACGGCATTACCTAGCTCGACTTCATAGCGCGTAACAGTTGGGCCGCGCATAAAGCCTGTAACTTGCGCATCGATTTCAAACTGCAAAAACACTTCTGTTAAGGCGGCAACAACTAATTCATTAGCCTTGCTCTTTGCCTTTGCTGCAGGACCTGCTCGTAGTAGGTCAGCTGGTGGTAGTTCATATGTTGAATCAGGAGTAAGTAGTAGCTGCTCCGGGCGCTTAGTTGCAGTTTCGGCACTAACTACTGGAGTGATCGGAATAGGAACTGTGAACTCTTCATCAAAGCTTTCTTCATCGAGCTCTTCATCTTCTTCTACTGGTTCATTCCAGGCAGCAACGATTGGAGATTCAAAAGGAGGAGTATCGGTGATTTCAAAATCTTCTACCTTAATTGGGCGCTCTGGGCGTTTAGACCATAACCATGAAGACGTTGATTTAAAGTGGCCAAGGAGATCTGAAACAGGTGTAGCTGTAACAACAAGTAGACCAAAGATAAAAATAATAATAAGGACTGGATACGTTAAGACAGAAGTCATCAATGAAACTAATGGCGATGTAACACCATAACCAATCCATCCACCACCATGGCGCATCGCTGTTGCACCGGTTCCAGTTGAACCATTGAGCAGATGCGAAAGACCTGTTGAGGAAAGCAAGAGAGCAAGGGTGCCCACGACCACGCGACCAATTGCAGCTTTGTCTTCTGGGGTTCTAAAGAGTTTGAACGCGAAATAGATGAGCACTACCGGTGTGAAGAAACCGATGCGGCCAAAGCCACCATAGATAAATGAATAAACTGCTCGACCTACAATATTCTCAGAATGAAACCATGTACCGGCAGTGGCAATCAGAGCCAGAATTAAAATAAGAAATGCAACGCCATCGCGCTGGTGAGCTGGATCTAAATCCCGAGCACCGCGGGCGATAAAACGAACTGAGTTACCTAATATCTTGGCGATAAAACGCCAGATTGCAGCTAGTGCTCTTCCAAGGGCGCCACCAACTGCGCCGCTTTTGGATTTTGATTTCGATTTTCTCTTAGCCACACTCCTCATCGTAAAGGATGAGTAAATTGAAGCCGCCTAGGCGCGCCGCTCTTAAACTTCGATAACAACAGGGACAATCATCGGCTTTCGTCGATGTTCTCCCCCAACCCATCCACCCACGGTCTTTCGGACTATCTGTGAAAGTTGATGCGTTCCATTAATTCCATCAGCAACGGCTACGGCTAAAGCTTTTTCAATCTTTAACTTCACATCATCAAATAGCGCCATATCTTCATTAAATCCACGGGCATGGATATCAGGACCAGCAACTATCTTTCCGCTTTGGGAATCAATCACCACAATGACTGAGATAAAACCCTCTTCACCTAATATCCGCCGATCCTTTAATGATGTCTCAGTTATGTCGCCAATACTCTGACCATCAACATATACAAATCCGCAAGGCACGGATCCAACAACTTGAGCTTCATGATCGATTAGATCAACAACAACACCGTTTTCAATAATTAAGGCGTTGCTCCGAGGTAATCCTGCTTGAATCGCAAGTTCGGCATTAGCTTTCATATGACGCCACTCGCCATGGATAGGCATCACATAACGTGGTTTAACAATGTTATAGCAGTACAAAAGTTCACCTGCTGCTGCATGGCCGGAAACATGCACCATGGCATTAGCTTTGTGAACAACCTTTGCGCCAAATCGAGTGAGTTCATTAATTACTCTAAATACTGAGTTTTCATTTCCTGGAATAAGTGATGAAGCAAGAATTACTGTGTCACCTTCACCTACGCGAATCTGGTGATCTCCATTTGCCATACGTGAAAGCGCTGCCATTGGTTCACCTTGCGAACCTGTACAAATTAGAACTACGTTGTCATCAAATGAATCAAGATCTTTAGCATCCATAACAATTCCAGCAGGGACAGTTAAGTAACCCATATCTTGTGCAATTTTCATATTGCGCACCATTGATCGACCGATGAAAATCACTTTTCGATTGTGCATCGCTGCAGTATCAATGACTTGCTGAACACGGTGCACATGTGAAGAAAAAGAAGCAACTATCACGCGCCGTTTGGTGGATCCAATTACACGGTTGAGCGCTGGCATGATTTCGCGCTCTGATGGAGTAAAGCCTGGGATATCAGCGTTAGTTGAATCGACCATAAATAAGTCAACGCCTTCTTCACCAAGACGTGCAAAAGTTCGCAGATCAGTTATTCGCCCATCAAGGGGCAGTTGATCCATTTTAAAATCACCGGTCGCTAGCACCCGGCCGGCATCGGTATTAATGACAACTGCTAATGCATCGGGAATTGAGTGGTTAACGGCAACGAACTCCAGTTCAAATGGTCCAACATCTTCATGTCCACCTTCTCGAACTTCACGAGTGAGAGGCGTGATGCGATGTTCCTTTAACTTTGCCGTTATTAGAGCCAAAGTTAGAGCTGAACCATAGATTGCAATATCTCCACGCTCGCGCAAAAGGTAGGGCACTGCGCCGATATGGTCTTCGTGACCATGTGTCAAAAACAAACCAACAACATCATCTAAGCGATCACGGATATATGAAAAATCAGGCAGGATTAAATCAATACCAGGCTGTGTATCTTCAGGAAATAAGACACCACAGTCAACGATTAATAGCTTTCCTTTTGTTTCAAAGACGGTCATATTGCGACCGATTTCGCCTAATCCACCTAGCGCAACAATGCGCAATCCCCCATTAACTAAAGTGGAGGGTAATCCGAGATCTGGGTGAGGATGATTCATTATTTAATTGCTACGCCACCGGCGCGTAGGTCGTCACGCAACTGCGCAATTTGCGCATCTGTTGCATCGACTAGAGGAAGTCGGGTGTATCCGCCAGGTAGACCCATCAAAGTTAGTGCAGCTTTAGTCATGATGGCACCTTGTGTGCGGAAAGTTCCGGTGAAGACCGGTAATAATTGTTGATGAATTTCCAGCGATCGTTCAGGATTTCCTGCAAACCAAGCGTTGAGCATCTCCTTTAGCTGCGAACCAACTGTGTGGCCACACACGGATACGAAACCGACTGCTCCAACTGAAAGAAGCGGCAGGTTGAGAATGTCATCACCTGAATACACAGGAATTCCGCAGCGCTTGATTACCCAAGAAGTTGCTGCAACGTTACCTTTCGCATCCTTGAGCGCAACGATTGAAGGATGTTCAAAGAGTTCTACGATCGTGTCTGATTCAATCTCAACGCCTGTGCGACCAGGAATGTCATAGAGCATCATTGGCAGACCGGTTGCATTTGCCATCGCTAAGAAGTGAGCCTTGATACCTGCTTGAGGTGGCTTGTTGTAATAAGGAGTAACTACCAAGATTCCATCTGCGCCAGCTGCTTCACTTCGCTTTGCTTGGTTAATTGAATAATCAGTTTCATTATCGCCAGCACCAGATACAACCTTGATATTTGGACCAACTACGCGCTTAACAACTTTAATGATCTCTTCTTTTTCAGAGGATTTAGTTGTTGGTGCCTCACCCGTTGTGCCGTTCACGACGATGCCATCATGACCGTTGTTAACTAAGTGATCGGCGATCTTTTCGACGCCATTCCAATCAATGGATCCATCTTTATTAAATGGAGTTACCATTGCGGTCAACATGCGGCCAAATGGCGCTGGCGTACTCATGCGCCTAACTCTACCCGTTTTATGGGGCGATTCGTCCAGACTTTTCAAAAGCCCCGTACGTAAGTGGCATTAATTTCGCGAATTCGGCTTCCATTTTCTCAGCCACCATCTCAATTTCACGTTGCGGATAGCTAGGAAAGTGTGAACCTTCACGCGATGTTCGAAGGGATAAAAAGTTCATTAATGCACGGGCATTCATCGTTACATACATAGATGAATATGTAGCCACGGGCAAAACAGCACGGGCGACTTCACGGGCCACTCCTGCTTCTAACATTTTTTGATAACTATCGTATGCCGCTATATATGCACTCTTCATTGAATCAATAGTGATCTTGAACTGCTCTGGTGTTCCATCTTCAAATACGTATGCACCGGTCTTGCCTGTTTGAACTAGCTTGCGTGCTTTTGAAGGAACATAAAAGACGGGTTTTAATTCACGGTAGCGTCCACTTTCTTCATTATAAGAAGCGATGCGATGGCGCATGAATTCACGGAAAACAAAAATCGGAGCGCTAACAAAGAAAGTCATTGAGGTGTGCTCAAATGGTGAACCATGACGCTCACGTGCAAGGTAGTTAATCAACCCTGCAGATCGCGCTGGATCTTCACCAATTTCATCCATCGATTGTTCGCCGGCAGTTGAAACACGTGCTGCCCAAATTACATCGGCATCACTTGCACTGGCTTTTACTAATTCAACGGTTACATCGTCTCTAAAAATGATTTCTTCAGGCATGGCCTCACCCTATAAGGGGCCGGCTTTGAGCCATTGGATATCTAGGGCAGAATGTCTGCGTGTCCAGAATTGAATCCACCACATTTCGCGATTCTTTCAGCGTTTCCTTCACTGTTGGTCTCTATGGAACGGCTTTCGGGGCCGCAGCCGTTGCCAATGGTTTTTCAGTTCTTCAGAGTTGCTTACTATCCCTTTTAACATTTTCGGGTGCATCGCAGTTTGCAGTAATCGGTGTTTTGGGTGCAGGAGGCGGGGCAATCAGTGGAATCGCAACGGCCTCATTGCTTGGAATTAGAAATGGTTTATATGGCGTCATCATGGCCCCACGTTTGAAAGTTAAAGGAGTTAAACGTGTAATCGCTGCGCAAATAACAATTGATGAATCAACTGCCGTAGCCCTGGGACAAGAAGTACGTGGTGAGAGTGCGATGCGACAAGGTTTTTGGCTCACCGGTTTTGGTGTCTTTCTCTTTTGGAATCTATTTACAGTAGCTGGTGCACTTGGCGCACAAGCTATGGGTGATATTCGCGTATGGGGTCTAGATAGCGCAGTACCGGCGGCGTTTTTAGGTTTGGTGTGGCCGCGCTTACAGAGCAATAAAGATCGAATCCTTGCTCTCATCTGTGTTGTATTCGCACTTGCTATGACGCCGATTTTACCGGCGGGATTGCCGATTATTGCAACGGCATTTATCGCAGTTGTAGTGGGGTTAAGTAAATGAACGCCTTTTGGGTAGCAACTATTGGAACAAGTGTTATCGCCTTTGCCCTTAAATATGCCGGACATAACGTGCCCGAGAAAATCTTTGCCCACCCGAAGATTCAATCCATCAATGCACTTATTCCTATCGCCCTACTCAGTGCCTTAGTTGCAGTGCAAACTTTGAGCGAGAAATCAAAGTTAATGATCGATCACCGATTAGCTGGAGTAGGCGTTGCCATGCTGGCTCTGTTTTTGAAAGCACCATTTCCAGTTGTAGTACTAAGCGCAGCTTTTACTTCAGCTGCAATCTATAACTGGCTCTAAATCTTTGCTTTTGGCAGAGCAACTGTTGCCAGCAATCCAAAACCAACCACCACCGCTGCAACCAAAGTCGTAGTTTTAACGGCATCGAGTAGGCCCACAACATCTGCGCCTTGAATCCTTGTAGATCCAAGAGATGTGAAGAAAAGTGCGCCAAGAATTGCAACGCCTAATGATGAACCGAGTTGACGAAAAGTGCTTTGCAAACCAGAGGCCTGCCCACTTTGCGCAACTGGAACATCGGCCAAGATGACGCTAGTGAGCTGGGCCGTTGCAAGGCCCACACCTGCTCCATAGAGAAATAACCAGGCTGCAATTACCAGTGATGGAACTGTTAATGAGAAAGACAAACTCATTCCTAAAATAGCTATCGCTTCAAGTGCAAGACCTAAGCGAACAACTGCCCGTCCACCCATGCGGGCAGATAGTTGTGGAGTTCCACCAGAGATAAGAAAAGTTCCCATAGCAAGCGCCAGAATTAAGACGCCTGTGCGCAGAGCTGAATATCCAAGTCCGCCTTGCAAAAATAGAGGTAATGAAAAGAGCATTCCAAATTCGCCCAAGGCAACAACTAAAGCTGCGATGCTGCCATATCGAAATGATTTAATCTTTAAAAGATTAAGATCTAAAAGAATCGGCTTCTTAGCCTTTGCCCGCGAATTTTCTGTGCGAACAAATGCTGCCATAGATGCAAGTCCGACCATGAAAGCAACTACTACTGGTGAAACAGACCAGCTCCAAGTAAATGATCCAACTGTGAAATGCTCCTGGGTCTTAAACCAGCCAAAGCGAATTCCTTCAATGAGCCCAAACACGATTAGTGATAGCCCAAGAATAGACAGGGCGATTCCCGCAAAATCTGCACCCTTTTCAACATCTGGATCTTTAGTCTCTGGGATAAATAAAAATATGCCAAGCAAAACAATGGCAACGATGGGGATATTAATCAGAAATGCCCAGTGCCAGGAGGAAACCGTTGTGAGCCAACCGCCAACCACTGGCCCTACCGCAGCCATTCCACCGATTGTTGAGCCCCAGATTGCAAAGGCTATCCCGCGTTCCTTGCCTTTAAAGAGTGCGTTCACAGTAGATAACGTTGCAGGCAAAACCATTGCTCCGCCAACGCCCTGCAAGAAACGTGCAAAAATCAAAGTGGCACCAGAGGTTGAAAAACTTGCCAACACGCTAGCTAAACCAAAAGCGATGATTCCAAAGGTCAGCAGT
>CAIVDO010000149.1 GCA_903904665.1 uncultured Actinomycetes bacterium | reverse complement strand
AGAGTTGGCCATGGATCGCACTTTGGCATGGGCCGTGCGTTGTCTTGATGAACATAAGCGACTTACGGATGAGCGAATTACTAAGCCCTACCAAGCCCTTTTTGGGGTAATTCAAGGGGCACAATATGAAGACCTTCGCCGAAAAGCAGCTGGTGATTTAGGAGGCCTTGAATCTTCGGGCCAAAGCTTTGATGGCTTTGGAATCGGTGGGGCCTTAGACAAAGAATCTCTGGGAACAATCGTCTCGTGGGTCAATCAAGTATTGCCAGAAAATAAACCAAAACATTTATTGGGAATCGGCGCCCCTGAAGATCTATTTGTCGGCGTCGAAAATGGAATTGATACCTTTGATTGCGTTTTAGCATCACGAATTGCACGCACAAGTGCCGTGTACACGATGGAAGGCCGTTTTAACCTGTCTAACAGCCGTTTTAAGCGCGATTTCACGGCCATTGACGATGAATGTGACTGTTACACGTGTGCGCACTACACACGGGCCTATATGCACCATGTATTTCGCGGAAAAGAAATCATCGCAGCGACATTGGCAACGATTCACAATGAGCGATTTATTGTGCGCCTTGTCGACCAAATGCGTCAGGCATTACTAGATGGAAACTTTGCTGATATGAAGGCTGATTTTATGGGCCGATACAAACATAAAAGCGGGCAATCTAGAGATTAATTATCGGGGGTTTTATCAGCTAGCTTGCCAACGGTTGTCCAACCGCCCGGAACCATTTCTGAAGCCTCATCTGGCCCCCATCCATTGTCAAAATATGGATGCAAAGTCGTAGGTGTTTTTAATATCGCATCCAGAATCTGCCACGATTGCAAAACCGCATCGATGCGGGTGAACCTGAAGTGATCACCAAGAATTGCTGCATCCAATAAACGCTCGTAAGCCTCTTTGCGTTGACCGAGTGCTGCAGCAAATTCAACGGTTAAGTCAACGGTATTTGTTACTAAATCAGAGCCCGGCGCTTTTGCTTGTAGCGATAAATCAACACCATCGTGGCGGCCCATTCGAAAGCGAACGATATTTGGTTGTGGCGCAGGATCACCCTTTGCACTAAAGAGTTGGCGTGGAGGTTGTTTGAATTCAACCACGGCCTCCATAGTTGTTTCAGCCATTTTCTTTCCTGTGCGCAGATAGATCGGAACGCCAGCCCAGCGCCAGTTATCGATGGACAAACGCATTGCCACGAAAGTTTCGGTTTGTGAGTGCTCGGCCACACCGGCCTCATCCAAGTAACCAACATACTGGCCGCGAACAATATTTTCGGGAGTCACTTCGCGTACTGCAGACAAGACTTTAATTTTTTCATTTTGTAGAGAAGCCGCACTCATATCAATCGGTGGCTCCATTGTTAGCATAGTCAGTACTTGCAATAAGTGGTTCTGTAATACATCGCGCGTAGCGCCAACTTCATCGTAGAACTTTCCGCGACCTTCAATTCCAAAATCTTCAGTCATTGTGATCTGAATATTTGAAATATAGTTGCGGTTCCAGACTGGTTCAAACAAAGTATTTGCAAAGCGGAAAACTAGTAAATCTTCAACAGATTCTTTGCCTAAGTAGTGATCAATACGATAAATCTGGTCTTCCGGCAAAAGCTTTTTCAAAGAATCATCTAGTGCGATGGCAGAATCTAAGTCACGGCCAAATGGTTTTTCTACAACCACTCGTGCGGAATCGGTAAGACCCACCGAGTTCAGGCCTTTTGTTACATCGGCAAACATTCCAGGAGCAATTGCTAGATATATGACTGGCAAATCAAAGCCTGCCAGGGCTTCACGAAGTGCCTCAAAAGTGGCTGGATCCTTGTAGTCCCCCACAACTAACTGCATCTCATCTAAAAGATTTCGGAGTACACGTTCGTCAAGAATCTGACCTAGCGTTTCATTTCGATCTCGGATGGATTTTTCAACGGTGGCTTTGAATTGGTCTTGAGTCCATTTCGATGAAGCAACGGCAAAAACAGGGATCTCTAACTCCCCTGCTTCTTCCATTTCATAAAGGGCTGGAAATAACTTCTTCTTGGCTAAATCGCCGGTGGCCCCGAAGAGCACCAGTACATCGGCACGTTTCAATTAAAGCGCCTTAGGTTTTTCGTTATGCCCGCCAAATTTATAACGCATTGCGCTTAATACGCGATTTCCAAAATCATCGTTGTTACGTGATGCAAAACGAGAATAAAGAGATGCGCTTAAGACATGGGCTGGAATTCCTGCTTCAATGGCTGCCTGAACTGTCCATCGACCTTCCCCACTATCACTTACTTGCGTTGAATATTCGCTCAGCTCATTGCTCTCTTGAAGGGCTTGCGCAGTCAGATCTAGCAGCCACGATGCAACAACACTGCCACGTCGCCACACCTCTGTTATCTCTGGAATATTTAAATCATATGCTGGAGTCATTTCATCAGCTGCATCAAAAATTGCTAAGCCTTCAGCAAATGCGGCCATCATCCCGTATTCAATTCCGTTGTGAACCATCTTTACAAAGTGACCCGCACCTGCAGGACCGCAATGTAGAAAACCATACTCACTT
>CAIVDO010000148.1 GCA_903904665.1 uncultured Actinomycetes bacterium | reverse complement strand
TACGCGTTGTAGCTCGGTGAATGAAGTTGGGTAGACCGAATGTGGATGACCGGCAGCGGCCCAAGCAACCTCATGTTCATCAAGGGCCATGTCAATCAGAGTGATTTCAGGTTGGTTGACCCAGCCAACGGGGGATACGCCACCGATTGAAAAGCCTGAAGCGTTCTTCACAAAGTCGGCATCTGCTCGGTGCAGCGTTTCGATTCCTAAGTTCTTTGCAACTAATTCAGTATCAACACGATGGCGCCCGCTTGTAATTACTAATAAGGGATTGCCGCTGGGAAGTTTGAAAACAATGGAGGATGCAACTTGGCCAACTTCAATACCAAGTGCATTTGCAGCATCGAGTGCGGTGCGAGCAGAGTCAGAGAGAATTGTGACTTCGCCGGCACAACCAAGCTCTTTGAGAAGTGCGCTTACCCGAATAACAGAAGGGTTGTTAAGAACTTCCTCCACTAGTTAAGCAACGCGGCTTTCAAGCTTAAGCGCTGACATAAATGCATCAACGACTTCTTGCTTGCTCCATGGCTTTGGAGCTTGTGTAATAAAGAAGTCCTTCAATGCGATTTCAGCTAACTCATCAATGTCACCTTCAACAAAGCCAAGGGAAGAAAGCACAGGGAACTGCAACTCGGCAAGGATTTTGCGAACTGCGTTAACGCAACGAGATCCATCTTTAGTGCCATCTTGTGGCACACCCATTGCATCGGCAACGCGCTCCATTTTTTCAGGAACAATTTTGGCTTCGCGTGTGAGGGTTTCAACAAGTACTAAACCAATTGTTAAGCCGTGAGGAACATGCTTTAAGCCACCGATTGCTTGGCCTAATGAGTGTTCGGCGGTGCAGTCAGAGATATTCATTGTTAGACCAGCCATCATGCTGCCTGATGCCATTCCGGCACGTGCAACTTTGTCATTGCCATCTTTAAATGCTGCAACTAACGCTGGAGTCATCATGCGAACTGCTTCATAACCGATTGCATCTCCAATAGGAGTAGAACACTTTGCAATGATTCCGGCGATTGCCTGGGCAAGTGCATCGATACCTGTGTTGGCAGTCATTGAAGGGGGCATTGAATATGTAAGAACGGGATCAACAAGTGCAACTTGCGCGCGAAGATTTCCATTCGCGATTCCTGCTTTGCGGCCAGCTTCTGGATCAGAAATAACAGAGCCACCAGATACTTCAGAGCCCGTGCCTGCAGAAGTTGGAAGGGCTACAAGTGGAAGTGTTGGTGCTGGATATACCGGAGCCTTTGATTGGAACTCACGGAAAGTTGTGTTGAGTTGTGCGCATAAACGTGCAGCCTTGGCAGTATCGATTACTGAACCGCCACCTAGGGCCACAACAACATCAGAACCTGCTGCCTTAAGTGCTGCAATTGCATCATCAACCATTTGAATTGTTGGCTCACCTGCTGGCTTTTCAAAGAGAGTAACTGCGATTGCAGATGCAGCCTTCATCTGATCGATCAGCTTTGCTGCCGCTGGATTGAACTTTTCAATATCTTTATCAACCATTAAGAAAACTTTGCTTGCACCAAGCTCTGCAACAACTGCCGGCAATGTCTCTGCCACGCCTTCTCCAAAGCGAACCTTGACTGGAAGATGGTTATTAAAGGCGGTGATGTTGTCCACGAGTACTCCTTGGTCAGATGGTTTTGGTTGATTCTATAGCGGTTAAGGCTTTTTAGAATAGCGAGAGAGCAACACATGCACGGCGATGCCGATGGCCATACCCCAGATTAAGTCGATTGCAACAGTGCTAATTGCAGTTACCACAAGGGCCGTTGCTTCAGCTTTTGTAGTGCGCAGCGATTCCATGATTGAAACCGGGTTAAGGATTCGATAACTAGTACCAAGTAATAGCCCGGCAATTACAGCCGTTGGAATCTGGCTCACAAGAGGCGCGGCAATAAGTGCAATAAAGAGAAGTACTACTGCGTGAAAAACCGATGCCATTCGAGATTTGGCGTGTGATCTAACGTTCACGCTGGTTCGCGCAATTGCACCAGTTGCAGGCATGCCGCCAAGAATTGATGCAGCAAGAGTTGCTAAGCCTTGCCCAAAGAGTTCGCGGTTAGGTTCAAACTTTTCCTTATTGTGGGCAAGACCATCGGCAACGCGTGCAGAAAGCAGTGATTCAACGGCTGCTAGTAAAGCAATCCAAAGAGCCGGGACAAGGAGTGAAGTGAAGTTATCAAAGATAGGTTGCTTGTATGTTCCAAGTGAGCGAGGGATGCTGCCGATAGTTGCGACATCGATTGAAAAGAGTTTCACGAAGAGTGAGACTACAAGCAGTGCTACAAAGCTAGCCGGAATATGAAACTTCCATTTTAAGCGATGGACAATCAGTGGCCACGAAAACTTAATCACCAATGTAATTGCAACAACTAAAAGTGAAGAGTAGTTAAGGCCAGCATCTAGTGCGTTCTTTAGAGTATTCCAAGCAACGATGTAGCTCTTTTCGCCTTCGCCTTTGGCAATCCCAAGGGCTAAGGGGATCTGTTGAAGCGAGATAATAAAAGCGATTCCAACAGTGAAACCTTCAACTACAGTCCACGGAACTCGATTAATTATGGCGCCTAGTTTGAAGATGGCCATGAGCACCACCATCACACCGGCCATCAAGCCAAGTGCTGGAATAGCAGAAACTCCATAATCATGAATAACTGGAATCAAAATAACTGTCATCGCACCAGTTGGACCACTTACTTGGTATTTAGATCCACCAAAGACTGCTGCTAAAAATCCCGCGATTATCGCTGTGGTTAAGCCAGCTGCTGCCGACATTCCCGATGTAATACCAAAGCCGATTGCAAGGGGAAGGGCAACGATGGCAACGGTAAGGCCAGCGATGAGATCGGTTAATAGATCTTTGCGATTAGTTGAGAACTCACTTCTATGTGGCCAGAAGGAGAAGAACATAAAGGGTATGTAAGCAGACTAATGGGTCATTGTCAGTTACCGTTATCACCTTATGAGCAATGATTTATTAGCGATAGCAACTCGTGCGCGCAACGGGCTCTGGGCAACCTTTTTCTTCATGGGAGTTGTCTCTATGGCCTGGGTTGCTCGCATCCCAGAAATTCGCGATGCCAATGGACTCAATAACGGCCAGCTAGGTTTGATCTTGCTAGCGAGCACCATTGGCGCCCTCATCGGCGCACAACTAGCTGGGCGCCTAGTGCATTCATATGGCACTAAAGCCGTTATCCGTGTTGCGATCATCATTATGCCCATTGGTTTGATGTTGATGGGCTTTTCCACTTCGCCGATTACTTTAATTTTCGGTCTATTCACAATGGGCTTGGGCTATTCAAGTATGGATATCGCATCAAATACGCAGGCAGTTGTGATCGAAAAACTT
>CAIVDO010000147.1 GCA_903904665.1 uncultured Actinomycetes bacterium | reverse complement strand
TGCGCGCGTACGCCAATGGATAGGGGCTGGAGATTTCGATCTTTTGCATCTGCATGAACCAGCTATCCCATCGATTTCACTGCTTGCATGTTGGGCCGCTGAAGGTCCAATGGTCGGAACTTTTCATGCAGCGGCAAAACGGCAGAAGGTTATCTTTGCTATTGGTCCAATTCTGGAGCCGGCAATTGAAAAGCTCTCGGCAAGAATCGCAGTCTCTGAAGCAGCACGCCTAACGCTGACTGATCATTTGGAAACAGATGCGGTGGTTGTCCCTAACGGCATATATGCCAAGCGTTATGCAGCTGGTTCACCGCAGCGTCGATGGCAAGGTAACACCATTGGATTTATTGGTCGATTTGAAGAACCCCGTAAAGGATTGCAAGTTTTAGTAGATGCCTTACCGATTATTTCAAGGTTTGCACCGGATGTACGGGTACTAGTTGCAGGACCTGGTGATCCAAAAGATTTTGAAAAGCAGATTGATCCGCAATTACGCGATCGCTTTGAATTCTTAGGAAAGATTTCAGAAGAAGACAAAGCCGACTTCATGTCCTCTGTCTCACTCTATGTTGCACCGAACACTGGAGGAGAATCTTTTGGAATTATTTTGGCCGAAGCTCTTGCCGGCGGAGCATGTGTAGTTGCAAGTGATATTCCTGCTTTTGATTCACTACTGGGCGGCGGAGAGTTCGGTGCGCTTTTTGAATCAGAAAACTCGACTGATCTTGCCAAGGTGGTTATTGATTTATTGAGAGATGACGTTAAGCGATCTAATTTAGCTCAGGCTGGCAAGAAACGCGCAGAGATCTTTGATTGGGATGTTGTAGCGCAACAGATTTTTTCAATTTATGAGATGGCTATCGTTGGTGGCGCCGGTGTTTCGCTGAGCTCTGATACTCGATCATGGAATCGCTTTTTATCAAGGGATGAAGACAAGAGATGAAGACCTTATTAACTGGCGGATTTCTCCTGCTACTTGGACTTTGGTACTTATCATTTTCTGCAACGAGACTAGATCGTCTACATCATCGTGTTGAAACTAGTTGGGCAAATTTAGATGTCTTGTTGCAAAAACGTGCAGCAATCGCCCTAGAGATTGCCCATAGCGATATGGCAGATCCAGCCTCGTCGATGCTTTTAACTGGGGCGGCATACCAAGCACGTGATGCCGAGATAAAGAATCGTTCCATGGCCGAGAGTGGATTATCAGGTGCTTTGGGCTTGCTCCTCACTGATGGTTTGGCACATGCAAGTGCAGCCGAGCAGGCACTTCTACAGGAGTTATCTTTATTAACGGCAAAGATTCGCGTAGCGATAGCCATTCATACCGATGCCGTTTCTTCGACACAGATGGTGCGTCGCAAGTTCGTAGTTCGTACCTTTAGGTTGGCAGGAACGGCCCCACTGCCAGTGACCTATGAGTTCGAGTCAGATGTTCTATAAACGCTTAACTCTTGCTCTAGCAACGCTACTTCTATTAACTAGTTGCTCTGCCATTTCAGATGTTGTTTCGAAAGTATCACCCACGCCTGTAGAACATAATCTTCTGAGCGGTCGCGCAGGAACAAACGGCGCAGTACTTGCGGTCAAGATTGATGATACAAACTCTGCCCATCCTCAAATAGGTCTTGAAGATGCAGATGTTGTCTATATCGAACAAGTAGAAGGTGGCCTCACTCGTTTAGCTGCAATTTTCTCTTCAGTGATTCCTACTCACATAGGTCCAGTGCGTAGTGCACGAATTTCAGATATAGATATCTTGCGCCAGTATGGTCGTGTTGCTTTTGCATATAGCGGTGCGCAGAAGAAACTACTTCCGGTAATTGACTCTGCTTACTTACAAAATCTAGGGGCGCAATCGCAGTCTTCAACTATTTACACTACTGATCCGGCGCGAACACCTCCATTTGCAATGGTGTTACGCGCAGACTTACTTATGGCTAAAGTGCTTGAAAAGAATTATCAGATAGATACTGCCGCATCAGTAGGGTGGAGTTTTGGTGATGCACCTCAAGGAGGAAAACCCACAGAGTCAGTGATTTTGCATTGGCCAGCTGCGCGATATAGCGCAACATGGTCTGAGCCGCAATCACGTTGGTTACTTTCACATAATTCAACTCCTGACATTGCAGATTCTGGAAAAGTGCTTGGGCCTTCAACGTTAGTAATTCAAATGGTGTCAATAACTTATTCGCAATATCACGACAAATTTGGAGGAGTAACCCCGTTCTCGCAAACAGTTGGCAGTGGCAAGGGATTTGTATTACGTGATGGAAAAAGCTATCCAGCGCTCTGGTTGCGCAGTTCTGCAGAAACAGGCACGTCATGGAGTTTGGCTGATGGAAGTGAAATCAAATTTGCTCCTGGCCAGGTGTGGGTTGCCTTGACTGATACCGAGCCTGATTTCACCTATATATCTGCGAGCGCGAGTCCGACAAAGACAAAGTAGGATGTACCCCTACATCAGCGAAGGCGAGTAAAACAGCAATGTCAGAAGTAAAAGGCACAGGCAGAGTTAAGCGCGGTATGGCAGAGATGCTTAAGGGTGGCGTCATCATGGATGTCGTTAACGCCGAGCAAGCAAAGATCGCTGAGGATGCTGGCGCAGTTGCAGTCATGGCACTAGAGCGCGTTCCCGCAGATATCCGCGCCCAAGGTGGCGTTGCGCGCATGTCTGATCCTGACATGATTGAAAAGATTCAAGCCGCTGTATCGATTCCAGTTATGGCAAAGGCTCGCATTGGTCACTTTGTTGAAGCGCAAGTTTTGCAATCTCTGGGTGTTGATTACATCGATGAGTCAGAAGTTCTCACTCCTGCAGATTATGAAAACCACATCGATAAGTGGGATTTCACAGTTCCCTTTGTTTGCGGTGCTACAAACCTTGGCGAAGCACTACGCCGCATTAATGAAGGCGCTGCAATGATTCGCTCAAAGGGTGAAGCTGGCACTGGAGATGTTTCAAATGCTATGCAACATATGCGCAAGATCGGCGGAGAGATTCGACGCTTGTCATCGATGCGCGAAGATGAACTTTACGTTGCAGCTAAAGAGCTGCAAGCGCCCTATGAATTAGTAAAAGAGATTGCACAAACTGGCAAGCTTCCCGTTGTTCTTTTCACCGCAGGTGGAATTGCAACTCCAGCCGATGCTGCGCTCATGATGAGCATGGGCGCCGATGGTGTTTTCATTGGCTCTGGAATCTTTAAATCTGGCAACCCAGCACAGCGTGCTGCAGCATGCGTTAAGGCAACAACCTTTTGGAACGATGCAAAGGTCGTAGCTGATGCATCTCGTGGATTAGGTGAAGCAATGGTTGGTATTAACGTTGCAGATCTTCCAGCTCCACACCGTCTTGCCGATCGCGGTTGGTAATTAGTTAGCCCAATGAAAGTTGGCGTTCTAGCTCTTCAGGGTGATGTGCGCGAGCACGTCAGCGCTCTGATTGCTTGTGGCATCGATCCGATTCAAGTTCGCAGAGTAAATGAGTTAGCAGAAGTAGATGCTCTTGTTTTGCCTGGGGGAGAATCAACAACAATTGTCCAACTTGCGCAGATCTTCGGACTATTTGAGCCAATTAAGAACCGTATTGCCTCTGGCATGCCCGTTTATGGATCCTGTGCTGGAATGATTTTATTGGCAGATACTATTCTTGATGCTAAAGAGGGACAGAAAACTTTCGGTGGATTAGATATCACGGTCCGAAGAAATGCTTTCGGCCGACAGGTTGACTCATTTGAATCTGACATCACTTTTGCCGATGGATCTACAGATTTGATTAAGGCAGTATTTATCCGTGCGCCGTGGGTCGAAAAGATAGGTGCCAACGTGCAGGTACTTGCATCAGTGGACTCTCATCCCGTTGCAGTGCGTAGCCAAAAGCTTCTAGCCACATCTTTTCATCCGGAATTAACGGGTGATCATCGAATCCATCGTTATTTCATTGAGGAAGTGGCAAAGCCTGCATTAGAGAAGGTAAAGTAAGTTTCATATCCAAGCGCATGAGATTGAAGGTGTAAGCCATGTCCGGCCATTCCAAGTGGGCGACGACCAAACACAAGAAGGCGATTATCGATAGTCGCCGTGCAAAGGTTTTCGCAAAACAGATTCGCGCAATAGAAGTTGCTGCTCGCAATGGCGGAGCCGATATGGAAGGCAACCCAACACTCTTTGATGCTGTTACCAAGGCTAAGAAATCCTCAATGCCTGCAGATAACATCGATCGCGCAATTAAGCGCGGAGCTGGTTTAGAAGCTGGCGCTAAAGACTGGATCACGATTATGTATGAGGGCTATGGACCCAACGGAGTAGCAATCATGATCGAGTGTTTATCAGATAATCGAAATCGATCAGCCTCTGAAATCAAAGTTGCGGTAACGCGCAATGGTGGCTCTATGGCCGATCTTGGCTCTGTTTCATATCTTTTCAATCGCAAAGGTGTCATCATCGTCAATAAAGTTGATGGATTGACTGAGGATAAGGTTCTTGAAGCCGTTCTTGAGGCCGGAGCTGAAGAAGTCAATGATCTAGGCGAATCATTTGAAGTTGTCTGCGAACCAGTTGATTTAGTTCAGGTGCGAACAGCACTTCAAAGCGCTGGAATCGATTATGAATCTGCCGACTCTTCATTCTTGCCTTCTATGTCGATTCCACTTGATGCCGAAGGCGCCAAAAAGGTCTTTGAACTCATAGATGCGATCGAAGAGCTCGATGACGTTCAAAATGTTTATAGTAATTTCGATGTTTCAGATGAGGTTATGGCGAGCCTGGAATAAGTTCGCCAGAGTTAAGGCCTAGGCTAGAAACTTAACGATAAGTGAAGGAATAGGTGAGCTGCTATGCGCGTACTAGGCATTGATCCTGGTCTGACGCGCTGCGGTATTGGAATTGTTGAAGGCGTAGCCGGTTCGCCATTAAAGATGGTGGGAGTTGGAGTCGTTATGACTGCGGCCGATATGGCGATCGAGAATCGTTTACTAGAAATCGATAAAGCTTTAAATGAGTGGATTAACTTATGGAATCCAGATGTCATTGCAGTAGAGAGAGTTTTTGCTCAACACAACGTCCGAACAGTTATGGGTACAGGACAAGCTGCCGGTATTGCGCTGCTGATTGCAGCCAAAGCTGGGATTCCTGTGATGATGCATACGCCAAGTGAAGTCAAGGCGGCCGTGTCTGGATCAGGCCGTGCTAATAAAGCTCAAGTTGCCCAAATGGTTCAAAAGATTCTTAACCTCGAAACAATACCAAAGCCAGTAGATGCAACTGATGCGTTAGCACTTGCTATTTGTAATATTTGGCGCGGTGGCGCTAACGCAAGAATTAATCAAGCCGTTGAAGCTGAAAAATCGCGACTACGAAAGCTTCGTGGATAAATGATTTCTACTCTAACGGGAACAATTCGCTCACTTGCTTCAGATAAGTTGATTATCGAGGTTGGGGGAGTTGGTTTAAGTGTTTTGATTAACGCGCAAACCAGCAACGCAGTCACACTGGGCTCGAGCTCAACTCTCTATACATCTTTAGTAGTTCGCGAAGATTCACTGACTTTATTTGGATTTCTTACTGAAGAAGTTCGCAGTCTTTTTGAACTTGTTCAAACTGTTTCAGGTATTGGACCCAAAGTTGCTCTTTCTATTATGGGCGCGCTATCGCCTGAGGATTTGGCACGTGCCATTTCCAAGGAGGATACGTCAGTGATTGAGCGTGTTCCAGGAATCGGTAAAAAGGGTGCGCAGCGCATGATTTTAGAGTTGAAGGGCAAAGTTAGCGATCTCTCTGGAGCAAAAACATATTCAGGTCATCAGCCACCATGGCGAGAGCAGTTAACTAGTGCACTGGTCTCATTAGGTTTCTCTGCGAAAGAATCCGATAACGCAATTAGTAATGTTGTTAATAGCCTTCACAATGATGGTCAAGATCCGGCAAAAGAGGATTTGAGTGAACTCCTCAAGCTCGCCCTTGCAAGTGGAAAGAGCTCTCGTGGCTGATCATCAAGAGCGTATTGTCGCTTCAAATATCAAGGGCGAAGAGTCAGCGCTAGAGCAAGCTTTACGTCCCAAATCCTTAAAGGATTTTATTGGTCAACATCGCGTGCGTGAGCAGATTGACGTTCTCTTAACTGCTGCACGTCATCGCAATACACCTGCAGATCACATTTTGCTCTCTGGTCCGCCAGGATTAGGTAAAACAACGTTGGCACTTATTTTGGCAAGTGAAATGCAGGCACCCATTCGCATCACAAGTGGTCCTGCCATTACTCATGCCGGAGATTTAGCTGCCATCTTGTCTTCACTAGTTGAGGGCGAGATTTTGTTTCTTGATGAAATACATCGTCTCCCTCGCCCTGCCGAAGAGCTTCTATATCTAGCGATGGAGGATTTTCGTGTGGATGTAGTAGTTGGTAAGGGACCAGGTGCAACAGCGATTCCACTGCAACTTCCGCATTTCACTTTGGTAGGTGCAACAACACGTGCCGGACTATTACCAAGTCCATTGCGCGATCGCTTTGGTTTCACCGCACATTTAGATTTCTATGACGACTCTGAGTTAGCGCAAGTAATCACTCGAAGCGCAGCGCTTTTAGAGATAGATATTGCTAAAGATGCAATCACCGAAGTTGCAGGGCGCTCTCGTGGAACACCACGTATTGCTAATCGCTTGTTGCGTCGAGTACGAGACTACGGACAGGTGCGGGCAAGCTCCTCTATTTCTCTCAGTGATGCACGTGCCGCCCTTGAGATGTATGAAGTCGATGAGATTGGTTTGGACCGTCTGGACCGAGGCGTCTTAGTTGCACTTGTTGAGAGATTTAATGGAGGACCCGTCGGGCTTTCCACTTTGGCTATCGCTGTTGGTGAAGAGATAGAAACCGTCGAATCAGTTGCCGAACCCTTTCTAGTACGACATGGGTTAATGGCTAGGACCCCGCGGGGTCGTGTGGCTACTGCTGCCGGTTTTGCCCATATAGGACGAACACCACCTGCTCAATCTGCCTCGCTTTTCGACACACTCGCGCCTGACGCATAGACTCTGCGTCTATGTCTACAACTACTAAACCAGTAAAGACGGCTGCACGCCCAGAGCGTTCATTGGCGATTCTGGCCCTAGCTCTTATCGTGCTAATCGGCCTTGTCTTTGTTCAGAGCGCAACTGCAGTCCGTTTGGGTCTTGATCTACGGGGTGGAACTTCTGTCACTCTCCAACCGCGCATTGCGCCAGGTGAGAATGGAAAAGTTACAAACGAAGCGATCGACCAAGCAGTCTCTATCATTCGTCAGCGCGTTAATTCACTTGGTGTAGCAGAGTCTGAAGTAACGGCGCAGGGCAGTGGAACAAATCGACAGATAGTTATCTCTGTACCAGGAGATACTGGTCGTCGCGTCGTTGAATTAGTTGGACAGACAGCAGAGCTTCGTTTTCGCCAAGTCTTAGCTACTTCGGGCGCTACTTCGGTTTCAGCTGGTTCATCTGCACTTTCTTCAGGTTCTGCCGATACAACGGCCTCACCAGTTGCCGGAGTAAGCGCGCAGATAAATGCAAAGTTTGCAGCACTTGATTGCACGAAGTCAGCAAATCTTCAGGGCACTGGTTCTGATGCACCGACTGACACAATCGTAAGTTGTGATCGCGCTGGATTGAATAAATATATTTTGGCCCCTGCCGAAGTTCTAGGTCGTCAGATTTCAAAGGCATCGGCAGGAATTGATACACAAGGCGGAAACGCTTGGTATGTAAGCCTTACCTTTAATGGCGAAGGCACAACTGCTTTTGGTGCATTAACTGCCCGAGTTACATCTCTGGTTGAACCACTTAATCAGGTTGCAATTGTTCTTGATGGTTTAGTTGTTTCATCACCACGAATTACTGAAGCGATTCCATCTGGAAATGCGCAGATCACCGGAAGTTTCACACAGTTAGAAGCACAGGATCTTGCAAACGTACTTAAATACGGCGCACTTCCTTTGGCTTTTGATCGCGGTGAAGTGCAGCAAGTTTCACCAACATTGGGAGCTGATCAACTTAACGCCGGCCTATTAGCGGGCGGACTTGGTCTTGGACTTGTTCTTCTTTACTCACTTCTTTACTACCGCGGTTTGGGTCTGGTAACTGTTGGATCACTAACAATTGCAGGTTCACTTGTTTATCTACTCTTCTTGCTCCTTGGTAAGTGGATCGGATTTACGTTGACTCTTGCAGGTATAGCCGGAGCCATTGTGGCAATCGGAGTTACTGCTGACTCATTTATTATTTACTTTGAGCGTATTCGTGATGAAATTCGCGAGGGACGCTCATTGCGTACTGCAGTTGAAACCGGTTGGGGCCGCGCACGTCGCACGATCTTGGTCGCTGACTTCGTATCAATTATCGCTGCCGTTCTTCTCTATTTCTTCGCAGTTGGTGGCGTCCGCGGATTCGCATTTACATTGGGTTTAACAACACTCGTTGACTTGATCGTTGTCTTTGTCTTTACAAAGCCAATCGTGACAATCCTTGCAAGGGTCAATTTCTTTGCATCGGGACATCCTTTGTCAGGGTTATCAGCTAAGAGCACTGGAACACTGCCAGTAGCAAAGGAGGCATAAGCAATGTCAAAGATTTCAGGTCTAGGTGGACGTCTTTATCGCGGCGAAACCTCTATTGATTTCATCGGCCGACGCCGCCGTTGGTATTCAATCTCAGCGCTCTTCATTCTCTTATCTCTTGGAGCTCTTACTCTTCAAGGTTTACACCTTGGAATTGAATTCAAGGGCGGATCCTCTTTCACTGTAACAAAGGCTGGAGCAAGCGTTGAAGATGCTCGTACAGCAGTTACATCGCTAGGAATACCTGGTGAATCGATCATCCAAACTATTGGAACAGACAAGATTCGTATTCAAACAGGTGCGCTCAATACTGCGCAAAACAACGCGCTCCAAGATGCACTGGCAGCAAAGTTCTCGGTATCTGTTGAATCAATTGATACACAAATTGTTGGACCTTCATGGGGTAAGGAGATTACCCGTAAGGCGTTGTACGGTCTCTTTGGGTTCTTAATCTGCGTAATGCTCTACTTGGCAATGGCATTTGAGCCAAAGATGGCTATCGCTGCAATTGCCGCTGTAGTCCATGACGTTTTCATTACAGTTGGAATCTATGCACTAGTCGGCTTTGATGTTACGCCAGCAACAGTGATTGGCTTCTTAACTATTTTGGGATACTCCCTCTATGACACTGTCGTTGTTTTCGACAAAATCCGTGAAAACACACGCACCATTACCTCTAGTTCAAAGAGCACATACTCTCAAGCAACTAACTTGGCAGTGAACCAAACGCTAGTTCGTTCAATGAATACTTCTCTCATCGCCCTTTTGCCTGTTGGATCTATTCTCTTTGTTGGAGCTGGCCTACTTGGCGCCGGAACGCTCAAAGATTTATCACTTGCTCTCTTTATCGGTCTAGCCGTTGGTACGTACTCCTCGATCTTCATCGCACCTCCGGTACTTGCGCAGTTGCGTGAAAAGGAGCCTGCAATGCAGGCTTTGGCTAAGCGTGTCAACGGACGTACTGCGCCAGCTGGTGTTACAACACCTGTTGAATCAGTTTCAGCTGATCGCCGCGGTCCACGTAATCAACCAAAACGCAAACATCGCAAATAGTTCTCGCTAAATGGA
>CAIVDO010000146.1 GCA_903904665.1 uncultured Actinomycetes bacterium | reverse complement strand
GTTCTGTATGCCACCCGTTCTACACCGGCAAGCAGCGCATCCTTGATACTGGTGGTCGCGTAGCTAAGTTCGAAGAGCGTTTCGGTAAAAAAGCAGCTAAGTAGCTTTCTTAAAAAACCGCATCGCAGCCATAGTGGTTGCGGTCGCGGTTTTTTTATTTTCTAATCACAATAAAAGCTCTAACTAGAAAAGAAAAGGAGAAGCCAATGAGTAATGATCGCTTTGCATCTGCCCATGAAATGGTACGTGAATACGCCGAACTTGAAGCAAAGATGGCTGATCCTTCAATCCATGAAGATCAAAACAATGCCCGCAAACTAGGACGGCGCTATGCCCAATTAGGTCCAGTAGTTGCAGGCTTTAAAGCCTGGAAATCTGCTGAAGATGATTTGGCTGCAGCAAAAGAGTTAGCGGCCGTTGATGCCGATTTTGCATCAGAGATTCCTGCACTTGAAGAAACCTGCGCAGCAACGGCTGAAAAATTAGAAGAGCTACTACTGCCCCGTGATCCTAATGATGATCGTGATGTGATTTTGGAAGTTAAGGCCGGAGCCGGTGGCGATGAATCAGCGATTTTTGCCGGTGATTTATTGCGTATGTACATGCGATATGCCGAAAAACATAATTGGAAAGTTGAAATCATTGATGCCACTGAAAGTGAGATGGGCGGGTACAAAGATATTTCAGTAGCCGTTAAATCAAAGGGAACTGCAGCGCCTGGTGAATCACCATATGCACGCCTTAAATTTGAAGGCGGTGTGCACCGTGTACAACGTGTGCCAGAAACTGAAAGCGCTGGACGTATTCACACATCTGCTGCTGGCGTTTTGATTTTGCCAGAAGCTGAAGAAGTCGATGTTGAATTGAATATGAATGATGTGCGCGTCGACGTTTATCGCTCATCAGGTCCAGGTGGCCAATCTGTGAATACAACTGACTCTGCTGTGCGTTTAACACACGTTCCAACGGGCATTGTGGTTTCTTGTCAGAATGAAAAGAGCCAGCTACAAAATAAGGAATCGGCTCTACGAATTTTGCGTGCACGTTTATTAGCCGATGCACAGGAAAAAGCAGAGGCTGCAGCATCTGCTGAGCGCAAGAGCCAGGTGCGTACCGTGGATCGCTCAGAGCGCATTCGCACATATAACTATCCAGAAAACCGCATCAGCGATCACCGTGTTAACTACAAGGCAAACAACTTAGATGCTGTGATGAATGGCGATCTCGATGACATGATTCAAGCGCTATTAGATGCAGATAAAGCTGCACGTTTGGCAAGCACAAACTAATCACGATGGAGATTAAATCCCTGCTACGTGTAGCAAAGGCCCAATTAGCAGAATCTGGCATTGGCGAAGTTGATGCCGAACATTTATTGGCACATGTACTTGGTTTAACTCGTATGGATCTGCACAACCCAGTTTTAGTTGAATCAACCCTTGCAACAATCACAGACACCGATGTCATCGAGGAGCAGTTCTTTGGCCTACTAGATCGCCGTCTTAATCACGAACCACTGCAGTATTTAACTGGCGTTGCAGCTTTTAGATATCTTGAAATCGAAGTTGGACCAGGCGTATTAGTTCCACGCCCAGAATCAGAGCTTTTAGTCGAAGCGGTCTTAAAACATATTGCTAACTTGCCAGCCCCAGTCAGTGTCATTGATTTAGGCGCTGGCTCCGGTGCACTTTCATTAGCTATCGCAACTGAGGCCCCAACTGCCCGAGTAATTGCCGTAGAAAAATCAGCCGAAGCTATTTATTGGTTAAAGAAAAATGTTTCAGTGATTGCCGAAAATGTGCGAGTAGTTGAAGGCGATGTTGCCGACGTGCTGCCCGGTGTTAAATGCGATGTGGTCATTGCAAATCCGCCATATATTCCAGATGCACAAACACTGCCGCGAGATGTTGCCGGATTTGAGCCACATATCGCCCTCTTTGGCGGTCCAACAGGTATCGAATTACCCCGACTATTCATTCAGGCCGCAGCTAGATTATTAAAACCAGCAGGCGTCTTAGTTATCGAACATACCGAAGAGCAGGCAATTGCAATTGCGGGGGAGTTGGCCGTAGATTTCCAAGATATTGCAGTGCATGATGACCTAGTTGGTCGTCCCCGTTGGACAAGTGCGGTGAGGAGGTAATCATGGGTAAAGAAGTAGATTTAAAAAAAGGTGAACTCAGCCGTCATGTTAACAAAGCCTTGAAAGCGATCGCCGATGGTTACATCATCGCAATTCCACTAGAGCATAGTTATGCATTTGCTTGTGATGCATTTAGACAAGATGCAGTCCGCGCTATGCATGTCTTGCGCGGTGATCCACTATTTACCGCGGCCCAAGTAGTTGTTGGTAGTTCAAAGACAACTCAGGGATTAGTTCGCGAAATTACTCCTGACATTGCAGCGCTCATGAAGAAGTTCTGGCCCGGCCTTTTATCTCTTAACGTGCGACCTCAAATGGGATTGAGCTGGGATTTAGGAGATGGCAATCAATTAGATCGCCTCAGTATCCGAGTTCCTAAAAGTAAATTTGCTAAAACATTATTAGCCGAGAGCGGACCATTGGCTATCGCAAGTGGTTCGCGTGTAGGACGACCAACCCCGAAAGAGCTCGGCGACATCTTTGTTCTAGATTCAGATTTAGCCTTTCAATTCAATAATGGAAAGTTACGCGCAGGTGGCGCCTCAACGATTGTTGAAGCAGACAATGAGGGTGTCAGAGTCCTGCGAGTGGGGGCTATTTCCCTTGACGCAATTCAGGCGATCGTTCCAAGCGCCACACTTATTTAGGCTCCCAACGATAAGCCAACCAACGATAAGGTTGCGCCATGTCTACTTACTATGGTCCAGATTTCGAGGCGTTGAGCAATCAAGATCCAGAGATTGCAGCAGTTCTATTATCTGAACTCGCTCGTCAACAAAGTAACTTGCAGTTAATTGCTTCAGAGAACTTCACATCACGCGCTGTATTAGCTGCGATTGGTTCAACGCTGTCAAATAAATATGCTGAAGGTTATCCAGGCAAGCGTTATTACGGTGGATGTGAAGAAGTAGATAAAGCTGAAAACCTTGCCATCGAACGGGCCACAACACTTTTTGGTGCAGAACATGCAAATGTTCAGCCCCACTCAGGTGCCAGTGCAAATATCGCCGTCTATCAAGCATTTACTAAGCCAGGCGATACCGTCATGGCGATGTCTTTGGCACATGGTGGGCACTTAACCCATGGATCACCAGTTAACTTTTCAGGTAAGTGGTTCAAGATTGAGTCATACGGCGTTCGCAGCGACAACGAGTTAATCGACTATGACGAGCTACGCGATAAGGCAATTGCAACTAAACCTAAGATGATTTGTTCTGGCGCAACTGCATATCCTTCACTTGTTGACTTTGAAAAGATTCGCGCCATCTGTGATGAAGTCGGTGCAATCATGTGGGTCGATGCAGCGCACTTCATTGGTCTAGTTGCCGGTAAAGCGATCCCATCACCTGTTCCTTATGCCGATGTTGTTTCATTTACAACGCATAAAGTTTTACGTGGACCACGCGGTGGAATGATTTTGACAAAGGCCGAGCATGCAGCAGCAATTGATAAATCAGTCTTTCCAGGAATGCAGGGTGGACCAATCATGTCCACGGTTGCCGGAAAAGCTGTAGCACTTGCAGAGTGCGCAACACCTGCTTATCAAAAGTATGCAAAGGATGTAATTATTAATGCCCAGGCCCTTGCTAAAGCCCTAGAGGCAGAAGGCATGCGTGCAGTATCTGGCGGAACACAAACCCACTTGGCGTTAATGGATATCCGCAGCACTGGCGTTACAGGCAAGGTTGCAGATGAGCGTTGCGGCGCAGCAGGAATTGTTATGAATAAGAACTCGATTCCAAATGATCCTGAAAAACCTGGAGTTACAAGTGGAATTCGCGTCGGAACTCCTGCAACAACAACGCAAGGTATGGGAGTTGCCGAGATGAAGCAGATTGCAACGCTAATTTCTAGAGCGATTAAAACCGATGATGCATCCGCTCATGCGGCAATCAAAAGTGAAGTCCACGCTCTAACATCTCGCTTTCCTATCTATCAGGCATAAGCAGCCAGTATGCGCGAGTATTTAATAACGTTGCTGATTTCAGCAGCGCTGTGTTATTTGATTACTCCGCTAGTTCGCACCCAAGCTATTGCCTTCGGAGCAGTTGCTCAAATTCGAGGCCGCGATATTCACACAACTCCGACTGCCCGTTGGGGTGGGGTGGCAATGTGGTTAGCCATGGCCGTTACTTTCATGATTGTTAATCATCTACCGCTTGTAGGAAAATCTTTTGGTCATGAAGCCCAAGGGATATTTCTAGCTTCAACTGCCATCGTCCTATTGGGAATGGCCGATGATCGCTTTCAATTAGATGCGCTGACCAAATTAACAGGTCAAGTCTTTGCCGCAGGTATTTTGTTGATGTATGGAATTCAGATTTTATGGCTGCCTATCAATGGCGTTATTACATTGCCACCTAGCATTGGGCAGTTAGTAACGGTTTTAATCGTTGTAGTCATCATTAATGCAGTCAACTTTATTGATGGCATGGATGGTCTAGCTGCAGGAATCGTTGCTATCTCCGGCATCGCATTCTTTGCATTTGCATATCTATTGGCAGTTGATTTTGGCTTTAGCCGCGCGGGTGCACCATCGCTGACAACGGCTGTATTAGTGGGGCTGTGTATTGGTTTTCTGCCTCACAACGCTCACCCTGCCCGTATCTTTATGGGCGATAGCGGATCTATGTTGCTCGGGCTTTTGCTGGCATCGGCTGCAATTACTTTAACTGGGCAAGTAGATCCCAATGCAATCTCTGCCGAATCAACTGGACCAACACTTTTACCTTTACTACTTCCTTTTGCTGTGCTTGCAATTCCACTTGTTGATCTCTTGCTTGCAGTTGCCCGTCGAGTAAAAGCTGGCAAATCTCCATTTGCGCCAGATAATGAGCATCTGCATCACCGATTACTCAGCGCCGGAAACTCACAGTTAAGAACTGCATTTATTTTATATATGTGGACGGCAACGATTGCCTTTCCTGTAACAGTTTTAGCATTTGAACCATGGTGGGTTGCATTAATAACTGCAGTAGTTCTAGTGGCTATTACACTTTTGGTTTCCAAGAAAAGTAAAAAGCTTTCAGCATGAGTAGCAATGAATCAAAGCTTCTTCGGGCGGCATTCATCCCAACTTTTTTAACTAGTGGGTTTGCAATTCTAATTTCAACTTTTGTACTTGGATTTTCAGGTTTTCTTGGGGCAGTTCTTGCACAATTTGTTGTGATTATCTTTTTTGTCATTCATATCGCCGTTTCTAGAATGACTAGAAATTTAGATCCGATCTCAACGATGGCTATGGCGCTGTTTTCCTACTGTGCAAAACTCTTTGCCCTTGGCCTGCTGCTCTGGGCAATTGCACAGTTCACAGATCGCGCCACTATTAATAGAACGGCCTTTGGAATCACTGCCGTTGCGCTCACCGTGGCATGGTTATGGGGCGAGATTGCCAGTTTCATGAAGTTGCGCCTACATTTACCTCTACCCCAATCTCCAACTGCTGGGCCTAAGGAGTAAGTTCATGGCAAACCGTGAAGAAAACGCTATGTGGTCCATCTTTGGCTACCTCCTCTCTGGCCTGCTCTTTTGGGGCGGGGTCGGATATGGACTAGATAAGTGGCTGGGGACTAGCTATCTGACCTTGATCGGCCTTTTGGTAGGAATTAGCGGAGCGGTCTACCTGGTTTGGCTGCGTTTTGGCCGGCAGTGAGCCGTCCCACCTTTTCCACGCCGCTCCTCGATTTCTCAACTAAGCCTGCCTTCCCATAGGGTTGCACCGTCTTACCTTCCCCGTACTACCGAAGAAACAAACGATTCCAAGAGGAGTAAGCGTGCGCGATTTATTGCGTTCAGGCGCAGAAGGTGGCGGATTCGTCCCACCTAGCAGCAACGACTTCGAACTCCCTCCAATTTTCGGCGAGAATATCTACACAACCAAGCCGATCGCATTAGTTTTCTTATCAGTAGTTTTAATCTCAGTTTTCTTTATTATCTCTTCACGCAAAGCAGCGATCGTTCCATCAAAACTTCAATTTGCCGGCGAATCTGTTTACTCATTTGTGCGCAATGATTTAGCTAAAGATGTAATTGGCCATGATTTCATGCGTTTTGTGCCATACCTATTCACTCTCTTTACTTTCATCTTGGTTAACAATTTATTTGGAATCATTCCTCTCTTGCAGTTCCCATCGATGTCACGTGTCTCATTCCCGTACATTTTGGCGCTCTCTGTTTACTTAGTTTTCCATTACGTGGGCGTTCGCAAGCAAGGCGCGATCAAATATTTCAAGGACATCATGTTTATGCCTGGAGTTCCAAAGGCTGCATACATTCTTATTACTCCTCTTGAAATCCTTACATTTTTCTTAGTTCGTCCATTAACGCTTTCACTTCGTCTTTTTGCAAATATGTTCGCGGGCCACTTGTTGTTGCTCGTCTTTATCTTGGGTGGAGATCATCTACTCCAAGGTGTTATTGGTTTGAAGTTGATCAGCCCATTTGCCTTCGGTATCGGCATTG
>CAIVDO010000145.1 GCA_903904665.1 uncultured Actinomycetes bacterium | reverse complement strand
TGCATACTCCATTGCACCTGCTGCGCGCTTTGAATCTACATCTGTAACACCTGGGCGATATTTGCCAGTTAAGAAACCACGGGCGATTCCGTAGAAAGGAATATTAGAGATTCCAAGTTCGGCAACAGTTTGAGCCATTTCCCCTTCATAACCTTTACGATCTACTAAGTTATAAAGATCCTGCACAGCAACATATGCCGGTAGGTTGTTATCTTCACTGAACGTAATTGATTCGCGCAGTCGTGCGGGGGTGAAGTTAGAGGCTGCGATGTAGCGAACTTTTCCTTCTGCAATTAACTGGGCATATGCGCCTAGGGTTTCTTCCAAAGAAACCGTTGCATCATCTTCATGGCTGTAATACAGGTCGATGTAATCGCTCTGTAGACGGTTTAAAGATTCTTCGCAGGCAGCAAATATGTTTGCAGCTGATAGACCTGGGCGGCGATCCATCTTTGAAACTTTCGTGGCAATAACCATCTGGCTTCTATTGCCTCGGGAGTTGAGCCAAGATCCAATAACGCTTTCAGATTCACCACCAACGTGTCCTGGCACCCACTGGTTATACATATCTGCAGTGTCGATGAAGTTGCCGCCATGGTGGGCATAGGCATCCATAACTAAATGAGACTGGGCTTCATCGGCATTACTGCCAAAGATGTTGCTACCAAGGCACAGCGGGTGAACAACGAGGTCAGTTTCAGGGATAGTGATCATGCACGCACAGTAAGGCACAATTAGCGCATGGTCGAGACGACGGGTGGATTTACAAGTGCAGGGCTGGCGTTGGAAGCCAAGACCCTAGAACTGCCATCGTTATCGCAGAAAGAGGCGATTGAAATCGGTGAGATCGCACTTGATCTTGGTTTTGAACGGGGCGTGCCAATTGCAGTGGAGGTGCGTTTAAAAGAGTGGATTGTTTTTCATGCATCCTTGCCTGGATCATCTGCCGACAATGATTCATGGATATCGCGTAAAGCCGCTGTCGTTTTAGCAACTGGTAATTCAACGATGTACGAAAGAGTTTTAGCCGAGGAACAAGGAATCGATTGGTATTCAAGTAAAGGATTACCAGAGGCAACCCATGCGATTCATGGCGGGGGATTACCTCTTAATGTTTCTGGTTTTGGTTGCATGGGAATTTTATTAATTAGCGGTCTGCCACAAGTTCAAGATCACTTGATGGGTGTTGAAGTCTTAACTGAGTTTCTAGCTCGTAAGGGCGAACTTCCTTGAGCATCTGGGTTTGTGGAGAAGTATTAATAGATATCTTGCCAACTGGTCCTGTAGTTGGTGGAGGACCTGCAAATACCGCTAAAGCTTTGGCGCGTTTAGGTTATGACGTAGATTTCATCGATGGAATTTCAACTGATGCTTATGGTGTTAGTGCACGCAAAGAGTTGAGCCGCGATGGAGTTGGTTTAGATCTATCTCTTTCAAGTGATAAACCAACATGCACAGCAACGGTTACTCTGGATTCAAAGGGCAGTGCAAGTTATGAGTTTTTAATCGATAACACTGCAACATTTGATTTCAATACATCGTGGTTGCCAGATCCTGAACGATTAAAGCCTTCAGTTTTACATATCGGTACTCTCGTAACGATTATCGAACCAGGGGCAAGCGTTTTATTTGATTGGGCCGTGCAGGTGGGCGAATTCGCACCGATTGTCTTTGATCCAAATATCCGCCCTTCAGTGATGAATGAGCGCGTTAAATATGCTGCCGCCGTTGAAAAATGGGTCAGCATTTCATCGGTAGTAAAGGTCAGCGATGACGATATTAAATGGCTTTACCCAGATGATTCACTCGATGTTGTTGCCCACCGCTGGATCGCCGCTGGCGTTAGCTGTGTGGTTATTACGCGCGGAGCCCATGGCCTCATTGGTTTTACTGAGCAGGGAATGGAAGAAGTAGATGGCGCAAAAGTTGATGTCGTAGACACCGTTGGCGCAGGAGACACCGTTGGCGCAATCGTTGTTGAAGGCGTTATCAAACACTCGGTGCATGGCTTAGCCGGACATGCATTAAATGAAGTTTTGCATAAGGCAGCTATTGCTGCTGGTATTACTTGTTCACGTGCTGGTGCTCAACCTCCACGAACGCACGAACTATTAGAAGCGATGGAAAACTAATGCAATTTATCGATGATGCTGAATTCCAGATTGCAATCGATGACGACAATGGCGCACGTATTACATCTCTTAAATGGCGTGAGAATGAATTCACGGTTCCATTTCGCGGACAAGTTCACACATCGGGTTGGTATGCGATGGCGCCATGGGCTGGGCGAATTAATGAAGGTTTGATTAAAGATGCGCAAGGTCAAGAGTTTCAACTGCCTGCAACTATCGATCCACCACATGCACTGCATGGTTTTGGACTTATAAGTTCTTGGCAAGAAATCGGTCCGGGCCGTTCGCTTTTACATTTGCCTGCGCCATATAACGGTGCAACAGTTGAACAGTCAATTGAAGTTCTAGATGATGCTATTCGTTGGTCTCTAGAATACGAACCCAATGGTTGCGAACTTCCAGCATGGATGGGTTTTCATCCATGGTTTGCCCGTGATCTAGATCGTGGTGGCAGTGCTGAAATCGAATTTGCAGCAACAGAAATGTTAATTCGTGGCAGCGATGGAATTCCAACTGGTGAGCGCTGTGCACCAACTCCACAACCGTGGGATGATGCATTTACCGGAATCAAAGGCACCCCTGCTGTTGTTTGGGAAGATGTTGCAAGAATTTCCATTGAATGCGATGCGCCATGGTGGGTTGTTTTCACTGAAGATTCTGAAGGCCTATGTTTAGAGCCTCAGACCGCACCACCAGATGCGCAAAATTTGGGCATTAGTGGCGAGAACTACATCGAAGCTTTGTTTGTTTTTGAATCCCTTGAATAGACTCATCTCATGATTAATCGCCAACATTTAGCTGCATTACGTAAAAAGGAAGATGAACGCTTTCTTCTTTTGCATCCAACCTCAGGAGAACTCTTCAAAGCAGGCCAAGCCCATATGCCTGGCGGGGTTCCTATGTCGTGGATGGCTAAGTGGCCAGGGGCTTATCCAGTCTTTGTTAAAGAGGCCAAAGGCGCCCGATTTAGCGATGTTGATGGCAATACCTATATCGATTTCTGTTTGGGCGACACAGGTTCAATGACTGGGCACTCACCCGATGCAACTGTTGCTGCGATTCGCGAGCAAGTAGGTAAAGGCATAACTGCAATGTTGCCAACAGCCGATGCTGCAATTGTTTCTGCAGAACTTTCACGTCGCTTTGGTTTGCCGTTGTGGCAGTTCACAGTTTCTGCAACCGATGCTAACCGCCACGTAATTCGTTATAGCCGAATGATTACAGGGCGATCAAAGATCGTTGTTATCGATCGTTGTTATCACGGATCAGTTGATGAAACATTTGCAACGATTGATGAAGCAGGCAACACCATTGCGCGAGAAGGAAATATCGGCGCACCTGTGGCCCTTGATCAAACAACTCGAGTTGTTGAATTTAACGATATCGCTGGAATGGAAAAAGCCTTAGCCCACGGTGATGTTGCAGCGATTTTGATGGAACCTGCAATGACAAACGTTGGAATCGTTTTGCCACAAGCTGGTTACTTAGAAGCCGTACAAGAGTTAGCTAAGAAATACGGAAC
>CAIVDO010000144.1 GCA_903904665.1 uncultured Actinomycetes bacterium | reverse complement strand
CCAAGCTCTTGAATGTATGGCTCATTACCGCGCCCTGAATAATGCATTGGGCACATAGTCAACATAACTGTTGGATCTAACGCCACTAATCTTCTCCACACGCGATTAGTGAAATCTGCATGAGCTGCCGCAGTAGAAACATAAGCGGCGATATCTTCTTCATGAGAGAGCTCCCACGCGATGTCATCCCATAACAATCCAAAATGACGTGCACCTAAATCAAATAACTGCTTGTATCGATTAACAACGGCATCTACATCTTTTTCATCTGAGTACTTAACCGATAAGCCAGGAGATGCACAGACAACTACGTCCACGGCATTCTTGCGACCATGTTCGATTAACTCCTTGGTATTAGTCAGGAACACTGAATCAAATGGTGCACGCCAGTTAAATCGCTGCCAAGGAATATCTTTAGGCGCAAGGAAAAATGTATTCATGTTGTAATCGCCGAAGTACTGCAATCCACGTAAACGCTGTTCGTGGCTCCATGGTTTGCCGTAGAAACCTTCAACTACTCCACGAATGGCAAAATCAGGAGCTTCATTAACTTCAAGAGTGCTTTCTGATGTAGCGCTCCAACTAGCTAAACGATTGAGTGCATAGCGAAGACTATGGTCGAGAGCCAAGCCAATTGTGGCTGTGAAAGTTGATCCCGAGCGTGATGCCTTAATCGTGAAGCCTTCCAACTGTGTTGGCCGCGCTGCAATAACAGAGATTTCATAATCACCCTTAATGGTGTGTGTTGAAAAAAATGCATCGGCAATTTCTTGCTGCAATGGGTTACGAAGATCAAGCTTCATTAGATTTCAACTTTCTTTGCCGCCGACGTTAGGTTAGTAATGAAATCTTGTGAGACCGACCCACAGTATCGGTGCGCAGCGTGCATTACCGCGCCAAAGACAGGGGATACATCAAGTACTCGCATATGCATATTTGGCAAAGTAGCTTTAATCCTCTTTTCAAATACCTCATCAAAAACCCTATTGGCCGCAGTATGCAGACCACCGGCACGGATTAGTTCGATGGTTGAACCTTCAAAATTGAGCTGCTGTACGACACCTTGAATATCTATGGCATGTTGTTGAGCAACCTGTGTTACAACTTCTATCGCACCGGCATCACCTTGATCTGCCAGGGAAAAAATTAGGGGAGCCAAGGTTTCATCAAGGCTAACGCGCCCACGAGCTACTGCTGTGAAAAATTCAACGGGATCATCAAAGCCAACGGCTGCAGGAAGTTCTTTGTACAGCGCAGTTTTTTCCTTTATCCCGTGATGAGCTCTGGCGATTAAATCTAGTGCAGTGTCTACGAGTTGACCTGCACCGCCTCCTTCGCCAAGCTCCATACCCATTGTCTGCACACTGCCAGTTGAACTACGCCCAGCTGATTTTCCGCCAGTACCAGCGATAGATACACAACCAATACCGGAGGGAATTCCGGCAAAGAGTGCGGCAAAGGAGTCGTTAATTAACTGGCATTTTCCATCTAGAGCTAAGGCGCTGATAACGGGCGCCAATAGTTTCTTATCTTCTTCCCAATCAACGCCAGCTAAAGCAAAGGTTGAATCAACGATATCGCTACGCGAAACTGATGCTTTGGCACACACTGCATCGATGATCTCATCTAAACTTTTTTGAACAGCAGTAACACCAATGCGTTCCCAGTTAGCTCCACCATTTGCAGCAGTTGCAAGGATATTTCCTTCAAGATCAACTAAACATGCGTGAGTCTTTGTACCGCCGCCATCGATACCTAAAATGACTTTACTCATTAAAGAGTCCAATCATTCCTGCATTTTCCTTTTTCAAATCGCTCCATAGCTCGCGGGCATCTGAGATATCTGGCCCGATTGGATTTGTAATCAATGCACGAAGCGCGCTGTCTTCACTTCCAGTCACAGCGGCGTTTATTGTTAGCAAT
>CAIVDO010000143.1 GCA_903904665.1 uncultured Actinomycetes bacterium | reverse complement strand
AATCGTGGAATTGGTCTAGCAATTGCACATTCGTTAAGTAAGGCCGGCCATGATGTAATCGTGACGTACCGTAGCGGCCAAGCACCTGACGGCTTCAAATCGGTTGTGATGGATGTGACCGATACTGAAAGTGTAGATAAGGCCTTTACTCACATTGAAAGCTCATGGGGAATTCCAGAAATCATTGTGGCGAATGCAGGTATCACTAAAGATGGTTTAGTCATGCGCATGAGTGATGAAGATTTTGATTCTGTTATAGATGCAAACTTGACCGGAGCTTTTCGCGTTGCACGCCGTGCTACAAAGGGATTATTGAAGTTAAAAAAAGGCCGCCTTGTATTTGTGGGCTCAGTCGTGGGCGCACTTGGTTCTGCCGGTCAAGTCAACTACTCAGCCTCTAAATCTGGTCTAGTTGGAATGGCGCGATCATTTGCGCGCGAACTCGGAAGCAGATCAATCACAGCGAATGTAGTTGCACCTGGATTTGTCGAAACAGATATGACTGCGACTTTGGATGAAAAGCGTCGTAACGAAATCGCAAGTGCGGTACCTCTTGGTCGGTTTTGTTCAGCAGAAGAAATCGCTGACGTTGTAACTTTCATAGCTTCACCACAAGCAAGCTATATTTCTGGTGCATTGATACCAGTAGATGGCGGATTAGGAATGGGTCACTAACATGGGTCTACTTGATGGAAAGAAAATTTTAGTTACCGGTGTATTAACTGATGGCTCAATCGCTTTTCATATTGCACGACTTGCACAAGAGCAAGGTGCACAAGTGGTTCTCTCTTCTTATGGTCGAGTTCTTTCATTAACGACGCGTATCGCCGGACGCTTACCTGCACCGGCACCAATCATTCAGCTCGATGTTACAAATGCAGAAGATCTAGATGCACTTGAATCACGCATCCGCGAACATTTTCCAGATGGTTTAGATGGTGTGGTGCATTCAATTGGTTTTGCTCCAGAGGCTGCCCTTGGTGGAAACTTTCTCAACACAACATGGGAAGATGTTTCAACGGCCATGCATGTCTCTGCTTATTCGCTTAAGTCATTGACCATGGCAGCGCGTCCATTATTTAATGGAGGTGGATCAGTTGTAGGTCTTGATTTTGATGCATCAGTTGCTTGGCCAAAATATGACTGGATGGGTGTGGCAAAGGCTGCCCTTGAATCTACTTCCAGATACTTAGCACGAGATCTTGGCGCAGAAAATATTCGCGTTAATTTAGTTGCTGCCGGACCAATTCGAACCATGGCGGCAAAATCAATTCCAGGTTTTGATGAGTTTGAAAAGGTTTGGAATGATCGCGCACCCCTTGCTTGGGATGTCACCGATCCAGTTCCAGCAGCCCAAGCAGTCGTGGCCCTTTTATCTGATTGGTTTCCAAAAACTACGGCCGAAATCATTCACGTCGATGGTGGCGTGCATGCCATGGGCGCTTAGGCCTCAATTTCACCTTTTTGCCCCTAACGGGTAATCTTTGCCCCAGACCAGTGGTCTTACAACCACTGCAAGAGGAGTTACCGCTCCCACCTTCATCGCCACGTGTGCGAGCTGGTTTGTCGGATAAGAGATTTTTATCTCTTGCCCTTGCGGTTTTCTTTTGCAGCGCTGTTAGACCAAAGCGTAAACAAAGCCGAAGGAGCACAAATCACAACTGACCCGCGCATTAATGATCGTATTCGCACACCCGAAATTCGTTTGATCGGTTACACCGGTGAACAAGTTGGAGTTGTCGATATCGATACAGCGCTAAAGATGGCAGATGAAGTTGGTCTCGACTTAGTCGAAATCGCACCAGATGCTAATCCACCTGTT
>CAIVDO010000142.1 GCA_903904665.1 uncultured Actinomycetes bacterium | reverse complement strand
TTCATATGGATTAATCATCTCGGGCGGCAGAGCTTCGGCTAGTAATGTTCCACTGGCTTTTACTGTTTTCAAAGATTTCGCCACAGCCAATAACTGCGAATAAGTAATTCCACCGATTCCCTGAACTTGAATCTCTGTTCCCTTCAAAGCTTTTGAAGCCTTGGTGGTGAAGATTAAGTAACCACCCACTCGGCCAATATCGTTGACTCCGCATTTTTTAAAGGCAGCAGCCTTTGCCGGATCGCAATAGACATAGACCTTAGCGCTGACTCCATTAATCGTTGCAACACGTAAGTACTTTGAGAGTCCAGGATCTGAACACTTAACTTTTGCCATTGTTTGCATGATTTCTAAATATCTTGTGGTGCCGCCATATTTAATATAGAGCCACTCTTCTTTACCTGGTGCACAGTCGAGAAGATTGAACGTAGTTGCTTTGAGCCCCAAAGTATTACTTGGCTTATAAACCGAATACGTAAGACCTGTTTGCGCATCTGAAAACTTATCGCCCGAACCCATGGCTACGGCAGCAGCTGGGGCCATGACAACAAAAGCAAGGGCTAGGGCAAGCAATTTCTTCATTGGGTTAACTTACTGGCCTTGCCTGTCAGTTTCATTTTGGAAAGCTGAGAAACCGCAGGGGTAACTCTCAGACGTGCACAAAAGTGATGCAAGAGATGCGTGAAATCTACTGACCTAGCAGCCCCGCGGTGGCAAGATGTCGCTCATGAGCAAACCAATTGTCGCCGTTAAATCCGTTGTTATCAGATTTGCCGGGGACAGTGGGGATGGAATGCAGCTCACCGGCGATCGCTTCACAATGGACACAGCCAGTTTAGGAAATGATCTTTCTACACTTCCTAACTTTCCTGCAGAAATTCGCGCACCTCAAGGAACCTTGCCAGGTGTTTCATCCTTCCAACTTCACTTTGCAGATCACCATGTAAGAACCGCAGGTGATGCACCCGATGTTTTAGTTGCGATGAACCCCGCCGCATTAAAAGCAAACATTAAAGATATTCCACGCGGTGCAACAATTATCGTAGATAAAGATGAGTTCTCAACACGCAACCTAAGCAAAGTGGGTTATGAAACTAATCCACTGGAGGATGGTTCATTAGATAGTTACAAACTTCATCCAGTTGCACTGACATCAATGACTGTTTCTGCGCTCTCTGAACTTGCCTTAACGCGCAAAGAGGCCGAGCGCTCAAAGAATATGTTTGCCTTGGGTTTACTTTCTTGGATGTATCACCGTCCAACGGAGGCAACCGAAGCTTTCTTAAAAGCAAAGTTTGCAAAGAAGCCAGATATTTTGGAAGCTAATTTAATTGCATATCGAACTGGTTGGAACTATGGAGAAACAACTGAGGATTTTGCTAACTCATATGAAATCGCATCTGCACATATGCCACCGGGCAAATACAAAAATATCGGCGGCAACACCGCGCTTTCTTACGGTTTAATTGCCGCAGCCCATCAAGCCAAAATTCCATTGTTCTTGGGCTCATATCCAATTACCCCCGCCTCTGAAATTCTGCATGAACTTTCAAAACATAAGAAATTCGGCGTCACAACTTTTCAAGCCGAAGATGAGATCGCAGCCGTTGGTTCAGCCTTAGGTGCTTCTTACGGCGGAGCTTTAGGTGTCACTACAACATCGGGTCCAGGACTTGCACTTAAAGGTGAAACCATTGGCTTAGCCGTGATGCTTGAGCTGCCATTAATTATCGTCAATGTGCAACGAGGCGGACCCTCAACGGGCTTACCAACAAAGACCGAACAGGCTGATTTACTTCAAGCGATGTATGGCCGAAACGGGGAATCACCAGTGGCGGTTCTGGCTACATCAACTCCAAGTGATTGTTTTGAGATGGCTGTGGAGGCTGTACGAATTGCAACAACGTACCGCGTTCCAGTTATTTTGCTCTCGGATGGTTATATCGCCAATGGTTCAGAGCCATGGAAGATTCCTGATGTAAAAGATTTTCCAGATCTAAGCGTTGAGTTTGCAAAGACTCAAGAAAATTTCATGCCATATGAGCGCAATCCCGAAACCCTTGCACGTCCATGGGCGATTCCAGGTACAAAGGGAATCGAACACCGCATTGGT
>CAIVDO010000141.1 GCA_903904665.1 uncultured Actinomycetes bacterium | reverse complement strand
TTATGCAGCGAGTTCGAAAGCTTGCTGATTAGTGTCAGCAGTTATTTTTTGCACGGATTATTGGTTTACGAGATCATTCCGGCTTCCTCGGCCCGCTTCCCCTGCCTCAACATCCAAAGTCGAGACCGTTCACCCCCAAGTGTGTTTGTGCCAAAGGCACATAAACCTTGGAGAAAAAGAAACGTAATTCTTTTCCTCTATTTAGTTGTCAAAGTAATTCGCATTACTTACCGTCGCTAAATCGGCCTAAAAATTTAGGCACACTAGGCGGCGGTAGGTCAAGTGTAAGTCATAAAGCCGACAAGGACATAATCAGGGGATTTTCAAGCGTACATTGAATTACGCAGTTAAGAGAGTGAAGAAATCGTATCTTTGTCTCAGCCAGATTCCGGTCTACAGATTCCTTGTATAGATGACGTGGATCTCTGATTCTCTTAACAAGAGATTCTTTTGACTAGTCCTCGTAACGCTTAGAAGCGCGGCCGCTCTTTCCTGAGCTACCACGCGAAACTACGCGTGCAACTTCGCGATCAGCCTCGCGTGCTTTAAGCGCCTCACGTTTATCGTGCGCTTTCTTTCCACGGGCAACTGCTATTTCAATCTTTGCTTTTCCATCTTTAAAGTAGAGGGAAAGTGGAACTAGGGTCGTGCCTGAATCCTTGAGCTTTCCAATTAACTTATTAAGTTCATTTTTGTGAACTAATAGTTTGCGATCACGACGAGGCGTGTGATTAGTCCACGTACCTTCGGTGTATTCGGGAATATGAACACCGCTGAGCCAGAGCTCACCATCATTGATCATGGCAAAGCCATCGATCAGCGACGCTCGACCGAGTCGAAGTGATTTAACTTCAGTACCCATTAAAACCATGCCGCACTCAAAAGTATCTTCAATTGAATAATCGTGACGTGCTTTCTTGTTTTGGGCGATGACCTTGCGGCCTACTTCTTTCACCATAACCGCATCACCGCCCTTCCTGATCTCTGATTGCGCTAATTAGACCTTGAGGTAACGGCGAAGCGTAATAACTGAAGCAAGCGTTGAAACAACTAAGCCTGTTGCTAGTAAATATGCTGAGGAAACCCAGACCTCTCCCCAACCAAAGAACTTAGTAAAGGAGAGAAGCGGGGCGACTTTGGAATCAATGACGCTCTTAAGAGCGGCAAGCAATCCTGTTGCAAGTGCCCAACCGACAATAGCCGAGATGATTCCTTCTAATAAAAATGGCAGCTGAATCGACCACGATGATGCACCAACAAGTTTCATCACACCGGTTTCACGGCGGCGGTTAAAGGCAGCGATTCGTAATGTATTACTAATCAACAATGCCGCAGTTAATACTGAAGCTAAGCCAACCAATAATGCACCATTTCGTAGCACTCCTAAGAGCTTAAAGAACTTATCTAAAATACTGCGTTGATCCTGAACAACATCGACACCAGGACGGCCCGAGAAAGCGCTAACGATGACAGCAAACTGTGTTGGATCCTTTAACTTAACTCTAAATGACTCTGGAAGTTGATCTGCAGTTACATTTGCTGCAATCGCTGAATCTTTAAATCGTTCTTGAAAATGCGTAAAGGCCTGTGACTGGGATTCATAGAAAACTGAGTCCACTGCAGGCATCTCTTGCAAATCTTTTTGAATTTGCAGACGTTGTTCTGATGTTATGACTCCGCCAGCACATGATGGTGATTCTGAAAGAGATCCGCAGAGAAAGACTGAAACTTCAATCTTGTCATACCAATAATCTTTCATTGCACCGACCTGAGCATTTGAAAGAAGACCAATACCGAGCAATGACAATGAAATCGCTGTAGTGACGATGACTGCGAAAGTCATTGTCATATTTCGACGAAGGCCAATTCCAACTTCGCTTAAGAGAAACCGTGCGCGCATATTCTTCCCCTCGCCTTATCCTGTGTATCCATAGACACCGCGAACTTGGTCGCGGATGACGTGGCCTAAATCAAGTTCGATAACGCGCTTACGCATCTGGTCCACAATGCCAGCATCATGAGTTGCCATTAAGACCGTTGTACCTTCACGATTGATGCGATCAAGTAATTTCATAATTCCAACCGATGTCGCTGGATCTAAGTTTCCAGTTGGTTCATCTGCGATCAAAATTGGTGGGCGACTTACATATGCGCGAGCAATGGCAACGCGCTGTTGTTCTCCACCAGAGATCTCTGAGGGCAAACGATCGCCCTTATCTTCAAGTCCGACAAGTTCTAGAACTTCAGGGACTTCGCGGTTAATCTCTTTTTGGGAATATCCGAGAACGTGCAGCGCAAAGGCAACATTCTCGGTAATTGTTTTATTTGGCAGTAAGCGAAAATCTTGGAAAACAGTTCCGACCTGACGTCGAAGCTCTGGAACCTTATGCGTTGCAAGAGTGCCTAAATCTTTTCCTGCCACATGAATCACACCGCTTGTTGGACGCTCTTCGCGCAGAATTAAACGCAAGAAAGTTGATTTACCAGAACCTGATAGACCAACAAGGAAAACAAACTCACCCTTAACGATTTCTAGATTAACCGAATCAAGTGCTGGGCGATCTTGTCCTGGGTAGATCTTTGTGACATTTTCAAAGCGAATCATGTAAATCTCCCATTGCATCTGCGGCGCGGATATCGGGGAATCCGCTCTCGGCCTGATGCATAGTTTATGGAAAATTGAGCCAAATGCGGGTAAGTAACGCGCATCTGAGCCTGTGAAAAACTGTGATTTATGCGTTATGCACAAAAATTATGAACTTCTGCGCCATCTAATGCCGGCCTCAATGAACTCATCGATTTCTCCATTGAGCACTGCAGATGTGTTTCCTGTTTCATAATCGGTGCGCAAATCCTTCACCATTTGATATGGCGCTAATACATAGGAACGCATTTGATTTCCCCAAGAACCTGAGTTGTCGCCTTTAAGTGCATTGATCTTTGCCTGCTCTTCTTGGCGACGACGTTCCAATAATTTAGATTGCAGTACAGCCATTGCCGTTGCTTTGTTTTGAATCTGTGAACGTTCGTTTTGGCAAGAGACAACAATGCCCGTTGGAATGTGAGTTAGTCGGACAGCAGAGTCAGTTGTATTAACGCCCTGTCCGCCCGGACCAGATGAGCGATAGACATCTACGCGGACTTCTTTTTCATCAATCTCAACGTGATCACTTTGATCAACAACAGGAACAACTTCAACTCCTGCAAATGAAGTATGGCGCCGGCTTTGGCTATCAAATGGAGAAATGCGAACTAAGCGATGAGTTCCTTGTTCAACAGATAACGTGCCATAGGCATATGCAGCACTAACGCGAAATGTAGTTGACTTAATTCCAGCTTCTTCTGCATATGAAGTTTCAAGTACATCGACTTTAAAATTATGTCGCTCGCAATAGCGCAAATACATACGCATAATCATTTCTGCCCAGTCAGCTGCCTCAACTCCACCGGCTTCAGATCGGATGGTAATTAAGGCGTCGCGATCATCGTATTCACCGTTGAGCAAAGTTTGTACTTCTAACTCACCGATAGATTTCTTTACCGCATCTAACTCTTTCTCAGCGTCGGCAACTCCTGATCCATCTGGCTCACTTGCCGCTAATTCAAAGAGGATAGGTAAATCTTCAACACGCTGGCGCAAGCCTGACAACTTAGCAATTTCAGATTGAACGCGCGAAAGACGGCTCGTTATCTTCTGCGCACTCTCTGGGTCATCCCAAAGATTAGGAACTCCAGCCTCTTCCTCTAACTGTGCTGCTTGTTTGCGCAATTTGGGTAGATCTAAGACCTTTTCAATTGAAACGAGGGTCGCGTCAACCTCATTTATCTCTAATTGATATTCACGCGCGGCCATGGAGTAAGGATAGCGGAGCAATAGTTAGTGCAATCGCACGCCAAATAAATAGAAACCTTCTTGCACTTGGTTGGTACTGCCCGCATATGCAGTCAAATTCGCTGATTTGAGCGAGGTGAATGGAATAGTGAAAGGGTATTTAACCTCTGCATAGGTTGAAATATCTACACTTGTTCCATCGCATGAAAAATCCGTAAGCACTATCCCCTGCAACTCATGACGCTTCATTGAAGTATCGTCCTGGCTCCAATTGCCAAGCTCTAAGAAAACATCAAGCACTGCCTGCTGACAATCGATTGGAATACGTGAGTGCTCACGTTTATTGATCAAGCTCATCGGCGTAGTAAGAATTGTTCCTTTGCCGGTGTAATAGGAATCGCGATCTAAGGTGTGGACTGCTCGCATAGCAGCAGCTTCTGTAGCTTGAGCCAATGAACGCTTTGCAACCATCACGGTTGCAACATCGCTCATCACCATCAGGGAAGCAACGGTGATAACAAATAGCCCAATGATGACAACGCTGAGCGAACCTCGTTCATCGCTAAATCGTGCAGGTTTTTTCATTTCCAGGGACTGATATTTTCTTGTGCAGATGCTTTTATCAATCGATGTGATTGGCCATCAACATATGTGATGCTCAGACGAATACGACTGTTAGCTGAAAGACATGGCATGCGTGAACACTCATAGCTCACAGTCAGAGAATTAATCTCATTCTGTGTGAGTCCAAGATGGTGGGCGATGAGTTGCACTGCTTGCTGCGAAGTAGCACGGCCAGCATGATCAGTATCACTTGCCGCATAAGCCCTGACACCTTCGCGCGCCAAAGTACGAATCACAGCTTCATTGCCACTGATCGATGCAAAACTGTTGAGATAAATGAAAATCGGAATAAAGAGTGGGATAGCCAATGCCACAAACTCAACGGTTGCGCTACCGGCCTCATCCTTAAATCTCTTAATCAATTGATATTTTCCATTATCGCTGCGCCATTAACTTCAACAACAGCGCGCCCACCCAAGAGGGCTATGAGCCCGGGAACAAGTTGTGGAAGTGAATGTGAGCGATGTGAAATCAATACTTTCATATGCATGAAGGGATCAGGAGAATCCAGCTCTAGAACTTCATCTGATGCGCGAACTTCACCAGAAATAGCCCGTTGCGTTGCATCTGCCTGGGCTAATGCAAAATCACTATTGCGCAGATTAGTAGCAACAATTAACTCAATTGCAATTAGAAAGAGCATTAAGAGTGGAAGTAACACTAGAGAGCTCTCAACGTTTCCTTCTTCGCCCTTAAAGCGGCTAATGGCCTTTGCAATAAATTTCATGGTGTTGAGATCGCCAATGTTATTAGCGAATACCATTCATGGCATCGAGTGAGTTCTTTAAAATTGCACTTAGGCGAGGAGCGGCGATAGTCCAAATCGCAGTAACAAGTCCAGTTGTCATTAAAACTACTAAGACCCAACCTGGTACATCTCCTTGTTCATCCTTTAATTTGGCGTAGAAGTTCTTATGTGCGCGAGTTAAGTAGTCACGAAAAACTAACTCGGTATCAACCATTGTCTTGATAAGTGGCTTCATTGATCTCTCTTTTCTATTGTTGTTGTCATTGTTATTTAGAATCTGGAGTTAAGTTTTTAACTGCAGTTGTTGCTGTGTAAAACTGTCTTGTATCTATAACAAGAGATCTTCTTTGGGCCACAGGCAGGTGCAACTAGGGTGCGCTGGGAAATTTCGAAGCGTAGGTGCCAGGGGATCTAGGAAATCCACAGTCAATTGAGCACCTAAGAGTTCGCACTTGCCCGTATCAATAAAGCTCAGCGCTGCATGCCCAGCAAGGGCTGCTACGTGATGGGCAACTGCGATCGGTAATTCATCACTTGTTCCCGTTGGAGTTGTGAGCGCAGCTACTCCATTGCGCTCTGCCTCAATGAGCCCCAGACAGTTGCGGCAGGGAGTAACTCCTGGTTGTACAAATGGCCCAATGGTTGCCACATGTCCTGGAGCTCTACCGATGAAGAAATGTTCAAAGCCTTCTTCAACTAGTTTTTCAACATACAACGCATCAAAGTTCCCGCAGATAATCCGTAGATTCTTCTCTGGAAGCGTTGGTTTTGGGGCACCTCTTTGCGCCAAGGCATAACTAGATGCAACAGGAAATAGGGACCATTCCCGCGAAAGTTCCTCTAATCTCTTCTTGAAATTTACTCCTAGATCAGTAATACGCAATAAACCAGAACCTAAATCACTGTCAGCAATAGTTACGTGTTTATAGGAAGCAGAAAGTGTCAACCTCGTGTTTGTTACCCCGCTTGCCAACAAGATTGAATACAACAAAGTCGCTGTGCGGGAGTGACCGATAATTTCAACGCCATAGTTTTGGCGCGCAGTCATAATATCTACCCCGCCATCTTTGACACCATTAATCCAGGTCACATGACTTAACTCAGGTGCTAAGCGTTTTTGTAGTTGACTATATGCAGCATCTTTACTTTGATCTTTTGTATGAATAGCTCGTTCGGCAATCGTTGATTGAAATCTATTATTGAGTTTGATTGTGTTGCGGTGGGTGTCAAGAAAGTTTGCATCTAGAAGTTCCTTGATGATGGATTCAATAGTCGTGAGTGGAACTTCTAATTTACTTGCGATATCAACTGAACTTAAAATTCCTGTGAACTCTTCAACGATAGATCTGGCGCGGCCGTGACAGATCTCTATGCCATGAAATGACGTGGCAACGGTGATTGATTTTTCTTCTGGTGATGTAAAGGCGCTGATATAGATCCCATTTTTAAGCCGTGGGTATATCAACTCCTGTGGTGTTGTGCTCTCTGCTGCTTGTACTGTGCTCATGGGCCAAGAGTTACTAGTACCCAGCCCATCGACGTGGAGAATAGTAAAATCTGTGGAGATGGCCCTGAAGTTATTACTCTGTGCAACTACAGATCAATCCAGGCAGTTAATTCCGCTACAAAGAAGAAACCCCCACGTCTTCTAACATGGGGGTTTCTCTTAACGCTAGACGCTCACATATGTGTGAGCGAAATTTAATTACTGAGCTTTGCCAAGGATGCGATTGACCTTGGTGCCACACACTGGGCAGATGCCCTGTGCCATGCGACGACCAGAGTCAGAGACCTTTACGGTTCCCTCGAAATCACGCTTCTCTTTGCACTT
>CAIVDO010000140.1 GCA_903904665.1 uncultured Actinomycetes bacterium | reverse complement strand
GGCTTCCCTGTTCTGAAGAGTTTAAAACTACCGACTGCATTGATTCGGTGTATTGGCTTAAGGCAGATGGTGTGCGCGTTAAAGGAACGTGGGTAACACAACCAGGTGCTTCCTACGCAACATTTAATCAGACATGGGCAAAGTTGGCCGACGGGCAGAGTGCTCAGTACTTCAATGAATCGATTCATCAATTCGGTCACTTTACTTTTGATGGATTACTTACTCCGTGCAATGACAACAAAATCGTTATCGATGTTCGCCCCACACGATATGGATTTCAATTAAATTCAGCACCTTATTGCGATGCATTTTTCAAAACCAAGTTTGAGGAACGCTTCGAGATGACTGTAAAGTCTAAAAACTTAAAAGTCTATATCGGCGGAATTTCAAGTAGCGGAAAAGATCCTGCCATTGAATTTGTTGAGAAAGATGGTCAACAATTCCTTACAGTCAAAGCCAACTTTGCTTACATGGCTTGGAACATCACTCCCTCAAATATTCAGCCATTAAATATCTGTGAGAAAAATGAATACAAAGCAAATGAAGGTGGTTGGGGTTTATGGACTTCAATCTTCTGGTCAAAGCAGATGAATGATCCATTACTTGCTGTAAATCCTGGTGACATGGTTGCAGGAACTAATGGGTGGAACTGTGGCGGAAGTATGTATTGGGATGGCCAAGAACAAGCCCTTGTTATGTCAGTTGGTTCACCACACTTTGATATTGATGGAACAGTTGTCGAGGGCTGGTATGAAGGTGCAATTCGCGGCCGATACATCACTGCACGCTTTGGTATAAAGCCAGAGCAGGCTGCCGGCAACGCTCGTCTGGAGATCGTCTATGCAGATGGTCAGCGCAAAACAGCCACAATCTCCACTAAATACGACAGCGCAACTGATTGGTTGTATTTAAAAGGTTATGGCTTCACATATTCATCACCAAAACTAATGGTCAAATTCGATAAGCCTGTAGAGATAGTTGCAGTAACACCTGTAGTAGCAGCACCTGTAGTAGAAGTTGCAGCACCTGAAAAACCTAAAGCTGCCGTGATAGTTAAAAAGACAATTACATGTGTTAAAGGTAAAACTCTTAAGAAAGTTACTGCTGTTAAGCCTGTATGCCCATCTGGATATAAGAAAAAGATGTAACGCTAAACGTCGCGACGGCCCTCAAATGCACGACCGAGGGTGACTTCATCGGCATATTCCAAATCTCCACCCACTGGTAGACCACTTGCAAGACGTGAAACTTTTATTTCTAGCGGCTTAATCATGCGCGATAGATAGGTGGCTGTTGCTTCGCCTTCAAGGTTGGGGTCAGTTGCCAAAATTACTTCAACGATTCCAGGATCAGCTAAACGTGCCATAAGTTCGCGAATGCGCAGCTGATCAGGACCGATTCCATCGATAGGAGAAATCGCGCCGCCAAGCACATGATATTTGCCGCGAAATTCGCGAGTACGTTCGATTGCAATTACATCTTTGCTTTCTTCAACGACACAGATCAAAGTGTTATCCCGTCGAGGATCGCGACAGATGCGGCATTCATCTTCTTCTGAAACATTGCCGCACTGCACGCAAAACTTCACGCGCTCTTTCACTGTGCGAATTGAATCAACTAAAGCTGCAGCAACTTCGCCATCGGCCTGCAAAATATGGAAAGCAATCCGTTGCGCTGACTTTGGGCCAATACCTGGCAGGCGCCCTAATGCATCGATTAAATCCTGAATAGCACCTTCATACATACCTGACATAGATTATTTACTCTCAACAATCTTTGCACCGAGTTCTTGTGCAAGCAATGCCGCACCTGACAATAAAGTTTTATCGGTTGGTGCCTCTGACGTGCGAGTCTCACGAGCAGCAGGTGTGTTGGTATCAATCGATGGATCTACAACACATTCAATCTTGCGATCGATTCCAACTACATCAACAAATGCTTTGCGTAAGATCTCATCGGATTCAGAACGAACAAATGAATCACGTGCACCAGCATTAACAATTCCGATTGTGATCGCCTTGTCATCAACTGCCAGAACTTGTGCTGACGCGCTAAGCAACGACCAGGTAAGTCTGCGGCGCTTTTTTACATCTTCAATAACATCGGGCCATAGCCGTCTAAGTGAGGCTATGTCTGATGCACCATGAACGGGGGACGCTGGTGCTGTAGCAGTTGGCTTTGCTTCCTCAACTTTAGAGCTGTTGATTTCTCCGGTCGCATGAGCAGAGCCTGTAGTTTCTTTTGGCTCTGCGGTGCGAGCCGGTGAAGAAACAGCGGTAGAAGACATAGGAGCAATGTTCTCTGCTCGTTCAAGCCGCTCAATTCGCGAAAGCATGCCTGATTCCCCGTTGTCACCAATCGGCAAAAGAATGCGTCCGCAGATTAGTTCAAGCATTAAACGTGGCGCAGTAGCCCCGCGCATCTGGGTTAAGCCTTCGGCGGCAATATCGGCAGCACGTGAAAGATTGGCAGTACCAATGCGGTTAGCTTGGTTGCGCATACGCTCCATCTGATCATCAGGAATATCGCGCAGAATTGCATTGCTGGCTGAATCTTTAAGTGCATCAACAATCATTAGATCTCGAATACGTTCCAACATATCGCTGGTAAAGCGGCGCGGATCATGGCCAGATTCGATAACGCGATCAATGGTTTTAAAGAGCGTTGCGCCATCGTGGGCTGCAATTGCATCGATTGCATCATCGAGTAATGCACCGTCGGTGAAACCTAATAATTGAATTGCGATTTCATAGCTGACGCCATCTTTACCTGCACCAGCAAGTAGTTGCCCAAGCACAGAAAGTGCATCACGGACTGAGCCACCAGATGCGCGCACAACTAATGGAATAACACCTTTAGCAACACTTACGCCTTCAAGGTTACAAATCTTTTCAAGGTGAGCAGCCAGGATTCCTGGTGGAACTAATCGGAATGGATAGTGATGAGTACGCGAACGGATAGTTGCAATCAACTTATCTGGTTCAGTTGTGGCAAAGATAAAAATAACGTGCGGAGGCGGTTCTTCAACAACTTTAAGAAGCGCATTAGCTGCACCTGGTCCAAGTTGGTGCGCCTCATCGATTATGTAAATCTTGTAACGGCTTTGTACTGGCGCAAAGAATGCTTTATCGCGAAGATCGCGGGCATCATCTACTAAACCATGTGTGGCAGCATCTAGTTCAATCACATCAAGTGAACCTGGACCATTCGCAACTAAATCTTTACATGACTGGCATTCACCACATGGATTTGGTGTCGGGCCTTTAACGCAGTTAAGCGAGCGCGCCATGATGCGAGCGCTAGATGTTTTTCCGCAACCACGTGGACCACTAAATAAATATGCATGATGTGTGCGCCCAGATTCCAAGGCATTTGAAAGCGGAACAGTTACATGTTCTTGTCCGATGACATCTGCAAAAACAGAGGGACGATACTTGCGATACAAAGCTAATGACATCGCTTGCTCTCCTCTACTGTTCGACGCGATAAATTTAATAGGACCCCTCGCACACCCGCCAGAGCGG
>CAIVDO010000139.1 GCA_903904665.1 uncultured Actinomycetes bacterium | reverse complement strand
CGCTGTTGCACTTGCTGGTTGGCCAGTAGTTGATCCAGCCCTACTTGTTGCAGATTCAATCGAAGCGGTGATTCAAATTAACGGCAAGATTAAAGAGCGCATTGAAGTTTCACCGACAATTACAGATGCAGAGCTTGAAGCATTAGCCATGGCGCATCCAACAATCATTGCCGAACTAGGCACCAACGCACCGAAAAAGGTCATTGCGCGTGCGCCAAAGTTAGTTAATATCGTCGCTTAATACTGCCGCTCCTGCGACACTCCGGATGTAAACGATCGCCTAAATAAATTTTTCCCTTCCCGCATTTATCTGAATTTTGCGAGATCACGCTCATTTGTTACCCCTTTGCCGCTTGCTTAAGATACAACGTTGTAAAATAAACAACACTTCGAAAAATAACCCTTTACAAAGGCAAATTATCCGACTTTAATGCGTCAAACACTAAAGGCACCAGTTGTAAGTATTACAACAGCTATTTAGCAGACCGAGGAAGGGGTAATCGCATCATGGGAACTATTCAATCCACCTCTGAAACCTCAGTCAGCCACGGATTAGTCGAAGGCCTTATCTCTCAGGGTGTAACTAAATTTTTCGTTGTACTAGGTCACGGCACAACCGATCTTGGCGAGGCGCTGCGTTTGGCGCAAAGAGACAAGAGAATCTCAGTGATTCCATGTCGTAATGAGATTGAAGCAACTCATGCAGCAACTGCACTGCGGTGGGTGACTGGTGAAGCCTGTGCAGTTGTTACTTCTATTGGTCCAGGGGCACTTCAAGCGGTTTCGGCTTCACTTGTGGCTTCTAGCAATGGAATTGGCATCTGGTTCTTACTGGGAGACGAAACAACCCATGACGAGGGCGACAATATGCAACAAATTGTCGGGCAAGGTCAGTCAGCATATTTCAAGATGTTTTCACAAATGGGTGAGACCTATTTATTGCACACCCCTGAAGCAATTTATGCCGCAATCCATAAGGGTTCATTGGTAACAAATCATCCATCACGGCCACAGCCATTTTTTATGCTCTTGCCAATTAATGTACAACCAAAAACTATTCCAAACTTTCACCAGGATAAATTTTCAATTCCAAAGTCGATACAGCTGAGTGCGGCAGACCCTACTCATATTGCAGAAGCTTCAAGGGAAATTATTTCAGGTAATAACATTGTCTTTAAAATTGGGAGGGGCGCAAAAGGCGCCGGTGAAAAACTTCAACGGTTGGCAGAATTATGTGGCGGTGTTTTTGTTATGTCTCCATCTAGTCTTGGGATTGTTCCCAGTGGTCTAAACAACAATATGGGAGTTGGAGGAACGAAAGGTTCAATTTCTGGTAATTTCGCAATGGAGAATGCGCAAACTCTCATTGTTGTAGGCAGTCGTTCGGTATGCCAAGCTGATTGTTCACGAACCGGCTATCCAAATGTAACTAAAGTAATAAATTTAAATGCAGACATCTTTACAGCCCAACACTATGAAGACTCAGTTGCGCTAGTTGGAGATATCACTAAAACGCTTGACTCACTAATTTCATCAATTGAGAGAGAAAATACTAATTTTAAATCACAAACCTGGCTGCAACAATGTTATGAAAAAAAGCAAGAGTGGAAGCGGCATGTTGCCAAGTCGATAGAACTTTCACCAATCAATGATTCAGCTTGGGGTATGCCAGTTATGACCCAACCAGCGGCAATTGCGCAGGTGCTTGATTGGGTAAAGGAAAACAATTTTAAGGTCTTCTTTGATGCCGGAGATGTTCAGGCAAATGGATTCCAATTAGCTGAAGTTGATTCAGAGGATTGGTACTACTCTGAATCAGGATCTAGTTACATGGGATTTGCTAGCTCAGCATTACTTGCTGGGGGAGTTGCTGATAATAAATTTTATGGTGTTGCGCTCACGGGCGATGGATCATTCATGATGAATCCTCAAGTCCTCATCGATGCTGCACATACTTGTACCCAGGGATGCATCGTAATACTTGATAACCAGAGGATGGGCGCTATTTCCTCCTTACAAATTGATCAGTATGAGGAAGATTTTGCAACTTCAGATCATGTTCGCGTTGATTACGTTGCCCTTGCACAATCTGTCTCTGGGATTTCAGCCTTTAATGGCGGAAATTCCGCGCAAGAACTTGGCCAAGCACTGCAATTAGCCAAGGAATTCAAAGGCCTTTCTGTAATACATGTACCGATTTACTTTGGCTCCGAACCAGGTTCAGGTTTGGGCTCGTATGGTCGATGGAATGTTGGACCTTGGGTTCACGAAGTAGAAGCGCTAATTGGGAGGAGGAGATTTTGATGCCAAATTCTTTGCATCCTTCGCGCGGATGGGTAACTGAATTTTGT
>CAIVDO010000138.1 GCA_903904665.1 uncultured Actinomycetes bacterium | reverse complement strand
CGAAAACCGAAGCAAATATCTTGATGCCGGAAGAGCTTTAAAACTACTTAGATCTCAACGCCAATGAACTTGGTCTGCAAGAAATAGTGAATTCCATCAAATCCTCAAGGCCAAATAAACTCTGAAAAAGCCGATGCTTTTTTTAAGGTAGAAAAGCTAAATTAGCTTTATGTCCCGATTACCTAAAAATCGGGGAATTACCCAGGTTGAAGAGGATAAATCCCTCATCCTCCGCCAGTGAGTTCTCTTAGCGGACTTTCACAAGGGCAAAAGAAGAGCTCGAATAAATCGTCTCACCAGTTATAGCGGTTTTTTTCGGTAAATCCGTTGGGGCATCTGGCTTACCGCCCTTACCTGACGGAGCTTTTCCGCCTGGAGTAAATCTCTTTAACTCTTGGATGTAATAAACCGAGGAGTAAGAACTTAAATCCGCACTTTCGTAATACGTATCTAAAACAACGTCCGCGCTAAATTCCCAAGCACTTAAGTATTCAACACCATGTCGGGCCACGATAACTGAATTACTTGGGATGCTTACATGCGAAGCAAAATCTTTGAAATCCGAATACTCCTGATCAGAGAAAACACGTTTCATCTCCATTGTGCTCAACGGAATGGCAGAAAAAAGTGTCACTGCTGCAAGGAGTGCAATCGGCGCCTTATGCCAAAGGTTTTCTACACTTCCAAAGATAATGATTGCCGCAATGCTCAATGAGACTAAGGAAAGTCCAGTTAAGCGATCAGACCATTCCATTCCGATTAATGGTGATGAGAAAATGAAAGTGGTAAGTAGTGATGCAATCACAAGGGATATATCTGAAAAACTAAATCTGCTGCGCGAGTACCAGGCAATTACTCCAAGAATGATTGAAGCTGACTGGCCAATGATGATTGCAATAGTCATGACTGATGGTGAAGGGCTATGAAGAATTCGATCCAGAGCAGGGCTTTGGAAAATAACAGTTGGTGTTGTTAAGAAATTAACAAGACGCTCGTATCGAGTTGGTACCAGAACGGCTAATACGCATAGTAATACCGCAAAGGCCACTATTGAAAATGCTAATCCACGGAGCCAGAATTTGAGTCCACTCTTGCGTAACTGAAGTAGCGCCCATGTACCAACAAGCATGAAGGCCAAAAGAAATGTTCCAAAGTGAGAAATTGTAATTACGAGCGTCAAAGCAAGTAGTGAGATTATTGAAAAACGCTTAGATTTCTTATCCCAGTTAACAAGGACTAGCGCCATAAAGAAGACCACTGGAATCGTGGCCTCATTCTTAATGAAATCACCGGTGAAGAAATAGAGCTGAACTGGATGGAGCAAGACAACTAATATCGCAATGGCAGGTAAAAAGGGATTTTTATACTTCTTAGCTATTAAGTAGATTGGAATCGCAGATAGTGCAGGTAGGACAGCATCAGAGATTCGAACTGCAAGGGCTACGTTTCCAATGACCTTTGCAATCGCCGCTTGAATCCAAAAAACTAAAGGAAGATCCGAGAATGCAAGAGTGAAGTTATTTAGTACTGAACGAACTTGAACCCAGTAATACGCACCATCTAGTCCTGGCAATAATTCACCACTTGTAAGTGCAAGCTTTGCCCAGATTCCCGCGACTACCGCTAAGAGTGAAGTTACAAAGGGGATTCTTCTCATCATTGCGGAACCTTGATTCATGGCGGTGATTCTAAATCGTTCACCAAGATAATCCGGTGCTGAATTGCCGTCCATGACTAAGTTCTTGCATCTCACAACCAAGCAATCATGGGAAGATGCTGAGAAAGTTGGGATTTACTCTCTTTCGACAAAAGGTAAATTAATTCTTAATTAGATCTCGACACCAATGTATTTAGTTTGCAAGAACTCATGGATGCCATCAAAGCCACCTTCGCGTCCCAATCCTGATTGCTTCACGCCACCAAATGGCGCGGCCGGATCAGAGATAACGCCCTTATTAATGGCGACCATTCCTGACTCCATTGCTTCGGCGGTGCGAAGTGCGCGACCTAAGTTTGCAGAAAAGACATAACTAATAAGGCCGAACTCAGTGTCATTGGCCATCGCAATACCTTCTTCATCGGTATCAAATATGACGATTGGAGCGACTGGGCCAAAGATTTCATGAAGGAGAATTGGATTGTCTTTTTCAACAATCAAAACAGTTGCTGGATAGAAAGCTCCGGCGCCTTCTGGCTTAACGCCACCGGTTTGAACCTTTGCACCTGCGGCAATTGATTCTTCAACGATTTCGGCGATTTTATTGCGCTCTTTCATTGATACAGATGCGCCAAGAGTCGTTGTTGCATCGGTACCGCGGCCCATAACAAAGGCCGACATTGATGTAGTCATCTGTGTGATAAATGCATCGGCTATGCCCCGCTGAACAAAAATGCGATTTGCAGATGTGCATGCGGCGCCACCATTGCGCATCTTGGCTAGAAGCAATTGAGGAATTGTGACTGCAAGATCTGCATCATCGTGAACAACTACTTGCGCATTTCCACCAAGCTCCATTGAACAACGAATAATTCGGTCAGCTGCTTCTTTTAGAAGTACGCGACCAACTTCAGTTGAACCTGTAAATGAAAGATTCTTTACTCGAGAATCATGAAGCATCTTGGAAATCGCAGGACCAGTTTTTTCAGGCAAAACTAAATTAAGAACACCCTTTGGTAAACCTGCGCGCTCCATCAAATCAACGATGTACATGGCAGTTAATGGAGTCTCAGTTGCTGGCTTTAAAATCATTGTGCAACCGGCAGCAATAGCTGGACCGATTTTACGAGTGGCCATTCCTGCAGGAAAGTTCCATGGCGTAATAAGAATAGAAAGACCGATTGGTTGGTGAGTAACAAGGATTCGCTTATCTCCTGAAGGAGATTTGCGGAAATCTCCAGGTGTGCGAACGGTTTCTTCAGCAAACCAACGGAAAAATTCAGCTGCATATGCCGCTTCGCCACGAGCATCTGGCATTGCTTTTCCATTTTCACGAGAAATTAACGTTGCTACCTGCTCTATTTCACTGCTCATAATTTCAAAGGCTTTGCGCAAAATCTCAGATCTGTATCGAGGTGCTGTCTTTGCCCAAGCCACAGCGGCGGCATCTGCCGCGGCAATCGCAGCTTCGCACTGTGCATCTGAGGCCATTGAAACTTCGGCAATTACTGAGTTATCACTTGGATCATGGACGGCAACCTTGCTAGCGCCATCTATCCATTGGCCATCGATATAGAGCTGTGTATGCATAACGGCAAGCATACGCTCAGCCTGCAAGAAGTTGAAGCCGATGCGCTCTACGATAGAGACCTTGAAAAACTGTTGCGCTAAGCGCAATTAAAAAGGAGTTATACGTGCCAAAGTCATGGACCGATGACGCACCTACGCCAGTTGTGTTGCAAGATCACGCACACCTGAAGGACTCCTTCTTCTACACATTAAAACGGCGTTTACTGGGCAATCCTTTAAATAGACACTCTTTAGGCCACCAGCGATTGAAAAAACGATTTGCCCTAGGAATTTTATCTTCTGACTGTATTTCATCATCGGCTTACGGCTCTGAACAGATTCTAATTGCGCTCCTTCCAGCTTTTGGTTTGGCAGCTTTCGCAATTTTGATGCCTATGACTGCGGTGATTCTTGTAATTTTGACGATTATTACTTTGTCTTACCGCAACGTAATTAATGTTTATACAAAAACAGGCGGGGCGTACATAGTTTCGCGAGATAACTTTGGACCTGTTGTTGCCCAAATTGCAGCGGTTGCATTGATGCTCGACTACATAGTGACAGTTGCAATTCAATCTGCTGCCGGTGTTGCCGCGATTATTTCAACTTTCCCGCAGCTTCTTTCTTGGAAAATTCCGATGATCTTGTTGGTCATCGGAATTCTTACCTACGGAAATCTGCGTGGAGTTAAGGAGGCTGGCAAAGCCTTTGCAATGCCAACATACTTCTTTATTGGCTGCATGTTCATTGTCTTTGGTATGGGTTTGTATCGCCAGTTCAATGGCACTTTAGATGTTCTTGCAACCAATAACGAAGGTGCTGTGCCACTTGGTGAAGCACATGGACTGCTTACATTTGCAGCGATCTTTATTCTCTTGCGTGCTTTTGCAAATGGTGGATCTTCACTTACTGGTTTAGAAGCGATCTCTGACGGTGTGGCTTTGTTCCATCAGCCTGAGCATGTTAACGCCCGCCGCACATTGGTAACCATGAGCGTTTTGCTTGGAACTTTAGTTCTAGGTGTTTCTTGGTTTGCCCACAAGATTCATGCAATGCCTTACGAACTAGGTACCCCAACGGTTATCTCGCAGATCGCTAAAACTATCGTTGGTAATGGTGTTTTTGGCCAAACAATGTTCATCATGGTCCAGTTGGCAACGATGTTAATTTTATTTGCTGGGGCAAATACAACATATAGCGCTTTCCCTTTGCTCTGTAACTTCGTTGCAACAGATGGTTATCTGCCTCGCCAATTAACTAAACGCGGTCACCGACTAGCTTTTTCAAATGGAATTCTGCTTCTTTCCGGAGGAGGCGTTTTCCTCGTTCTCTTTACTGCAGGCTCTGTTGAACACTTAGTTGCTTTCTACGCCCTGGGTGTTTTTACCGGGTTTACTTTGGCCGGTTTTGGAATGGTGCGTCACGCACTGCGCCATAAAGAGGGTCAGTGGAAAGCAAAAGTTATTATCAATGGAGTCTCTGGAACAATTTCATTTGCAGTCGTAATTATTTTTGCAGTTGTTAAATTCACCGAAGGTGCCTGGTTAGTACTGGTCACCGCGCCAATTTTGGTTCTAACATTCTTGCGTTTGCGCCGTCAATATGATCGCGAACAAGAAGCGTTATCTGTTAAGCGCCACCAAGAACGTGCAACATCTATTGCTCGTCACGACGTTACCGTTTTGGTTGATAGCGTTGACATCGCAACAGTGGGTGCAATTCGTTATGCACGCAGCTTAAAACCGCGAAATTTGGCCGCAGTTCACTTTGTTATCGATGATCGCCATGCTGAAGAAATTCAACAGGCGTGGGCAAAATCTGATGCGCTCGATGATGTGACTCTTGAACTCATTGACTGTCCAGATCGTCGCCTAGCTAATTCAGCTCTTGACTATGCGATTCGAATGACAGAGAAGGAAGAAGTAGAACTAACTCTGTTATTACCTCGCCGTTCTTATTCTCAGTTTTTGGGCCGCTTGCTTCACGATCAAACTGCTGAACAGATTGCGGCACCTATTTCGCAACTTCCACGTGTTGTTGCAACGATTGTTCCTTTCGATGTTGATCGCATTACATCGGGAGCAAAACTTGAGGTGCACCATCCCCATAAGATTAGAGAGGTTGCTAAGGCTTCAACACCGCAACCTAAATCCACTGCGCCTATAAATATTGAACCGATTAGTCACTACGCAGAAGATGTGACAAAGATCGGCCAGATTCTTTGGCGCAAACGTGCTCAGGTGCATGGTCGTGTAACTTCGATTAAGACCGCTCCCCGCGGATCAGCTCCATCGCTGCAAGTCGAAATCTGGGATGAAACCGGTGGAGTTACTTTGCAGTTCTTAGGACGACGCGAAATTGCCGGACTTGAAGTTGGTTCACAGATGCGTGCTGAAGGTATGGTCGGTGAAGAAGATGGATCAATGGTAATTCTTAATCCTTCTTACGAACTCCTTGTATAAACTCTTTTAACACCGTAGAACACTCATCGGCTAGGACTCCACCGCGCACTTCTACTTTATTGAGTGCACGGGGATCGCGTATTAGATCCCATACCGAGCCCACTGCACCAGCCTTTTCATCCCATGCACCAAAGACAATAGTTGAAATTCTCGACTGTGCAATTGCACCAGCACACATTGGGCAGGGCTCGAGTGTGACAACAATTGTGTGATCTTCTAATCGCCATTGCCCGAGTATTTCTGCAGCTCTTCGTATCGCCACAATTTCTGCATGCGCAGTTGGATCATTGTGAAGTTCACGCTCGTTATGACCGGTTGCGATAATTTCACCGGCGCTATTAATTATTACTGCACCTACTGGAACATCACCACTGGCATTGGCTTTCTGCGCAACAGCTAACGCTGCACGCATTAGTTCTTGATCGTTCACAGTTCTAATAACTCTGCAAACTTGTCACCAAACCCAAGTCGGTTAGCAATGGCTTCCAATTGCTCGTCTGGAAATAATTCTTCATCATCACATAGCGCAGAAATCTCCATACCGTTCATTCCAAGATCTGCAAGGATTTCTAACTGGCCAATTGGGCCTGATTCATCATCTTCTTCTGGAATAGGGATATCGGCAATTTCTAAGAGCTCTTCTGCAACTTCGTAATCAAGTGCAGCCGTTGCATCACTTAAGAAAAGTGAAATATGTGAACCGAGCACACGAATTAAAATGAAAAACTCTTCATCAATTGAAATGAGTGCTATCGACCCACCATTTGTTTGCTGAGCTTTTAACCTAGTGATAATTTGAGTGATGTCATTCGGGTCAGGGAGTATCCCTAAGGTCCAACGCCCGTCTTCATGCCATGCTGCAACGGCGATGTCTAACTCATTTGTGAGACTCATTACGTTTGGTGCTTCATCATCTAAAACATCAAACTCTTCGATGTCTTCTGCGAGGTCATCATCGAAATCAGCCATGCTCAGATGATTCCACTCATTGGAAAGGATTGAAAGCCCTGTTAGGTTATGCCTATGAAAGTTCATGTTGCCAATCACCCACTTATTGCCCACAAGTTGACGGTTTTACGCGATGAACGAACTGATTCCCCAACATTTCGCCGTCTGGTCGAAGAGCTTGTAACTCTTCTGGCCTATGAAGCAACTCGTGAAATTCGCACCCACAGTGTTGAGATCACAACTCCGGTAACAAAAACTAAAGGTTTGAAGATGGCCGAGCCGCGACCGGTTGTCGTACCAATTTTGCGCGCAGGCCTAGGAATGCTTGAAGGCATGAGTAAGTTAATGCCAAATGCCGAAGTTGGTTTTCTTGGCATGGTTCGAGATGAAACAACTTTGAAAGCAAGCACATACGCAAACCGTTTGCCTGAAGATCTCTCTGGTCGACATGTTTTTGTTCTCGATCCCATGCTTGCAACTGGTGGAACTTTAATTGCAGCTTTTCATTATTTACTTGACCTCGGCGCAACTGAAATTACAGCAATTTGTATCTTGTCTGCGCCTGAAGGAGTCAAAGCAGTTGAGACTGAATTCTCTGGAAGTAAAGTGCCGATCAATATCGTAACTGGCGCTCTTGATGAAAAACTTAATGAGCTCGGCTATATCGTCCCCGGTCTTGGCGACGCGGGCGATCGTTTATATGGAGTTGTGTAAATGGCCGCCACATCACCCGGATATGGAATCACTATCCGTGTTGAAGGTCCACCATCTGCTCAGCCTGTAGCTCTTGCAACAACTGTTATAACTGCAGCTGGTGCAACAATTACTGCGCTTGATGTTGTTGAATCATTATTAGAAAAAGTAGTTATTGACATTACATGCGACACAATTGATTCAGCGCATGCTGATCAAATCACAATTGCATTAGCAAAGAATCCAGAACTAACTGTTCGTAAAGTAAGTGATCGCACATTCTTGCTCCACCTTGGTGGAAAGATTGAAATTCAATCAAAGGTGCCGCTAAAGACTCGCGATGATTTATCACGCGCCTACACGCCAGGCGTTGCACGTATTTGTCAGGCGATCGTGGCAGATCCTGCCGATGCTCGCCGTTTAACTATTAAACGCAATACTGTGGCCGTTGTTACTGATGGCTCTGCAGTACTTGGTCTTGGCAATATTGGCCCAGCCGCAGCCCTTCCCGTGATGGAGGGAAAGGCGGCCTTGTTTAAGCGCTTTGCCGATGTTGATGCTTGGCCAGTTTGTTTAGATACTCAGGATGTCGATGAGATCGTTCGCACAGTCCAGTTAATTGCACCTGTTTATGGTGGAATCAATTTAGAGGATATCTCTGCTCCACGATGCTTTGAAGTCGAGCGTCGTTTGCGTGAGCTATTGGATATTCCAGTTTTCCACGATGATCAACATGGAACTGCAATAGTTGTTTTGGCAGCGCTGCGTAATGCTCTTAAGTTAGTTAATAAGGATTTAGGTTCAGTAAAGATTGTTCTTAGTGGTGTTGGCGCTGCAGGAAATGCTATTGCTCGCTTGCTTACATTAAGCGGTGCAAAGAACATTATTGGTTTCAACCACCATGGTGTGATTCATAGTGGCATGAAATCTGAAGACACAATGCAACAGTGGTTTATAGACAACAGCAATCCCAATAAATTCATTGGAACAATGCCTGAGGCTTTAATTGGAGCAGATGTCTTTATCGGAGTAAGCGCCCCAAATATTCTTAAAGAAGCAGATATCTCCCAAATGGCGAAGGATTCAATTATCTTCGCACTTGCTAACCCAGATCCAGAGGTTGATCCAGTCGTTGCTCGTAAGTATGCAACAGTGGTTGCCACTGGCCGTAGTGATCAGCCAAATCAAATAAATAATGTTTTGGCTTTTCCGGGGATTTTCCGTGGGCTACTTGATGCAAATGCCAACAAAATTACTGACCAATTACTAGTAGCTGCCGCCGAGGCAATCTCTGATTGCGTATCCCCTGAGCAGCTCAACGCATCATTTATTGTGCCAAGTGTTTTTGATCCCAATGTCACAAAGGCTGTGGCAGCTGCGGTGAAGAAATCAGTGTGATTGAACTAGCTGCATCTTTTGATGCCCAACTTTCCACCCTTGCTCCCTATTTAATCTACTTAATCACTGGCGCGATTATTTTCTTTGAAACCGGTGTTTTGTTTGGATTCTTCCTACCAGGTGATTCAATTCTTTTTAGTGCTGGTTTGGTTGCTGCAGCACATAAAGATGTCAATATCGTAATTCTTGTTACCGTCATCTTTATCGCCGCCTTCTTTGGCGACCAAATAGGTTTTGTTTTGGGACGCTTAGTCGGGCGTCCTTATCTGGATAAACGAGACTCCCCTCGTATGCAAAAGATGATCGAACGTTCAGAACGTTTCTATGAACAAACCGGTTGGTGGGCAGTAGTTGCTGCACGATTCTTCCCATGGATTCGTACCTTTGTCCCACCCATTGCCGGTGCATCAAAGATGAACTACTACAAATTTCTTTCAGCTAACGCTTTAGGTGCACTGCTCTGGGGTGTAGGAATAACTCTGGCTGGGTATTACGCCGCAACTTTGCCGTGGGTAAAGACATGGTCCTATGCAATTGCAACTTTCTTTATTTGTGCCTCGTTGGTTTCCGCACTCGTGAACTACTTACGCCACCGGCGATAACTCCTAAGTAAGTCATAACAATTCCTGTTACAAGATAAGCGCTCACGTGAACGCCATCGGTTGGAGAAACTAAATCAATAATCAAAGATCCAACTAATTGGCCTCCAACACTAAACAATGTAAATGTCAGTACCCCAAGGTGTTGCACAATCGTTGAAGTAAAAGCGATATAGATAACCCCAATTACACCGCCTGTGTAGATCCACCATGGGCCGGCAGGTAGTGCGACTAATTCAATTTTCCCTAGAACAATTCCACCAATTATCAATATAACAAGCAGGCTAGTTCCTGTAATAAAATTAAGAAGTGAAGTAGTAAAACTTTGATGCGAATGCTCATTTATCTGACCATTGAGCGCGCGCTGCACACCAACTACAGCGCCTGCAATGCATCCCAAGATAACAGCCACCATTGATAGATTCTTTGCATCTATTCGATCAAAGACAGATACAAAGACCGCTAAGACAGTTAGAACAGCTGCCGCAACGCGCCGTCTTGAAATTAACTTTTTTCCACCGCCTGTTAGGCCAATGCGGTCCACAATCAATGACATCGCAGTTTGGCCCGCAATTGATGCCACCGAATAGATCGCAACACCAATTAAGGGCACGATATTTGTTTGTATGGCTACAAAGCTGCCACCTAGAGCCCCGGCCAGAAACTTCCATCGTGCAATCTCTTTATTGGCAACTGCGGTGCGCAGGTTATGGATGCCTTCTTTAATCGCCGGGTTAAAGGCTGCAATGACCGAGATAATGATCAAGCCAGAACCAAATGAAACCAGCGCCGCCTCTAAACCATTGTTTAATCTATGCGACAGTTCACCGTTTGCACGCGCTTGAAGCGCAATCATCACGCCGGAGAGTGCAGCCAAAATATCTAAACGCATTGCGGCAGATTAGCAATAAAAAAGCCGAGCAGCTCCCTCGAAGCACTGCCCGGCTTTTCTATTTATAGCTTTATGAGGTGAAGACTGCGTCCCAGTTTGAAACCGTCATGATGTAGTACTGACCACCTTCGATCGTCGCTATGTTGAGCGATTCCTTACGTGCTGTGTTGCGACCGTCTAGATCTGGTCGCGCCGCAACTGCTCCGGTTGGAGTATGGATTTGGGCATTGAAGAAGAAGTAAGTATTTGTATCTCCTGGCTTAGCGAGCAACTTGGTTGCATCGATAATTCCACTTGACTCTTCATCTTCTGTGATGAACTGTGCGCCGCCCTTAAGGAACATTGCTGGATCAAATTGCCCAAGAACTGCGAGCTTTCCATCAGAAACGCGATACGCAGCAACACGTGCAAGTGCAGCGTTGTTGCCTGGATCTTCTTGAAGTAGCACGTACTTGCCATCATGTGTAACTGTGATGTTGTCTGGCTTGCTCAAAAACAGTGATTCTCCACCGTTTAATAGCATTTCAAGTTCTGCTCCAGCCGCTGGGTTTTGTGCATCCTTGAATGTAAGGCGCCATAGAGCCCCACCATCGCGTGACGTTGTTGGAAGCGCTGGGTTTGGT
>CAIVDO010000137.1 GCA_903904665.1 uncultured Actinomycetes bacterium | reverse complement strand
GCAACGGTGGCACTAGCGGCACACTATTCCAGCGTGCTTCTTGTAGTCATGGGCACGACTCTTGGAATGCTTATTGCTGATGTGCCAGCAGTCTTTATCGGTAATAAGTTTGCAGAGAAAGTCTCAATGAAACTCGTTCATGGTATTGCCGCAGCAGTTTTTGCAATTCTGGGAATCTTGACCCTATTGAATGTGACGATATTGGCTTAGTTAAAGAAAGCGATGATTGCCCCAGCAATTGTCAGATTGATTGCATCATTGGCGGTCTCGATGATCCAGACTTTCAAATTTTCTCCACCGAAGAGGCGATGTGAAAGTGAAGAGAACATTGAAATACCAACGCCTAGAGCAAAGCCAATGCCAGCGCCGTCGAGAATTCCTAAGTTTGGCTCATATTTCTGGAGCGAGTTGATTATCAAAGCCAAAGTAAGCGTTTGAACCAATACTCCAATAATCGTGCCACCAAAGAGCAAGACTGGCTTATTTTGATTGGAATTTAGCTGGCCAGATTCAATGCCACGGGCTTTCATCCAGACTGGATAGAAAGTCTTTGGCCCGAACCAGATTGCACCGCTAATAAATGAAACAACAAAGGCTAGAAGTACGCCGAGAAGGTTTAGTCCTGAAAAAGTCATGCGCAGATTTTACTACAGGCTAAACTGCGAACATGAGCGATCTTCCACCGTGTCCTGAATGCAAATCTGAATATTCCTACGAAATGGGTGAGCTTTTAGTCTGCCCAGAGTGTGCCCACGAGTGGAATCCACATGAGGCCGAAGATGGCGTGGACGCCCCGCGGGTGATTAAGGATTCAGCTGGAAATATCTTGGCCGATGGTGACGACGTAACCATCATTAAAGATATGAAAGTAAAGGGCAGTTCAACACCGCTCAAAGTTGGTACGAAGGTGCGCAATATTCGCCTCGTGGATGGTCCTGGAGATCACGATATTGATGCCAAGGTCGATGGTTTCGGTCCAATGAACCTGAAATCAAGCATCGTAAAAAAAGCATAAACATAAAAAAGTGCTGCCCCTGTAGGTATCTATTCCCGCATAAATGATTCACTGCAACAATCTCTGAAAACTTTAAAGTTGCCAACGGAGATATAGGTGATGCAATGGATCAATCCAATAGATATGCCCGTCTTGACTTAAACGAGGCCGACCTCATTGCCGATGGTAAACATGTGCTTTGCGCATATGTAATGAGGCCAAAAAATAACGCCGACTTCCTATCTACTGCAGCGCACTTTGCCGCTGAATCGTCAACTGGCACCAATGTTGAAGTTGGCACAACAGATGATTTCACCCGTGGAATAGATGCATTGGTGTATGAAATCGATCCTGCACATGAAGTAATGAAGATTGCATATCCTCTAGAGCTCTTTGATCGCAATATAACCGATGGCAAAGCGATGGTTGCTTCATTCCTTACTCTTACTGTTGGAAACAATCAGGGAATGGGCGATGTTGAATATGGAAAGCTGCACGACTTTTATTTCCCTCCAGCATTCTTAGCGCTCTTTGATGGTCCAAATAGAAATATCGCTGACATGTGGCGTGTACTTGGTAAACCATTAGTAAATGGTGGAATGGTTGTTGGAACAATCATTAAGCCAAAATTAGGTTTGCGACCAAAACCATTTGCCGATGCCTGCCATGAGTTTTGGCTTGGTGGAGATTTCATCAAAAATGATGAGCCGCAGGGCAATCAAACCTATGCACCTTTGAAGGAAACAATCCCACTTGTTGCCGATGCATTGCGCCGGGCACAGGATGAAACAGGTGAAGCCAAGCTATTTTCAGCAAATATCACTGCCGATGACCCATTTGAAATTATTGCTCGTGGAGAGTTCATTCTGGAAACATTTGGCAAAGATGCAGATCATGTTGCTTTCCTTGTAGATGGTTATGTGGCAGGTGGAACTGCAGTTACAACTGCTCGCCGACGCTTTCCAGATACCTTTATTCATTACCATCGCGCAGGCCATGGCGCAGTTACCAGTCCACAAAGTATGCGTGGTTACACCTCATATGTTCATTGCAAGCTTGCTCGCATAATCGGTGCGTCAGGTATGCACGTAGGAACAATGAGCTACGGAAAGATGGAGGGTGAAAAGAAGGATAAGAATCTTGCATTTGTCTTAGAAAATGACAGCACCGATGGTCCTTTTTTTCATCAGGAGTGGAACGGCATGAAAGCTTCAACATCGATTATTTCTGGTGGTATGAATGCGCTTCGATTGCCTGGCTTCTTTGGAAACTTAGGTCACTCCAACGTAATACAAACTTCCGGCGGCGGTGCATTTGGTCATAAAGGTGGCGGCACTGCTGGTGCAAAGTCATTGCGCCAAGCAGAGCAAGCATGGAAGGCCGGTGTATCACTTCCTGAATATGCGCTAACTCATCCTGAACTTCGCGGAGCGCTAGAAACTTTTCACTGGGATTCTGATGAACTATTTCCCGGTTGGCGTGAAGTTCTTGGATTTAAAGGTTAAATAATGCGCAACTCAAATATGACGTTGAGCAAATATCTCATTAATGAAATCAGCGTGGATCCAGAGTTAACTGACCTGAGTTCATTGCTCATTGATGTTGCAACAGCGGTCATAACTATCTCGGCGATGCTTGCAAAAGGTGCCCTTGGTGGATATTTAGGTTCAGCTGAAGTAGAAAATGTGCAGGGTGAAGTTCAAAAAAAGTTAGATGTTATAAGTAACGATGCATTTATTGAGCAGTGCCAATGGGGTGGACAGCTTGCCGGCATGGTCTCCGAGGAGCTCGAGCTTGCTTATCAAATACCTGCAGAACAAGAGCGCGGTCGGTATCTCTTACTTTTTGATCCACTGGATGGCTCTAGCAATATTGATTTTAATGTCTCAGTCGGCACCATTTTTTCTATCTTAGCCAAAGAAGATAACTCTGCGGCAACTACTCAGGACTTTCTAAGACAAGGAATTAACCAAGTTGCTGCCGGATATGCAATCTATGGACCCTCAACGATGCTGGTCTTAACACTTGGTCGCGGAACACATGGGTTTACACTCGATCGCGATAGCGGCAACTTCATTTTGACTCATCCATCGATAACTATTCCTGAAGAAACTTCAGAGTATTCAATTAATACAAGCAACTCACGTTTTTGGGAGCCACCGATTGCTCGGTATATCGCTGAGTGCAAAGAGGGTTCAACTGGAGTTCGCAACCATGATTTCAATATGCGTTGGATCGCATCTATGGTCGCTGAAGTTCACAGAATTATTCTTCGCGGTGGAATCTTTATGTATCCGCGAGATACCCGTGATCCAAGCAAGCCAGGCAGATTACGACTGATGTATGAAGCAAACCCTATGGCGATGCTTGTTGAACAAGCTGGAGGTTGGGCAAGTACTGGCCGAGGCAGAATGCTTGAAGTTGAGCCGACCTCTATTCACCAACGCATTCCAGTGATTCTTGGATCAAAGCGTGAGGTTGAACGCGTTGAGAGATATCACGAGGAGTACGACGCAGGAACAGATACACCGTATGACTCACCACTTTTCGGTGAGCGATCACTCTATCTAGATAAGTAGAAGGAAAAAGGAGAAGCAGATGTCAAAGAAGTTTCCTGTAATTGCAGTGACAGGTTCATCTGGTGCGGGCACAACTACCGTGAAAGCATCCTTCCAACATATCTTTCGTAGAGAGTTAATCAACGCTCACATTATCGAAGGCGATTCCTTTCATAGATATGACCGTATTGAAATGCGTGAACGTATGGCCGCAGCAGAGAAAGCTGGTGAGCGTCATTTGAGCCACTTTGGCCCAGATGCCAATTTATTGCCAGAACTATCTGGACTCTTTGAACAGTATGGTGTTGATGGCACAGGTGCATCTCGCCTTTACTTACACGATGATGTTGAGGCTAAACCTTTTAATCAAAGCCCTGGAACTTTCACACCTTGGCAAGATATTCCTAGTGGCACAGATGTCCTTTTCTATGAAGGTTTACATGGTGCGTACTCAGATGATGAAATCGATATTTCTAAGCATGTAGATCTCCTCGTCGGAGTAGTACCAATTATTAACCTTGAGTGGATCCAAAAGATGCACCGCGATCAATCCACCCGCGGATATTCCAAGGAGGCTGTTGTCGACACAATATTGCGACGCATGCCAGATTACGTTAAATATATATGCCCACAGTTTTCAAAGACTCACGTTAACTTTCAGCGGGTTCCCATCGTAGATACTTCAAATCCATTTATTGCTCGAGATATCCCAACAGCCGATGAGAGCATGGTAATTATTCGTTTTACTAATGCAAAGGGAATTGATTTCTCCTACTTGCTATCAATGCTGCATAACTCGTGGATGACTCGTCCAAATACCTTAGTAATTCCTGGTGGGAAAATGGGCTTGGCAATGCAGTTGATTTTTACACCTATGATCTTAAAGATTATGGATCAGAAGAAGAAAGCCTTCTAGCTTTTTACTGATCTATTTCATGCACTTTCTTGGGTGCAAAGGTGAAAATTATGAGCGCCGTTGCAATTGCAACGTACATAATCATTCTCATGCTTAAAGAGGTTCCATGCTGAAATGACTTGAAAGCTGTTTGTTTAAGCGCCTCGAATTGCGTTTCCATACCTGCAGGAGCTTGCATGCTCGTGAAAGCTATTGAATGTGAAACCTTGTCGGCAAGGGCTACAGGTAGTTGTTTGACTGATTCGGCCATTCCGCTGCGGTAGGTCGTATTAAGGATTGCGCCAACAATTGCAATGCCAAGTGCGCTGCCAACTTCGCGCGAAACATCATTAACTGCCGATGCCACACCTTGTTTTTCTGCTGGTAATGAGTTAGTAATTGCCGTAGTTGCCGGGGTAGAAGCAAGTGCCATACCAAAAGCAAAAAGTGCAAGGCCTGACCAAAAGTGAGCATATGAGAATGTCAGGGGCATTGTGCTAAATACATACATACCGATAGCTAGGAAAGATAAGCCGAATGATCCCAAATATTTTTGAGGAATAGTTTTACTAAGGACTCCGGCTATACGTGACATAGGCAAAACTATTACCGGTACCAGCATCAGACGTAGTACGGCCTGCCATGGCGTTAATCCATAGACAAACTGTAAAAACTGCAAGCCAACAAAGATAAAACCAAATTGACCAAAGAATTGAAGGGTTATCGATAGTGATCCCATCGTAAATCCACGATTAGTAAAAAGCCGTGGATCAAGCAACGGAGCATCTTTCTTAAGTTCTACCAGGATAAAAGTTGGTAGAGCTATAGCGGTAAGTAGAAAACCAAGTACGGCCTGAGTGGAGGTCCAACCAAGCTCTGCACCTTCGATAATTGCATAAACCAAACCACCAACAAGTAGTATCGAGATTAACCCACCGGCAACATCTAACTTTCTACCAGTTTTATCTGCTGAGTTTGGAACAACCGTGAGTGCTCCGATAAGTCCTAAGACGGCAAGTGTCATATTCATGGCAAAAAATGAATGCCAAGAGTAATAACGCATCAAAAATGCGCTTCCAAATAAACCAATAAAGGCGCCGCCTCCAGCGACTCCAACCCACACACCAACAGCCCTGGAGCGATCTTCGGGTGGGAAGGAAGCGGTTATAACTGAAAGCGTGGAAGGCATAATAAATGCCGCGCCGATTCCCATGATTGAGCGCAAGATGATTAAGTGATCGACGCTATTTACTACTAATCCCCATGAAGCAACAACTAAGTAAATAACTAAACCAAAGACCAGACCATTTCTGCGACCAAATCGATCTGACAAAGCCCCAGAAAGTAGTAAGAGTCCAGCAAAAACAACGGTGTAGGCATCAACAATCCAAGTTAGTTGTGTTTGAGTAGCCCCTAAGTCTCGTGCGATTGAGGGGAGTGCCACATTCAAACCTGCAACCGCAGAAATAACAGTCATTAAAGATAGGGCGATCGCAGGAAGCGTTAAGGGGTGAATTTTCTTGGACATAGAAAGGACTATACATCTTCACATAAAACTGTCGGCTACGAAAAACAGGTAGCCGACAGTTAAATGAGAGTTACTACTTCTGCGTAATAACAACCTTTAGAGCCTTAGTTTCTGCCGCACGACTAAATGTGTCATAGGCATCAATGAATTGGTCAAAAGTAAAGAAGTGTGTTGCGAATTTCGCAGCATCAATTTTCTTGCTCTCAACCAACTTAAGCAATAGTGGGGTCGTATTGGTATTAACCAGACCCATACTTATGGAGATATTTTGAATCCATAAGTTTTGAAGAGCTAGTGGTACTGATTTTCCGTGAACACCAACGTTGGCCACGTGACCACCGGGGCGCACAATTTGTGTAGCCATTTCAAAGGTCTCCGGAATACCGACCGCCTCAATAGCTACATCAACTCCTGCACCATCAGTCATAGCCATAACTTCTTCACGCCAACTTGGCGAGCCGGATACAACAACATCTGTTGCTCCAAATTCACGGGATTTTTCCAAGCGATTCTTATCGAGATCGATTGAAATCACACGAGCTGCTCCATAGAGGCCTGCTGTAATAATCGCTCCTAGACCAACAGGTCCAGTACCAATCACTGCGACAACATCACCTGGTTTTACCGCGCCATATTGAATACCCATCTCAAAGCCTGTTGGCAAAATATCTGACAACATCACAGCTTCAACATCGGTTGTGCCAACGGGCATTTTGTGTAATGAGTTATCTGCATATGGAATACGGACAAACTCGGCCTGTGTTCCATCAATAAGGTGTCCTAATACCCAACCTAGGCCAGATACTCCTTCATCACCCAAGCAGTGTGAGTACAAACCAGCTTTACAGTTCTTACATGCACCGCAGGACTTAATACAGGAAATTATGACGCGATCGCCGACTTTGAAATTGACTACAGATGCGCCAACTTCAGTGATTGTTCCAACGCCCTCATGGCCAAGAATGCGGCCCGGAGTAACTGCAGGCACATCGCCTTTGAGAATATGTAAATCAGTACCGCAAATGGTTGTGGTTTCTACCTTAACAATGACATCCGTTGGCTTTTGAATCGTAGGGTTTGGAACTTCTTTCCATTCCTTCTTGCCAGGTCCGCCATAAACTAGAGCCTTCATTTTTCATCCAACTCTCTAATAATTGCAAAAGAATGTTTTGCAATTTGATTCTGCTCCTTTCTAGGGTTCTGGCAATACGAATAAGGCTTATTGCTATGTGATTTCAGAGATAGGGGGCTAGCGATAAAGAAAAAGGCCCCAGGATTTCTCCCAGGGCCTTTATAAATACTACTTACTTAGCAAGAATTGTTGAGATTTCGAACTCTAGCTTGATGTTATCTGAAACGATTACTCCACCAGTTTCAAGCGCTGCATTCCAAACAAGACCGAAATCTTTACGGTTGATATCTGATGAACCTTCAAAGCCGTAGCGAGCGTTGCCGTATGGATCTACTGCAGTACCTGAGTACTCGAATTCGATTGTGATTGACTTAGTTACATCTTTGATCGTTAGGTTTCCTTCGACTACAAGCTTGTCTGAACCAGAATCTTTAATAGATGTTGAAACAAAGGTGAGCTTTGGAAAGTTTGCAACATCAAAGAAATCTGGAGATTGCAAGTGACCGTCGCGGTCTGCACTACGTGTATCGATTGACGCAGCATTGATATCGATTGTGATCGTTGCTGCGCCATCGGCAACTACTGCAGATCCTGAGAATTCATTGAATGAACCCCGAACCTTTGTAACCATTGCGTGACGGGCGCTAAAGCCTACGCGGCTGTGAGATGCATCGATAGTAAAAGTACCTGCTGGCAAAGTTGAAAGAACTGACATGAATATTCCTTTGATAGTTTCTGTTTACGTCACTGAATGTGACACAGGAGGACCATATAGCAATTTAGTTGAAAGTTCAACTAAATTAGATAGCGGTCAAAATCAGCCTTTTGCAAGGTATTTGCAGGTAGCCCGATAGGCTCTGGTAGTGCCTGGATCAGTGATGACTAATCGCGAAGCGATTCGCAAGGGCCTTCCTATTTTTATAACCGCTATCAATATGCGCGCTGGTCTAACAATCATGAGTCCGCTTTATCCCATTCTAAAAGAGCAGTATCACCTGAGCTCTTTTCATCTCTCTTTTCTTACTTCACTCTCAGTTCTTTGTTTTGCCGGTAGTGCTTTTCTGATGCCGCTAGTGGGCAAAATTGGTGGCACAAATAAGGTAATTGCTTGGACTTTAGTAGTTCTAACGGCCGCGATTTTCCTAAGGGCAGTTGGAAATGTTCCAATGCTCTTTATCTCATCGATAACAGTTGGAATTGCAATTGCAGTACTCAACTTTTCCTTACCGGTTTGGGTCAAGGAAAATGCGCCTGATCATTCCGGATTGCTTACAGGTATCTACATAACAATCATGGGCACCTTTGCTGCCATCTCAGTTGCAGTTGCAGTGCCATTAGCAGAAGCAACTTCTTGGGGATGGCGCCTTTCGATGGTTCCATGGCTTGTTATCGGTGTAATTTCATCGGCTTGGTGGCTCATCAGAATCTCTCAATCTCATGAGTCAGGGCATATGGAAGTCAGTGCGAAGTTTCATACTTCACTTTTTAGAAAACCTGGTGCTTGGAGCATCGCAATCTTCTTTGGTCTTCAGTCCATGCTCTTCTATGGAACAGCAACCTGGCTTCCAACTATCTTGGTTTCAAAGGGATACACCCTTGGTCATGCAGGATTAGCTGTCTCTATTACAGGTTTTCTGGGTTCTGCAATCGGAATCGCCGCCCCGCACTATGCATCGAAATTAAGAAATGTTCGAGTATTCCTATTCTTAATGGGTCTGATGATTTCAGCTAGTTTTGCCGCAGTCATCTTTGACAGCGGCTGGCGCTTAGTTTTATGGCTCTTGATCTCTAATGTCGGTTTGTCAGTTACTTTTCCGCTGTCTCTCTTGCTCACTGTCACTCGTAGCGTTGATGCTGGCCAGACTCGTTCCCTGTCCATCATGGCTCAGTCCATTGGTTACTTAATGGCAGCGTTCGCGCCTGGAATTGTAGGTGCGATATTTGACGCGACTCTGAGTTGGAACTTGGCGCTAATAGTTCCAGTGGTGCTTGGTTTGATTCTCGGTGCAGTTGGATTCTTTGCAGGAAAACGGGAAAAGATTGAGATTTAACTGGGTTAAAAAGCTTGGAGAGTTATCATTGGGCATTATTAATCAAATGAAAAGGTGTTCACTTTGTTCGAATCAATCTTCTTAGGAATCCTTCAAGGGCTAACTGAGTTCTTGCCAATTTCATCAAGTGCACATCTACGTATTGCTGGTGAGTTCTTTAGCAAGGCCCAGGATCCTGGTGCTCGATTTAGCGCTATTACCCAGATTGGTACAGAACTGGCTGTTCTTATCTTCTTTCGCAATGACATCAAGAAAATCATCGTGGCCTGGTTTAAGCAAGTAGTACTGCGTAAAGATTTAGCCACCGACGATAAGCCTCTAGCGCGCATGGGTTGGCTCATTATTATCGGCAGCATTCCAGTAGTTGTGTTGGGTGTTCTTGGTAAAGACATCATCACAAATGATTTCCGATCACTATGGTTAATTGCATCAGTCATGATTATCTTTGGCGTTATTTTAGGTTGGGCCGATCATTACGGTAAGAAAGTTAGAACATTAGATCAGCTCAATGCAAAGCACGGCATTCTCTATGGCCTTGCGCAATCACTTGCCTTGATTCCAGGAGTCTCACGATCCGGTGCAACTATCGCGATGGGTCGCTACCTTGGATATACCCGAGAAGCTGCTTTGCGATACTCCTTCTTATTAGCGATTCCAGCTGTCTTTGGCAGCGGTTTATACGAACTTAAAGATGCTTTTGGCGCATCTGCCGCTAGCAATGTTTTCACTCTTCCAGAAACTTTCGTAGCAACTGCAATCGCCTTTGTGGTGGGATACGCAGTAATTGCTTGGCTGTTGAAATATGTAACAACTAAGAGCTTTATGCCATTTATTATCTATCGAATCCTGCTTGGAACTACCGTGCTAGTCCTACTGTCAGCAGGCGTTATTAATCCATGAGCAAGGCACAAATAACGGCGCATTTAAAGAAGTTCGAAAAGGCGCAACGAGCCATCCTTAATCAACTGCGCTCAGATATTTTGGAAGAACTTCCTACGGCTCAAGAGATTATTAAGTATGGAATACCTACATTTGCCATTAACGGTGTGCCTGTTCTGGGTTTAGATGGATATAAAGCCCATAACTCGATATTTCCTTACAGCGGATCTACCAATAAATATCTAGAAAAAGAGCTCTCTAAGTACGTGCAGACTAAAGGCTCGATTCATTTCTCACTGGATAAAGCCTTCCCCCGCCCATTGTTGAAAAAAATTATTAAAGTAAGAATCGCTCAGATTAACGCCACGTATCCCAATAAGGCGGGGGAGTACTTAGAGTTTTACGGTAATGGGATCCTGAAAGCCAAAGGCAAATTCAAAGAAAATGCGATGCATGGATATTGGGAATGGTTTCGCAAAGATGGAACAAAACTTCGCTCTGGTTCATTTAAAGTTGGCGTTCAATCAGGGCTTTGGATTACATATGATCAAAGCGGAAAGCCATACAAGAAGACTAACTTTCCAAGTTAATTCGAACTCATATATAAATAAGTTCAACCTAGTGCTTTCCCTATTCCTATTGAGGCAGCTTCAAAACACTATTGTCCACAAAGGGTATCCAAGATATTTCATCTCTCTCCAGAAAAGGCTGGTGGATATTTCGTCAATCCATCACAGATTCCAGAAGTGGATTTGCTAAAGTGTGCCTTAGTGTCGCAATGGCTTGTAAATGGAAACCAGGAATGCCTCTAATAGAATATATAGTTGAATCACTGCATACGGACTCAAGTGGGTCAAGCGGCATTACGAGAGCTCATAATTTCTAGAGGGATCTCTGGCTTTTCTTTCAGCGAATCCTAAGAAGACATATCGCAGACCATTTGCAATTTCTAAATGGGGCCGAAAGAGAGCCCTCGAGAAATACATCCACAAATGCAATGGAACCTTGCCGAGTTATGAGCAGAGAATTTTTCCCCAAATTGATTAGGTTGCGCGATAGGATTCAAAATGATTATTGATGTGTGGTCTGACGTTGTCTGCCCTTGGTGCTTTATTGGCAAGAAGCGACTGGAAAAAGCTTTAGAAGGTTTCGAGCATAAGGAGCAAATCACAATCCGCCACCGTTTACTGCTGTGGGCCGAAACAATTGGCAAACAGGATGAATTACTCACTGCCATGTATTCAGGATATTTCGAAAACTCTAAACCCGTCTTTTCGCACCCAGATCTCTGCGCAATTGCCG
>CAIVDO010000136.1 GCA_903904665.1 uncultured Actinomycetes bacterium | reverse complement strand
TAACAAAGTACAGGTTCATGCCGCCCATCTCTTCAACCCATTTACGCTCTTTTGCATCGATCCACACAACTTGATCACAGCCCTCTTGTGCGGCAGCTTTTTGTGCGACCAATGATGCGGCGTAGTTTCCGCCGCACTTAGCCTCACCAGTTCCACCTTGAGCTGCACGAACGTACTCAGTTGAAATCCACACAGAGACAGCCTTAGATGGATCAAAGTAGGCACCTGCTGGTGTTGCAATGATTAAATATGTAGCTTTGTTAGATGGTCGAACCCCTAAACCAACTTCAGTTGCAATCATAAATGGACGTATGTATAGCGCCTCACCGATTTTATTGGGAACCCATCCACCATCTTGGCTCACCAAGGCATTAACAGTTTCGATAAAGAGAGCCTCAGGCATCTCTGGCAGGGCTAAGCGGGCCGCTGATTTAGCAAAGCGCTTGGCATTAGCATCTGGACGAAAAAGCGCAATCGAACCATCGGGTTGGCGATAAGCCTTCAATCCTTCAAAGATCTCTTGACCGTAATGAAAAACAGCTGTCGCTGGATCTAAAGAGATTGGACCATAAGCCTTTAGCTCTGGTTCGCCCCAACCCTCTGTTTCACTCCATTCACACACAACCATGTGGTCGGTGTAGTACTTACCAAAACCGCCTTCGGCAACTAACGCATCTCGCGTAGCAGCATCTTTGGCATGTGGGTTGAGTGATATTTTCATATTTTTATAGCGCTGCAACCAGCGCATCTCCTACCTCAGTTGTACTTCGCTTCTTATCGGCCCGTGTTAAAAGATCTGATGCCACTGCGCGTTCAATATCGTGGGCTGCATCGGCATAACCTAAGTGATCTAGCATCATGGCAACTGACATAACAGTGGCTGTTGGATCGGCAATATTCTTACCGGCAATGTCAGGTGCTGAGCCATGAACGGGTTCAAACATCGATGGAAACTTACGGGTTGGATTGATATTGCCGGATGCGGCTAGTCCGATTCCGCCACAGATAGCAGCGGCAATATCGGTCAAAATGTCACCAAATAAGTTATCTGTAACGACTACATCAAAGCGCTCTGGATTGGTAACAAAGAACATTGATGCTGCATCAACATGTAGGTAATCAGTTGTAACCGTTGGATACTCTTTAGCAACTTCGTTAAATGTGCGAGTCCACAGACCACCAGCGCGAGTTAAAACGTTGTTCTTGTGAACAAGCGTTAACTTCTTGCGATCTCGCTTAAGTGCTCGTTCGAATGCATCTCGAATAACGCGTTCTGCGCCGCGGCGAGTATTAAGACTCTCCTCCGTTGCAATTTCTGCATCAGTGCCTTCTGCTAAAACTCCTCCGGCGCCAACATATGGGCCTTCAGTACCTTCGCGCACAACAATAAAATCAATAGGTGCTTTAGTTGCAAGCGGACCAGTGACCCCAGGCATCAAGCGGGCTGGGCGCAAGTTGATGTAGTGATCAAAGGCAAAGCGCAGCTTCAATAGAAGACCACGCTCTAGAACACCGCTGGGGACCGTTGGATCTCCGACTGCACCAAGCAAAATAACATCTTTAGTTGCCAGCTCGGCCAGCGTTGCATCAGGTAGAACTTCACCTGTGCGATGCCAGAAGCCTGCTCCTAAGTCATAGGATGTTTTGTTAAAACTGATGCCGTACTTTGTAGACACAGCATCTAGAACTTTAAGGCCCTCGTTAACAACTTCAGGTCCAATTCCATCGCCTGCGATTACCGCTAAGTTAATTGTGCTCATTAATCCACCAAGACAACTGCACGAACGGATTCGGCGCCTGTCTCTTTCTTAATAG
>CAIVDO010000135.1 GCA_903904665.1 uncultured Actinomycetes bacterium | reverse complement strand
TGGCGGCTGATGGACAACTTGCGGCTTATCGACACAATGGATTTTGGCAGCCAATGGATACTTTTCGAGAATCCAATTTTCTCAATGAGTTATGGAATTCTAATGAAGCTCCCTGGAAGAATTGGTAAGTAAAAGGACCATGCCGAGTGATTGACCCATTGAACTTCTTAGTATTTGGAGCAAACGGCTCAATAGGCTCTGCCTGTGCAGAAAAACTCCTACTTCACGGAACAGTTACACATGGCAGTAGGGATTTAAAGGAACTGCAAAGCCAATTAGACTCGTTCTCGCGGTTTGCTGGTGTCGTTTGGGCTCAAGGCATCAACGCTTCAGACTCCTCGGCAACGTTCGAGGTTGATTCATACGAGAAAGTTATGGAAGCAAATGTCACTTTTGTGCTTCGTTCATTAAAAGTGTTACTTGACGCGAAGAAAGTACAGCGAGATTCGCAATTAGTTTTATTATCAAGCGTTTGGGGGCAGTTAAGCCGTCCTAATAAATTGTCCTATGGAATCTCAAAAGCTGCAATTGGTGGAATGCTTCGCTCACTTTCGGCAGATTTAGGACCACTCGGTATTCAGATTAATGCTGTCGCACCGGGACCGATAGACACGCCTATGACAACCACAAATTTGAAGCCCGAAGAATTGGAAAGAGTAATTTCAGAATCGCCTCTAAAAAGACTTGTTAACTTAGGTGAAGTGGCATCAGTTGTATGTGAATTAGCGGCCGGTAAGTTAAGTGGGGTTACCGGCCAGGAAATCATCGTTGATAACGGCTGGAGCGTTTCAAAACTTGTCTAATATTGTAATAAACAGTTCATTTGGCTCCTATTCAATCAAATTCCAGCCTCTACACTCAGTCAATTTTGAAAATCATTACTTCATTGTTGACCAGACGGTGAAGGAACAAATCGAGATCAGTGAAGAAAAGTGTATTTTCGTCTCTGCTAATGAAGCGAACAAGACCTTAGGGTCTGCTGAAGAAGTCATGATTAAGCTATCAGCGGAAGGAATGACAAAAGACAATGTCTTAGTCGTGATTGGTGGCGGCTACCTACAAGATATTGGCACCCTAGTGGCATCCTTATATATGCGTGGAGTTAAGTGGATTTACATTCCAACAACTTTGGCTGCCATGGGTGACTCATGCATTGGTGGTAAAAGTTCAATAAACGCTGGAGATGTTAAGAATCTAGTTGGAAATTTCTATCCACCAAAAGAAATCTTCATTGATACGTCATTTGTTTCTACGCTGCCGAACCTAGAAATTATCGCTGGTATTTCTGAAATCATGAAAATATGCTTTACTACATCAGCTGATACGTTCTCTCAATGCTCACAGTTGATCAACCGATGGCAATCTGATGTAGAACAGCAAACGATCACAGAAATTATTCAACTCTCTTTGTTAAGCAAACAGTATTTTGTTGAGGAGGATGAATTGGATGTGGGGATAAGAAAACTCCTTAATTTTGGCCATTCTTTTGGACACGCTTTGGAATCAGCCACGGATTACAAAATTCCGCATGGAGTTGCAGTCTTGATTGGAATGATCGCCGCATCCCAACATCCCTTGAGTAAAACAACCGATTCAACACGTATGTTGATAGCCAGATGTCTAAGTTTCTGTAAGACAGTAAAGTTAGAGATTGAAAATGAAATCTCTGGGCTAGATTATACGAAATTTAGCCAAGCTCTAGCGAAGGACAAAAAAAATTCGAATACAGATCTTGTCCTTATTTTACCAATGACATCGGGACCTGAACTCGTCAGAATCCCTTTTGATCAGGAGGCACTTGTGGGTGCAACAGATGCTTTGAAATTAGGAATTGAGATGGTGTTAAATGAAATACGCTGAGTATTTGGTAGCAAAACTCGTTTCTGAAGAAAACTACACCCATTGTTATTTTGTTGCAGGTGGCAATACCATGCATTTACTAGA
>CAIVDO010000134.1 GCA_903904665.1 uncultured Actinomycetes bacterium | reverse complement strand
TGGAAGTCGTACACAACACTTGTAGGTGCGCCGACAGATCGCACGATCTCCTTTAAATCAGGGCAGGTTTTGACTGCGCCAATAACCTTACTTACACGCATGCCGTGCTCTGGCAGTGGCGCATCAAGTTTTATTGATTCAATGCAGGAAGAGGCATATAAACGTTTAGGTATTAGCGATTACAGCAAGCGCTATTTAGTTATTGCAGCGCCTAAAGCTGGGTGTGTGTGGTCAGGGCGCGCTCCCTTAGGTGGTCCAAAATCACAAAGCGGAATCGTGGTTCTTCATGACTCGGGCTCATCTTTTGTTATCGCTCACGAACTCGGCCACACAATAGGTCTAGGTCACTCAAATCTTTTGCGCTGTGATTCCGGAAAAAACGATGGGCAATGGAGCGAGGATTGCAAGGCCGTTGAATACGGCGGTGTAATCGATGTCATGGGAAATGTTGATACAGATTCAACTCTTAATACTTACCATCAATGGCGCATGGGTTATATGGATGATTCTCAGGTCAAGCAAGTGTGGCAAAGCCAAACACTCACGCTTGCACCTAGTGATTTTGCCAATGGATTAAAAGCTATTTATTTACGCGATGGCAACTCGGCTTACTGGATTGAATATCGCAGAGCCAATCCCTTGGTTCAATACAAAGCAGGTCTAGTTATATTTCGTTTAGATCCTCCACCAATTTCATCAGTTGTTTCACCGAACCCTGAAGATGCCATCGCCTCAGAGTTTGCTGACAGTTTGGGCACAGATGTGTGGATGCTCAATATGGATAATTTTAAGTATGTCTTATCGCGCGGTGCCGGATCGATGACAACCACAAATGGTTCCTTGTATTCAGGTAATGTCTCAGTAAGTGCAACAACATCAGATACCGGGGCAGTAGTAACAATTACTAAGGCAGCCGATCTCACACCACCACCAGTTCCGGCACTACTAGATGTTAATGAGTGGCGATATCCGGGAATCGAAATAACTAAACCCGGCTATCAAGATGCCGAAACAGCTATTGCCAGTTATCAAGTATCGGTTGATGGCGTAATAAGTGATCTACCAGGAACTGATGTAGATAACTGGACGCCAACGATTCTTAATCCATTTGTTGCACCCAAGACTGTGCGCGTGCGCGATCTACCCGAAGGCTCTTATATGTTTTCATTACGGGCTATCGATATCGCCGGCAACAAAAGCGAATGGTCTAAGCCGGTAAAAGTGATAATTGACCGCGGCAAACCAACAATTACCAATGATTTCAACGTGAGTGCGCTCAATGGTGATCAAATAACCACCTCATGGACTGGTGCACAAGATGCTGGAAGTGGGCTGTGCCAAAGTAATTTAGTAAATAATGAAGGTCTAGTACTGCAAAGCAGCACCGCTAAAGCCTCACCCACCTTTAAATTAACTAATGGCGTGGCAATTTCGGCAACTGCTCAAGTTTTTGACTGTATTGGAAATGGTGTTACTGGAGATCTTTTAATCACCAACACGGTTACAAAGGCCGATAAATCATCGCGCACAGGTAAGTGGTCTGCAGCCGGTGCTAACTATGGCGCTGGTGCTTTGAAGTGCACAGGCAAGTGCACCGCAAGTTTTAGTGCTCAAGGGCGATTCGAGA
>CAIVDO010000133.1 GCA_903904665.1 uncultured Actinomycetes bacterium | reverse complement strand
TAGAATTTAGATATTCGAACTAGAAGTTAAAGGAGCACTCATGCCCGGTACACGAGGAACGTATCGGCGGGTGCTCCTTAAACTTTCTGGTGAAGTTTTCGGCGGAGCAAAAGGCATTGGTGTTGATCCCGATGTTGTGCAAGATATTGCTAAACAAATCGCAGATGTAGCTCGAAGTGGCGTACAAGTAGCCATCGTAGTTGGCGGCGGTAATTATTTCCGAGGGGCCGAACTTTCACAGCGTGGAATGGATCGCTCACGCGCTGACTACATGGGAATGCTCGGAACAGTGATGAACTGTTTAGCGCTGCAGGATTTTCTTGAAAAAGAAGGTGTGCAAACCCGTGTTCAAACTGCAATCACAATGGGACAAGTTGCCGAGCCTTACATCCCACTTCGTGCAATTCGCCACCTTGAAAAAGGTCGCGTAGTAATTTTTGGCGCAGGTGCAGGAATGCCGTTCTTTACAACCGATACTGTTTCAGCCCAGCGCGCACTTGAAATCGGTGCGCAGGCACTGCTTCTTGCTAAGAGTGGTGTCGATGGTGTTTACAACGCAGATCCTAAGAAAGATAAAACTGCAACCAAGTACGATTCAATCTCATATAACGAGGTCTTAAGTAAGTCACTTGCTGTGGCCGATGCTGCAGCTTTTGCTCTGTGCCGCGAAAATCATTTGCCAATCGTTGTTTTTGATTTGATGAAAAACGGCAATATCGCTCGTGCAGTGCGCGGTGAAACTATAGGAACTTTAGTTTCTTAAACCTTACTTATCGGGCACCATCACGATAGAACTAGATGGGCATTCGCTCACGCAGATGCCGCAGCCTTTGCAGTAATCCAGATTAATCTCAAAGCCTTTACCTGGTCCTAATTTGATAATCGCGTTATCTGGGCACACTCCAAAGCAGTTATCGCATTCAAAACAGTTGCCACAAGACATGCAACGACGGGCTTCATATAAAGCATTTGATTCATCTAAGCCTTGTACAACTTCAGAGAAATCCTTAGCACGACGAGTTGCCTCTAATCTTTCGCGTACAACGTGTGGGGCATCGGTGTAGTACCAAGAGTTGAGTTGTTCATAGGTAACAAGATCAGTGTTCTTGAGGTTCTCGTAACTGCTTTTGCTCAGCCATGCATCGATATTACGAGCAGCTTTTTTGCCGTGACCAACTCCAGTAGTAACAGTGCGATCTGCCGGAACCATATCTCCGCCGGCAAAAATGCCTGGATGAGAAGTCATCATCGTTGCATCAACACTCATGGTGCCATCGACAACATCTAGGTCGGCGCTATTTCCAAGGAGAGAAAAATCAACTTCCTGACCTAGAGCCAAAATTAAAGAGTCAGCCTCTAAAGTTTCAAACTCACCAGTGGGTTGCGGAAAGCCATTCTCATCGAGCTCCATCTTTTCAATGCGAAGTTCGTGTTGGCCAACATGGTTAACAGTAGATAACCATTTAACAAGGATTCCTTCTTCAAGTGCTTCAGTAATCTCTAAATCATTGGCCGGAGCTTTATCGCGTGTGCGACGGTAGACAATGACTGCCTCTTCGGCGCCTAATCGCTTGGCAGTTCGTGCTACATCCATTGCAGTATTGCCACCACCGTATACAACGACTTTGCGACCAAGCAAAGGTTTATTGCCATCTTCAACATCATGCAAGACTTTGATTGCATCCAAGATACGGGCAGCCTCACTAGCAGGGATATAAGCACGCTTACTTAACTGCGCACCAATTGCTAGAAAGAGCGCATCAAAGCCCTCATCCATCGCAACATGAACATCATCTACGCGAGTATTCATTTCAAATTTGATACCCATATCTTTAATACGATTAATTTCTGCATCTAAGATTTCACGGGGCAAGCGATACTTTGGAATTCCATAACGCATCATTCCGCCAGGTGCATGGGTTGCATCGCGAACAGTTACATCATGGCCTAAGCGGCGCAGGTGATATGCAGCCGATAAGCCAGCTGGGCCTGCTCCAATGATGAGCACTTTAAATCCTGATTCTTTTTCAGGTGCAGGGATACTCCACCCTTTTTCAATTGCATGATCACCAAGAAAGCGTTCAACAGAGTTGATACCAACGGCTTCATCTAAAAATGACCGGTTACAGACATCTTGGCATGGGTGATAACAGACACGGCCCATGATCGCTGGAAAAGGGTTTTCTTGAATAAGGGCGCGCCAAGCACTTTCATAAGAGCCATCTTCGGCGATATAGAGCCAGTTTTGAATATTTTCACCGGCAGGACAGGCGTTATTGCACGGTGGCATACGGTGAACATATTCAGGTTTTTCTACCCGCCAAGAACCGGTGTGATTAGCAAGTGAACTATCAACTGAGAGCGTGATTGCAAAAGGTTTTTCCACGATTAGTTCTCCGCATTCTGAGGCATCAAGTTATAGCGGGCAATATTTTTATTAGCTATAGCTTGGAGTTGATTGATGACGGCATCGTTGCGCGTTGGTGAAAATAGATGCGCATAGCGCACTTGAAGCTTTAAATACTCTTCAACTTCTACGAGCTTTCGAATAGGAGTAGATGAAGTTACTTCACCTTTTTCGGCCTCAAAGACAGGGAACAAAGCGCTCTGTGTTGCAAGGCGTGCGATCTTTAATGTGTCACAGGAAGCAGAACCCCAACCCAATGGGCATGGCACTAATACGTGGATATAGCGTGCACCTCGAAAACTCATCGCCTTAGTAACTTTTGCTTCTAAATCTCTCAGATCGGCAACAGTTGCAGTTGCTACATATGGAATCTCATGTGCCATTGCAATGCGTGGAAGGTTCTTTCCCTGTCCAAAAACATTTCCAGGTGCATCGCCCACGGCTTGTGTTGTAGCAGTACGAGCAGCTGGGGGAGTTGCACCAGATCTTTGAATTCCAGTGTTCATATATGCCTCATTGTCATAACAGATATAGAGGACATCATCGTTTCGCTCAAACATTCCAGAGAGTGCGCCAAAACCAATATCAACAGTTGCGCCATCACCACCCTGGCCAACAACGCGCACATCTGTACGCCCCTTAGCTTTCATAGCCGCGGCAACGCCTGTTGCAACTGCAGGGGCATTACCAAAGAGTGAGTGAAGCCATGGGATTCGCCATGATGATTCTGGATAAGGAGTCGAGAAAACCTCTAAGCAACCTGTTGCATTAACGGCAATCAATTGATCATTGCAAGCGCGCATCGCTGCATCGAGTGCATATCTTGCACCGAGTGCTTCACCGCAACCTTGGCAAGCACGATGCCCTGAAGTCAGTGCATTTGTGCGATCGGGATCGGATTGAATAGAGCGATCATCTTGAGATAACAATCTATTTCCAACGGCAAAGCTGCCTACTTGATAAAACTTAATTGGAGTAGTTGTCATGGCCGGCTCATCTCTTTTGCTAACTCACTATCGGCTAACTCTTGATCAAGATCTAAGAAAGTTAACTCTGCAACCCGTCCTTCAACTGCTGCTTCAAAATATGCCCGCAGCGATTGTTTAGTAATAGGCCGGCCACCAAGACCGGCGATAAGGGTTTGATCGTGTGTTGCAGTTCCGCGAAGAGAGGTGCGCACATTTTCAGTGACGATTCCACCAACACCTAACTGAAAGGCTTTTTCAACAACAAAGACATTGTGGGCATTGACTAGTGCATCGCGCACGGCATCAAATGGGAAAGGTCTAAAAGTTGTTAGCCCAAGGACTCCAATTGAATAACCATCATTGATCATTTCATCGACCACATCTTTAATGGTGCCAAGTACAGAGCCCAGGGCGATTACAACATTACGTGCACTATCCATCTTGTAGGGACGGATTAATCCGCCAGAGTCACGGTTAAAAACCTGCGCAAATTTGGCAGCTTCTTGCGGGATCACTGATAGCGCTTGGATATTTTTCATATGCGACATGTACTTAACTTCAGTAAATGCTTCAGGGCCAACCATCGCACCAATAGAGACTGGATCTGCAGGATCTAGAACTTGGCGTGGTGTAAATGGTGGCAAATACTTATCTACATCTTCTTGATTAGGAACATCTATCTGCTCATATGCGTGCGTCAAAATAAATCCATCCATGCAGACCATGATGGGAAGAGAGAGTCGTTCTGCAATGGCAAATGCCTGCACATGTAAATCTGCAGCCTCTTGATTTGTTTCGGCATACATCTGAATCCAGCCAGAATCGCGCTGGGACATTGAATCGCTGTGGTCATTCCAGATATTAATTGGCCCGCCAATAGCGCGGTTTGCAACGGTCATAACGATAGGAAGGCCTAAGCCAGAGGCGTTATAAACAGCTTCAACCATATACAAAAGACCTTGGCTTGCAGTTGCGGTGTATGCACGGGCACCAGCAGCACTTGCACCGATTGCCACCGACATCGCAGCGAACTCAGATTCAACGTTGATGAACTCGCAGTTGGTTAACTTGCCTGCTTTAACAATGGCACTTAGACCTTCAACAATATGTGTTTGTGGCGAGATGGGATAAGCGCAGATTACTTCTGGTCTACAGGCAGCAACAGTGTCTGCGATCGCCTTTGAGCCTTCAACTTGTCTAAGCATGTGCGCCCGCCTTACTCATGATGTATTCATAGGCAGCTGTTGCTGCCGCGCAGTTGCCGGCTGCAACCTTTGGCTTGAATTTTTCTGTGATTGCATCTGTGACTGAGTGAAGTGAAATCTCTTGTGTAAGGGCTGCAAAGGCACCTAGCAATACTGCGTTAGGAACTGGTCGACCTAGATGTTCCATAGCAATGGCTGTTGCCGGCACGGTTACAAAGCGCGGGTTGTTTCCTGCTAATTCATCGATGCCTAACTCTTTGAATGTGCGAGTGGAGTTGATCAATACATAACCATCGCTGTTAAGACCGGCAAAGACATCGACCTGTTTAAATAAAGTTGAGTCTTGAACAATGAGTGCATCGGGATTCATGATCGGCTCGCGAACACGTATAGGTGACGTAGAGATTCGACAGAAAGCAACTACAGGTGCACCAGTTCGCTCTGAACCAAAACTTGGAAATGCTGCAGCAAAGCGTTTTTCATCAAATGCTGATTGCGCAAGAAGTTCAGCAGCCGTTACTACACCCTGTCCACCGCGACCATGAAATCTGACTTGAAACACTGTTTATCTCCCCGTTAGAACTTCTTGAAATCGAAAACTACTCCTGTCATTTATTGCATCGTCATGATTGTCTGAGTGCCAGTGCTAGTTTGAGCAAAAAAGCCATTGAAATAGGCGCAATTTCTGCAGGTAATGTGAAATAGGTCATTTCATATAGAATTACGGGCTTAGGAATGCACAAGGGAGATGTCATGGCAGATGTAGCAAGCGCCCTCAAGGACGCTGACACAAAGATGAGCAAAGCAGTTGAAGTTGCAAAGGATGATTTTGCATCTATCCGTACTGGCCGTGCACACCCATCTATGTTTAATAAAATTATGGTTGATTACTACGGCACCTACACAGCGCTCTCACAGTTAGCATCGATCCAAGTTCCTGAAGCTCGCATGGCCACGGTTGCACCTTTTGATAAAGGCGCGATGGCCAGCATTGAAAAAGCAATCCGTGAATCTGATCTTGGGGTTAACCCTGGCAACGATGGCGTAGTCATTCGCATTAATTTCCCTCAACTGACGCAAGAGCGCCGCAAGGAATACATCAAAGTCGCTAAGGGCAAGGCTGAAGATTCAAAGATTTCGATGCGAAATATTCGCCGCACAGCCAAAGAGGCGATGGAGAAGATGGAAAAAGATGGCGACATCGGAAAAGATGATTTAGCACGTGGCGAAAAAGAGCTTGAAAAGATTACGGCAGATCATGTGGCAAAGATCGATGAACTGCTCAAGCACAAGGAGGTCGAACTCCTAGAAGTCTAAGGAGTTTTATCACTGATGTCTGATTTTCAATCGATCAATGAGGCGATAAATAAGCGCGCTGGGCGAAAGCTTGGACCTTCAATCGTTGTCTCGCTATCCCTGATTTCTTTGATTTGGTTTGCTCTTGCATATCAGCGCGAGATATTTGCAGGAGTAGTGGCTGTGGCAGTTCTTTTAGGTATTCGCGAGATTGTTCGGGCATTTAGTGCACGTGGGATTTATATATCAACATTTGCATTAATGGCAGGCTCACTAGGACTTGCATATGCAACTTGGAACGGTGGAGTTGCAGGACTTGCCATTGCTACAGCAATCGCTATCCCTGTTCTACTTATTCAACTTCTCACTAAAGGCCCAGAAGGATTTGTGCAAAGTGCAACAGCCACTACCTTTTCTCTTCTCTATCTACCATTTTTAGCTGGTTTTCTTATTCTTCTTGCTAAGCCAAGCACTGGTCTTGAGCGAGTAATGACATTTGTTGTTCTAGTTGGTTGCAACGATACCTTCGGTTACATCGTAGGAGTCCTTATTGGAAAGCATCCGCTAGTACCAGCGATTAGTCCAAAGAAGAGCTGGGAAGGCTTAATTGGTTCTTTAGTTTTCACCGTTATTGGTGGGTCACTGGCCTTTAAATACATAATGACAATGCACTGGTGGATAGGTGCAGTAGTTGGCTTAATGATTGTATTCACGGCAACGTGCGGGGATCTGATTGAAAGTGCCATGAAGCGCGACCTTGCCTTAAAAGATATGGGCTCCTTACTTCCAGGCCATGGCGGAATTTTAGATCGCCTAGATTCAGTTTTAATTTCAGCACCTGCATTATGGCTTGCGCTAGAGCTTGTGAAGCGCTGGTTATGAGTGTTCCCGAGATTAAGTTAGTTTTTGATGAACCGGCTCAGCGCAAAAAAGCACCTAAGCATTTAGCTGATTATTCACCGCAAGAGCGTCGCGACCTGGCAAAATCTTTAGGTCTGCCAGCTTTTCGTGCAAACCAAGTAGCAACGCATTACTTCACTCATTTATCTAGTGATCCAGAAAACTGGACAGATATTCCTGCAGAGATGCGCCAAACTATCGCCGAACAGTTCACACCCAAGCTCATCGAATTGGTCAGATCAGTTGAGTGCGATGGTGGCATGACACGCAAAGATCTATGGAAACTCCATGATGGCGTTTTAGTTGAATCAGTTTTGATGCGATATACCGATCGCGTAACGGTATGTATTTCTTCTCAGGCTGGTTGTGGAATGAACTGCCCGTTTTGTGCCACGGGTCAAGCAGGGTTAACTCGAAATTTAAGTGCAGGTGAAATCACCGAGCAGATCGTTGCTGCAGCTAGAGCATGCGCCAACGGCGAACTTCCTGGGGGAGAAGCCCGCCTTTCAAATATCGTCTTTATGGGAATGGGTGAACCCCTAGCTAATTACAATGCAGTGATGCGCACGTTACGAAATATCACTGATCCAAATCCCGATGGTTTAGGAATTAGTGCGCGCTCTGTCACTGTTTCTACTGTTGGCTTGGTTAATGGAATTGAAAAGCTGAGCGAAGAGGGTCTCGCAGTTACTTTGGCAGTCTCACTTCATACACCTGATGATGAACTTCGCGATACTTTGGTTCCAATTAACTCACGGTGGAAAATCAAGGAAGTTTTAGCTGCTGCCGATGCATATGAGAAAAAAACCGGCCGGCGTTACTCAATTGAATATGCATTAATTCGAGATATTAACGATCAATCTTGGAGATCGGATTTGCTTGGCCGGTTACTGAAAAGTCGTAATGCCCACGTTAATTTAATCCCCCTAAACCCAACACCTGGATCAAAGTGGACTGCATCTCGTCGTGAAGATGAGGCCGAGTTCGTTCGTATTTTGGAGAGCTATGGGGTTCCTGTCACGGTGCGAGATACCCGCGGCCGTGAGATCGATGGCGCTTGCGGTCAGTTAGCGGCAGCTGAAAAAAGCAACAACCCCACTAGTTAGCAAACTCTGGAATTGGTAGGCTCGATTCCATGGAAAAGTTAACTAACTTCATTAATGGTAAGGCCGTAGATTCAACATCCGGCGAAAGTTCACCTCTTATCAACCCAGCAACGGGTGCGCAATATGCAAGTGCACCGAAATCAAATTCTGCCGATGTTGATGCAGCATACAAAGCAGCAAGTGATGCATTCACCGGATGGCGCGATTCAACTCCATCACAGCGCCAACGCGCTTTGCTGAAGATTGCAGATGCGATAGAGGCGCGCGCAGATGAAATTATTAAGATTGAAAGTACAAATACTGGAAAACCAATCTCTTTAACGACTTCTGAAGAAGTCCCGCCAATGGTGGATCAAATTAGATTCTTTGCAGGAGCTGCACGAAACCTTGAAGGCAAATCAGCTGGTGAATACATGCCAGGAATGACATCGATGATTCGTCGCGAACCAGTAGGTGTTATTGGCCAAGTAACTCCTTGGAACTATCCAATGATGATGGCTGTTTGGAAATGGGCTCCAGCAATTGCTGCAGGCAATACCGTTGTTTTAAAACCAAGTGATACAACTCCTGCATCAACTGTATGGATGGCTAATGTCATGTCAGAGTTTTTACCCTCTGGTGTTTTCAATGTTGTCTGCGGAGAACGCGAAACCGGTCGCATGGTTGTTGAACACAAACGCCCTGACATGGTTTCCATCACCGGATCTGTTGGCGCCGGAATACAAGTTGCACAATCTGCAGCTACCCAGTTAAAGCGCGTTCACCTAGAACTCGGTGGCAAGGCCCCTGTTGTCGTCTTCGCCGATGCCGATCTGCCAGCTGCAGCTGAAGCGATCGCGATCGCCGGATATTTCAACGCTGGCCAAGACTGCACCGCAGCTACACGCGTGATAGTTGAAGATGGCGCCTACGATGATTTTGTTGCGCTTTTAACCGAGCAGGCAAAGGGCATCGCAATCGGCTCACCACATGAAGATGTCTTCCTAGGACCGGTCAATAACGCCAATCAATTAGCCCGAGTCAGCGCTTTTTTTGATCGACTTCCAGCACATGCCACGGTCACTGCAGGTGGAAGGGCTCTGGATAAGCCAGGCTTCTTCTTTCCAGCAACCGTTGTTGCCGACCTCAAGCAAGATGACGAGATGATTCAAAGCGAAATCTTTGGACCAGTCATTACCGTTCAGCGTTTTAGTGATGAGGCCGATGCAGTGGCTAAAGCCAACGGCGTCGAGTATGGACTAGCTTCTAGCGTGTGGACCAAGGATCATGGCCGCGCGATGAGAATGGCAAAGGCCTTTGACTTTGGCTGCGTCTGGATCAATACCCATATTCCAATCGTTGCCGAGATGCCACATGGCGGCTTCAAGCGCTCTGGATATGGCAAGGATCTTTCTGCCTATGGATTTGAAGATTACACACGAATCAAGCACGTCATGACCAACCTTGGGGCGTAGTATTTCGCCTCAGTAACCCAACACAATCCCGACGAAATAAATAAGGAGCAGATCGATGGCTAAAGAGCGTTCACTCTCACCAGAAGCGCGTTCAATTCTTGGAACGCAGATTTCACGTCGTGCTGTTTTAGCAGGCGCAGGTGGCGTAGGTGCTG
>CAIVDO010000132.1 GCA_903904665.1 uncultured Actinomycetes bacterium | reverse complement strand
AAGACGCGCTCACGCCGTAGCCAGTGGAAGACAACTGCTGCCTCTTTAGCAACATGCGGACAATGCCAATCACCAAAGCTTCAACACACAGCATGTCCAACATGCGGTACTTATAACCGCCGCCAAGTTCTAGAGGTTTGATCGTTAGTTCTATGCTCAGTCAAGCATTGGGGGTTGAACTTGAACCCTCACTTTTGCAGTTAGCTTTTACACACCGCTCATATGCATATGAATCGGCAAGTAAAGAAACCAATGAGCGCCTTGAATTTCTTGGAGATTCAGTTCTTGGTTTAATTGTTACTGAAGAACTCTACAAACGTTATCCAGATTTAGATGAATCACGTTTATCACCGCTGCGCTCTGGAGTTGTAAATATGCGTGCGCTGGCAGATATCGCCCGCACATTAGATCTTGGTCAACATATTCGACTTGGTAAAGGCGAAGAAGTCACTAATGGTCGCGACAAAAACTCTCTTCTTGCAGATGCACTAGAAGCGTTAATCGGCGCCATTTATATGCAGTGCGGTTTTGAAAAATGCACAGAGATTGTGCGCAGATTAATTGAATCAACCATGGACTCTGCAGTTGCACGGGGAGCAGGCCTTGATGGAAAGACGGCCCTTCAAGAGTTAGCTGCCAGCCTTGGAAAAGGTGCTCCCGAGTATGTTGTTACTGAGCAAGGCCCAGATCACGATAAAGATTTCACTGCAACGGCCATGGTGGCTGGCATTGCCGTGGCGGTGGGTAATGGAAAAAGTAAGCGAGAAGCTGAGCAAGTAGCGGCCCGCATCGCATATGAAAGCCTAAAAACCGAGCTGCCTGAGCAGTAATATCGTCAAAAACAAGCGCTGAGCGCGATAGGTTTACCGCGTGTATCTCAAGAGTATGACCCTCAAGGGCTTTAAGTCCTTTGCTTCGGCGACCACTTTGAGACTTGAACCAGGAATTACCTGCGTGGTCGGACCCAACGGTTCGGGTAAATCAAATGTTGTTGATGCCTTGACGTGGGTTATGGGTGAGCAAGGCGCCAAATCACTTCGCGGCGGGAAGATGGAAGATGTAATTTTCGCTGGAACAAGTGGGCGTGCACCACTTGGGCGCGCTGAAGTTTCTTTAACGATCGATAACACTGATGGCGCACTACCAATTGACTACACCGAAGTAACTATTTCTCGCATTCTTTTCCGCAATGGGCAATCTGAATATCAAATTAACGGTGAAGCATCACGCCTTCTTGATATCCAAGAACTCCTGAGCGACTCAGGAATTGGGCGCGAAATGCATGTCATCGTTGGTCAGGGCCAACTCGATGCGATCTTGATGGCAACACCTGAAGAGCGTCGCGGCTTTATCGAAGAAGCTGCAGGAGTCTTAAAGCATCGCAAGCGTAAAGAGAAAGCTCTGCGCAAATTGGATTCAATGCAGGCCAACATGGCGCGCGTTGCCGATTTAACTGTTGAACTTCGTCGCCAACTTCGCCCATTAGGTAAGCAAGCAGAAGTTGCTAAGAAGGCGGCAACAATTCAGGCAGATCTACGTGATGCCAAGCTGCGTTTATTTGCCGATGATTTTATTTCGATGTCTCGCACATTAGATGCTGAAGTTGCAGATGAAACCGCACTTCGCGAAAAGCGCGCAGAAGTTGATAAGGAACTTGAATCAATTCGCACGCGCGAAGAGGCATTAGATGCACAATCTGCTTTTGAAACGCCACTACTTGTCCAAGCACAAGAAACCTATTACCAATTAAACTCTTTGCGCGAGAGATTTCGTGGAACACAAAACCTTGCCCAAGAGCGTTCACGTTTTCTTAATGAAGAGGCAGAAGAGGCGCGATCTGCAGGGCGCGATCCAGAGGCCCTAGAAAATGAGGCTCAAGCTCTGCGCCAGGAAGAAAATGAATTACGAAATAATATTAATCAAGCACAATCTGCTTTAGTGTTGGCAACATCAGCGCTAGCAAGTGCAGAACATGAATTAAAAATTGATGAAGATAAAATAGCAGCGGCAATGCGCGCAATCGCCGATGCCCGCGAAGGAACTGCGCGCCAAGAGGGCCATATCAAATCACTTCAGGCCCGTCTTGAAGCTATCGCCGAAGAAATCGCCCGTTTAACTAAAGCGCGCGATGATGCGCAACAACGCGTTGATAACGCTTCTCGCGAATACGCCTCCTTTGAACTTGAGATAGCAAGTGCCGATTCAGGCGAACTTGGACTTGATTCAGCTTTTGAAAGCGCTAAATCCTCACTTGATTCTTCTAAGGCAAAGCTGGGCGCATTAGTTGATTCTGAGCGCGCTGCAGATCGCGAGCGAAATGCCGTTGAATCTAAGTTAGAGGCGATGAAGCTAACTTCACAGAACCGTGATGGCGCTTCAGCTCTTATGCGCGATTCTCATGGAGTTCATATCCTGGGTTCAATTGCATCACTGATAGAGATCGATAATGGGTGGGAGTCTGCAGCAGCAGCGGCCCTTGGAACTTTGGCCGATGCCATCGTTGTTCAAGATCTATCCTCAGCTGTAACGGCCCTGACAACCTTACGTGATCAAAACTTGGGTCAGGCAGATGTATTGGTCTATGAGCAGGGCAATAGTGGTAACTCAAATATTCCAGCTGGCCTTAACGCCCTTGCTTCACATATTCGCTCCCACTCAATTGGGGATTTAATCTCATCGCTTTTGGCCTCAACTGTTGTGGCAGAAAATGCTCGGGATGCCGAAGCGATATTGCGCTCACATCCATCGGTAACTGTAGTTACCCGTGATGGCGACGTAGTTACTAAGTTACGTGCACGTGGTGGTTCAAAATCATCTTCATCACTGATTGAGATTAAAGCTCTCATCGATAACCTTGAAACTAAACTGACTGAAATTTCCCACACATGCGATCGACTTAAATTCGAGATCGCCACAGCAACAACTGAAGTTGCTGATCGTCAAAGCATATTTGATGTTGCACTCTCCAAACTCAATGAATCTGATGCTCGAATTGCATCTATTACCGAGCAGTTGGCTGTCTCTGGTCAAAATATGAAATCTGCACTAGCTGAAGTTGAGCGACTTAATACCTCTATCAACGAAGCAAGTGCAGCAAAGAAGCGCGATGAAGGCGAATTAGTTATTGCGCAGAACCAGCTTCATCAACAGGGCGCAGTCGCCGAACCCGATCACACATTTACTGAAAACCTGCGAAACGCTGTATCTCTTGCCCGCACTACTGAAGTTGAAGCCAGACTAGCGGTACGAACAATCGAAGAGCGTGTGGATTCTGTGGCTGCACGCGCTAAGGCCCTTGAAGACTCTGCTCGCCATGAACGTGAAGCATCTGAGCGTGCAATCGTTCGCCGTGGTGCACGTGCACGCGCTGCAGTTATCTCACAAGCTATTGCAGAGTCTTCCTACGAAACCTTGATTCATATCGAAAGATCGATTGCAAAAGCTGCAACAGAGCGTGCTCGTTTAGAGGAATCACGTACAGCCCGTGATGGTGAAACTCTCACAGTTCGCACACGTGGTCGTGAATTAACCTCTGAACTCGAACAGTTAACTTCTAGTGTTCACAAAGATGAAATCGCACGGGCAGAGCAACGCATGCGTATTGAAACTCTAGAAAATAGAACGATGGAAGAGTTTGGAATCGACACTCAAACTCTTGTCTCTGAATACGGTCCAGATAAAGATGTCCCTACTTTCTTTGAAAATGAAGCTGGCGAAATCGTTACAACTGAATTAATCCCTTATCGCCGCGATCAACAGGAAAAGCGTCTTGCATCAGCTGAGCGCTCTCTTACTTTGCTGGGCAAGATCAACCCATTGGCCCTAGAAGAGTTTTCATCCCTTGAAGAGCGCCTAAAGTTCTTAGCTGAGCAGTTAGAGGATTTGAAGAACACTAAAAGGGATCTGCTCGATATTATTAAAGAAGTTGATGACCGCGTTCAGACGATCTTCATGCAAGCCTATGAAGAGACCGCAAAGCACTTCGAAGATATCTTCTCGCGCCTATTTCCTGGTGGTGATGGTCGCTTAATCTTGACCGATCCAGATAATCCTTTAACAAGTGGTGTTGATGTAGAGGCCCGTCCTCCAGGAAAACGTATCAAGCGTCTTTCATTGCTATCAGGTGGAGAAAAATCATTAACAGCTGTCGCGATGCTGGTTGCAATCTTTAAAGCTCGCCCTAGTCCGTTCTATGTTCTAGATGAAGTTGAAGCCGCCCTTGATGATGTCAACCTTGGACGCTTGCTTGTGATTTTAGAAGAACTACGCGCAAGTTCACAGCTGATCATCATTACTCACCAAAAACGCACAATGGAGATCGCTGATGCTTTGTATGGCGTGACGATGCGTGGCGATGGCGTAACTGAAGTGATCTCTCAGCGTTTGCGCGAATCTGACGCAAGTTAAGCAGGGCTTTTTCAATGGGTCTTTTTAGTAAGTTCATAGCCAAGATAAAAGGCACCAATGATTTCGCACCGGCCGACTGGAAAGAGTTAGAGGAAGAGCTTCTACTTTCAGATTTAGGACCCTCGCTAACTAAAGAGTTCCTAGAACAAGCTCGCAAAGTTAAAAGTGAGAATGCACAAGAAGCTCTCTCAGAGATCTTATCGACCCATCTTTCAAAACAAAATCGCGGCGCGATCCTAGGTCAAGTAACTACAGTAATTATGGTTGTTGGTGTTAATGGCACAGGTAAAACAACAAGTGTTGCCAAGTTAGCGGCGCAGTTAAAAAAGGATGGAAAGAAAGTTGTCATGGCAGCCGGGGATACCTTCCGAGCTGCAGCAGTGGAACAGTTGCAAACATGGGGAACTCGTATTGGTGTTGAAGTTGTTTGTGGCAAAGCAAATGGAGATCCAGCATCAGTTGCATTTGATGCTGCGAAAAAGGCGCAAGAGTTAGAGGCAGATTTTCTCATTATTGATACTGCCGGACGTTTACATAATAAAAATGATTTGATGGCAGAGTTAGAGAAAGTAAAGCGCGTAGTAGAGAAAATCTTTCCAATCAACGAAGTCTTATTGGTAATAGATGCCACAACAGGTCAAAATGGTCTGCAACAGGCAAAGATTTTTACAGAGGCAGTTAATGTCACTGGAGTTATCCTTACCAAGATTGATGGCAGCGCTAGAGGCGGAGTAGCCCTGGCGATTGAAAAAGAGCTCGATATTCCGATCAAGTGGATTGGTACAGGGGAGTCTGAAGCTGATTTTGCACACTTTGATGCACCTAGCTATATCCAGGGCCTGCTCTCGTAACCTAGATGTAACACAGGGGCGAATTTGTCACGCCCGCGAAATAGATCGAGCCATCTACCGTAACCGGGGCTAGAGAGAGTTCGGGCATCTCAAAGGCGAGAATCTTTCTTTAATCAATCTCGAAAGCAGATGTAAATATGACAGATATCGTGTTGAACTCAGGTGATACAGCCTGGATGTTAGCAAGCACCGCTCTCGTTCTTCTTATGACACCTGGACTTGCCTTTTTCTATGGCGGAATGGTTCGCACTAAGAGCGTACTAAATATGATGATGATGTCTTTTGTAACAATTGGAATCGTTAGCATCTTGTGGGTTATTTATGGTTTTGAATTAGCGTTTGGTTACAAAGGCGAATCAGCTTGGTATGGAAATCTTTCATTCTCTGGGCTGGGTGGAATGGTTAATGATTTCACCAACAATGGTGGGATTTATCCAATTCCAGTTCTGGTGTTCGCCGCGTTCCAGTTGATGTTTGCGATTATTACTCCAGCCCTTATTTCTGGAGCAATTGCAGATCGTACAAAGTTCACTGCTTGGGCAGTCTTTGTTGCAACCTGGACAACGATTGTTTACTTCCCGGTTGCCCACTGGGTATTTGCATTTGGTAACAAAGTTGGCGATACCGTTACCGGAACTGGCTACCTTGCAGGTAAAGGTCTTGAAGACTTTGCCGGCGGAACTGCAGTTCACATCAATGCAGGTGCTGCAGGTTTAGCTCTTGCAATTATTCTTGGTAAGCGCGTCGGATGGCGCAAAGAAGCGATGCGTCCACACTCATTGCCATTAGTTCTTCTTGGGTCAGGATTACTGTGGTTTGGTTGGTTTGGCTTTAACGCCGGATCTGCCCTTGCTGCTAATGGAATCGCTGGATTAGCTTTTCTAAATACACAGGTAGCAACTGCTGGCGCACTCATTGGTTGGTTGCTGGTTGAAAAAATCCGCAACGGACATCCAACATCACTTGGCGCAGCATCAGGCGCGGTTGCAGGTCTTGTAGCGATTACACCTGCTTGTGCCTTCGTTGCACCATGGGCAGCAGTTGTTATCGGGCTCTTTGCCGGTATTTTCTGCGCACTTGCAGTTGGCTTGAAATACAAGTTCGGTTTTGATGATTCACTCGATGTCGTTGGCGTTCACCTTGTTGGCGGCATCTGGGGCTCTCTTGCAATCGGACTATTTGGAACACATGTTGTCAATAGCATCGGCCTCGACGGTCTTTTCTACGGTGGTGGAACTGCACTACTTGGTAAGCAAGCCCTAGGTGTTGGAATGGTTGCGCTGTATTCATTCCTTGTTACCTTGGTACTCGGATTTATCATCGAAAAGACAATCGGATTCCGCTTGCCTAAGGATGCTGAAGTAGAAGGTGTTGACTTGTCAGAACATGCCGAGACAGCCTATGAAATGTCTAGCTCTTCACGAGGAGGTTCTTTCTAATGAAATTAATTACAGCAATCTTGAAACCATTTAAGTTAGAAGATGTAAAGAATGCACTGCAAGCACATGGTGTTACTGGAATGACTGTCTCTGAGGCCAGCGGCTTTGGACGACAAAAGGGTCATACCGAGGTTTACCGCGGAGCTGAGTACACAGTCGACTTAGTTCCAAAAGTTCGCCTAGAAGTTCTTGCCGACGATGCAGATGCAGCAGCAGTTGTAGATGTAATCGTTAACGCCGCATCAACAGGTTCAATTGGCGATGGAAAGGTTTGGACTACGCCAGTTGATCAAGTGGTACGCGTGCGCACGGGAGAGCGCGGCCCAGACGCAATCTAAGATAAATACATGAGTACACGTGAGCGAAGGGAGCGATCGAACGAGAGCGATCGCTTCCTTCGCTCATTATTCAATGAGGCTTTAGAGAAAACTGGCAAGGGCGCTAAAGCTCTGGCAGTTGCAGCAGTTGGTGGTTATGGCCGAGGAGAACTATCTCCAGGCTCTGATTTAGATATCCTCATTCTTCACCAGGGAGAGTTTTCTGCCGGGGTTTTAAGTGATTTTGTAAATAATCTTTTATACCCGCTCTGGGATAGTAAGAGCGTTGACCATTCTGTACGAACACGATCTGAAGTTCGAGAGATGGCAGAAGCAGATTTAAAAGTAGCTCTTGGTTTACTAGATATTCGTCTTGTTGCAGGAGATGCTGAATTAGTAGCTGCTGTGCAAAGTGATAGTTTAGAAAACTGGCGCAAAAACGCGCGCAATCGTCTGCCGGAGTTAAAGAAATCTTTAGAGCAGCGCCACGAGCGAGCAGGTGAGCTTGCATATCTGCTCGAACCAGATGTAAAAGAAGCACGCGGGGGGTTAAGGGATATCACCGCTCTGCGCGCAATTGCAGCATCAGGTGCAGCAGCGGTTCCACTTGAGCGAATTAGTTGGGCTGAATCTAAATTAAACGATGTGCGTGAGACTTTGCACCAAACTAGCGGGCGAAACAAAGATAGATTGCTTTTCCAAGAGCAAGATGCAGTAGCCCGGGAACTTAAATACAGCGATGCCGACGCGATGATGAGTGATGTTGCCCAAGCCGCACGCTCTGTTGATTACCTTCTCGAATTTACGTGGCATCAACTTGATCAACGGGCTAAAGATGGGTTCGGTCGGTTTTTACGAAAGCCTCGCACGGATACAGTTGCTAAAAACTTAAATGTTTCGCAGAGAGAGATATTTATTAATCCGCAAGCAGATGTGGCTAGTGATCCAATGCTGGGTTTACGTGCGGCGGCAACAGCGGCTCAGTTAGGATTACCGATATCGCTAGATTCGTATTCATTATTATCAACTGCCCTCAACGCTGGGAAAGGGTTGCTACCAAACCCCTGGCCACGTGAGGCACGTGAATACTTGATTTCACTCATTGGGGCCGGCGAATCAATGGTTTCTATCTTTGAAGCCCTTGATCAGGAAGAGATTATCTTCCACTGGCTACCTGAGTGGCGTGCATTGCGATCACTTCCACAGCGAAACGCGCTGCACCGTCATACCGTGGATAGACACATGGTTGAAACTGCAGTGCACGCCGCAGCGCTGACGCGCACAGTGCACCGCCCTGATTTACTTTTGTTTGCCGCACTTTTTCATGACATTGGAAAAGGTGATTCAGAGGATCATTCAATCCGTGGAGAACGATTGATTGAGCCGTTGGCACAGCGCATTGGTTTTCCGCAAGAAGATGTCGAGATTATCAAAATTCTTGTTAAACACCACCTTCTCTTATCGGCAACTGCGACCCGACGTGATTTAGATGATCCTGCAACTATTCAATCTATCGTCACTGTAATTCCTGATTTAACGACGCTTGAACTACTGCATGCACTCAGTGTTGCCGATGGTGAGGCAACAGGCAGTGCTGGTTGGAGTGATTGGAAAGCGACTCTAGTTTCAGATCTAGTTTCACGTGTTAAAAAAGCGATTTCCGGATCTACCACGATTGCTAAGCAACCTGAGATAAGCCCAGAACAGTTAAAGATCGCCGAAAGTGGTGTTTTGCAGGTTAATTTGGAAAAACGTGAGAATGGTTATTCCATTGAGATCATTTCGCCAGATAAGCCAGGACTACTTTCATTAGTCGCAGGTGTTCTCAATACATCTAGACTTGATGTTCGTTCTGCGCGTACAAAAACACATGGTGCGTCAGCGGTGATGAAATGGATTGTCACGCCGCAGCCACATGCACCTGAAGTAACGGCGCAGTATTTGCATAATGAAATCGAAAAAGCCTTTAATGATGCCGCCCACATTGCAGATAAGTTAATTGCCAGAGCCCAGGCATATGCATCGATTCCATCAATTCCCGTACCTGACCCAATTGTTGAAGTGTTCAATGATGGTGCAACAGAGGCAACGATCATCGAAGTGCGCAGCCATGACCGCCCCGGACTACTCTTTAGAATTGGTGCGGGAATTACCCAATCAAAGGTCGATATTAGATCTGCCATCGTTACAACCCTTGGCGCCGAAGCAATCGATACCTTGTATGTAACTGAACTTACTGGTGGACCTTTAAGTGATGAGCGGGCTAGCGAGCTCGCTTCGCGTTTATTGCAACTGCTCAAGTAGTCTTAGCGCCTTATGTTTGACTCATTAGCCTCGCGTTTTAGTGGCGCATTTTCATCCCTGCGCTCACGCGGCAAGATCAGTAACGCTGATATCGATGCGACCTGTCTTGAGATTCGCCAGGCCTTGCTGGAATCAGATGTCGCCTTATCTGTAGTTGAGAGTTTTATCGAGCAAGTTCGCGAGAAATCTGTAGCTGCATTACCGACTTTGCAATCTGGTACCAATCAAGCTCAAGCTATCTTTGAAATCGTTAACTCTTGCCTTATTGAAATCCTTGGGGGAGAGGCTCGCAGAGTTCGCTTTGCAAAGAATCCGCCAACCGTAATTATGCTGGCCGGTTTACAGGGAGCTGGAAAGACAACTTTGGCAGGAAAACTTGCAAAGTTTTATGCCGACCAAGGAAACACCCCATTACTTGTCGCATCAGATCTGCAACGTCCAAATGCAGTTACACAGTTACAAGTTGTCGGGGAAAGTATTGGCGTCCCAGTATTTGCACCAGAGCTAGGCAATGGTGTTGGAGATCCCGTAAAGGTTGCAAAAGCGGGAGTGGAGTTTGCTAAATCCAAGCTATACAACATGGTTATCGTCGACACAGCTGGTCGACTTGGTATTGATCAAGAGTTAATGAAGCAAGCATCTGATATTCGAGATGCTGTTAATCCAGATGAAATTCTTTTCGTTGTCGATGCAATGATCGGTCAAGATGCAGTTCGAACTTCTCAAGCATTTCTTGAGGGCGTTGGTTTTGATGGCGTTGTGCTCACTAAGCTTGATGGTGATGCACGTGGCGGTGCGGCGTTATCAATCGCATCAATCACCAAGCGTCCAATCATGTTTGCTTCAACCGGTGAAAAACTTGGTGATTTCGATATCTTTTATCCCGATCGCATGGCTTCGCGCATTTTGGGTATGGGCGATGTTGCAACATTGGCCGAACAGGCTAAGAAGGCATTTGATGGTGATACATCGGCAAAGTTGGAAGCTAAGTTTGCAAGCGGTGAAGATTTCACTCTCGAAGATTTCCTAGAACAGTTACAAGCTATGTCGAAAATGGGTTCTATGTCTAAGTTGCTAGGCATGTTGCCTGGCGCTGGGCAGATGAAAAAACAGATTGAAAACTTTGATGAAGGCGAAATAATTCGCACCAAGGCCATAGTTCAATCGATGACACCACTTGAGCGGCGCGATCCAAAGATTCTTAATGGTTCTCGCCGTGCACGCATCGCACTAGGGGCGGGCCGAAAAACCTCGGATGTAAATAACGTGGTCGATCGCTTTAGCGCGGCCCAAAAGATGATGAAGCAGGTGCGCAACGGGGGCATGCCTGGCGCAATGTCGGGGATGGGTCTGCCGGCGATGCCAAAGGCGCCCGGTAAGAGCGCCCCAGCCAAGAAGAAGTCGAAATCTGGCAATCCAGCCAAACGGGCCTTGGAAGAGAGCCAGTAAGGGGCGATTTTCTCGATTTCGCCTTTACGGCCCGCAAATGGCAGAATAAGCCACCTGTTGATGGGGCCCTCTATCCCCGTT
>CAIVDO010000131.1 GCA_903904665.1 uncultured Actinomycetes bacterium | reverse complement strand
TTACTTCATCGGCATACTCTTTGCTCTCTTAGGTATAGCAATGGTTGGCGCCGCATCAGCCCTCTACATCACCTGTGGATTAGGCCCTGGCCCTCGTGATGGGTTAATGACAGGTATTCACTTCAAGACGCGGATTCGGGTGGGTCGAGTGCGTTTGGCTATTGAAAGTACGGTTTTTGTACTTGGCTGGCTACTAGGTGGCACCGTTGGCCTTGGAACCCTGCTCTTTGCAGGCTTAATTGGCCAATCCATCGCAGTGGCTCTGGGTGTCGTTTCCCGCCTTACGAGCAAGTAACAACTAGCCTAAAACAATTCCCTCGGCGTGCGTTGGCCGTTTCTCGGCGCACGGGGTCGCAAACACCCCCGTTAACAAAATTAGAGAGGCGTTACTCATGCTGGATTCGTTTTTTAAGATCTCAGAACGTGGCTCCACAGTCGGACGTGAAGTTCGTGGCGGTTTCGTCACATTCTTCACAATGGCTTACATCATCGCACTTAACCCACTCATTATTGGTGGCGCAGTAGATGCCGACAAGAAGTTCCTCGGTGGCTTCACCGCTTTTGGGCAGAATCTTCCACTCATTGCTGCAGCAACTGCTTTGGTTGCAGGAATTTTGACGATTCTCATGGGCGTTGTTGGTAACTTCCCATTAGCTATCGCTACCGGCCTTGGACTTAACACATTTGTTGCTTATGGCATCGCATCAAAGATGACATGGGCCGATGCAATGGGTCTAGTTGTTCTTGAAGGTCTAATCATCACCGTTTTGGTTTTGACTGGATTTAGAACTGCAGTGTTTAAGGCAGTTCCACAGCAACTCAAATATGCAATCTCTGTTGGTATTGGTCTCTTCATTGCCTTAATCGGTCTTGTTGACTCTGGTTTCGTGCGCCGCACTGGAACTGGTCCAGTTCCAGTACAACTAGGCGATGGTGGAAATCTAGTTGGATGGCCAATCGTTGTCTTTATCTTTGGTCTACTTCTCATTGTCACATTAATGGTGCGCAAGACTAAGGGCGCTCTTCTTATCGGAATCGTCGGAGCTACTGTTCTTGCTGTGATCCTTGAGAGCGCATTTAAGATCGGTCCTAGCTTTATTTCACCAACAGAGAGCAATCCAAAGGGCTGGGGATTAAATATTCCAAAGCTTCCAGATTCAATCGCATCTACTCCAGATTTCTCACTTCTAGGTCATTTCAATCTCCTAGGTTCATTTAGCAAGATTTCATTCGTATCAGCTGTTCTCCTAGTCTTTACACTGCTTCTTTCAGATTTCTTTGACACTGTTGGAACAGTTACTGCAATTGGTCACGAAGCTGGTTTGATCGACAAGGATGGAAACGTCCCAAATAACGATCGCATTTTGCTCGTTGACTCTATTGCTGCCGCTGCCGGTGGTGCTGCAGGTATTTCATCTAATACTTCATACATCGAATCAGCTTCTGGTGTCGGTGAAGGTGCTCGTACAGGTCTTGCATCAGTAGTAACTGGTGTCTGCTTCTTACTAGCAACTTTCCTTTCACCTCTCGTTGCAATTATCCCTTATGAGGCAGCAACACCTGCCTTAGTTATCGTCGGTTTCTTGATGATGACACAGGTAAAAGATATTGACTGGGCAGATTTGGGAATTGCTATTCCTGCCTTCCTAACAATTATCTTGATGCCATTTACTTACAGCATCTCTGTTGGTATCGGTGCCGGATTTGTTTCTCACGTACTTATTCGCGCCGTACAGGGCCGTCGCAAGGACGTTCACCCATTGCTATGGCTCGTTGCAGCTTTGTTCGTGATCTATTTCATGACTTCGCCAATTACAGCATGGATCGGCTAAGTATTTAGAGTCAGTGAGTTAAAGCCCCGCAGAAATATCTGCGGGGCTTTAACTTTTCACCAAGAGATTGGCTCTTTGCCTGCTTGTTTGAGAAGTTCATTTGCTGTGGAAAATGGTTGGGAGCCATAGAAGCCTCGATATACAGATAATGGACTTGGGTGGACAGATCTAATAGTTAACGCCGGTGCAAAGTATTGAGATAACTCATCGGCCTTTTTGCCCCAAAAAATTCCAACGCTTCCAAGGGCGCCGAGGATTTGCGCACTGCGTTGGGTAAAACTCTGCCAGCCAATCTTTTCGTGGGCCAAAGAGGTTCCAGGGGTTGTTGTCAGAACTCTATTGAGTAGAAAAACACCTTGATCTGCCCATCGGTGAAGATCTCCATCAGTTGCCAGCTCACTGCCACAATCACTTGCAACTTCCTTGAGAATATTTCGTAGCGAAGCTGGAAGTGGTTCTATCTTTTTGTCCACAGAAAAAGCTAAGCCATGAGCATACCCAGGGGTGGGATATGGATCTTGTCCGATGATAACTACTGTGATCTTAGAGGGTGCGAGTTTGTAAGCAGCTAAAATATTCTCATAAGCAGGAGCAATGTTGTTGGGATCAATCTTGCTCTCGATGCAACTCAGTAAATCTCTTTGATCGAAAAGAAGTTCTTGCCAATCTCGATGCAACTGGTCGAAAAGTCCCATGTTTTTATTGGTAAGAGCGGGCGAAGAAGCGTCCAGCATCTTGCGTAACAGTTATCTTCTCATTGAAAATCGCGGAGATATGTTCAGATGTAACAACTTCATTGATCGGACCCGAGACAGCTATCTTGCCCTCTTTGAGCAGTAGCGCATGTGTTGTTCCTAATGGAATTTCTTCAATGTGATGGGTAACTAAAATAGTTGCAGGTGCGCTTGGATCAGAGGCAAAATTGGCAAAGCGTCGCAAGAGATCTTCGCGACCACCTACATCTAAACCCCCAGCAGGTTCATCGAGTAGTAATAGTTCAGGATCTGCCATGAGAGCGCGAGCAATCTGTGTTCTTTTCTTCTCGCCTTCACTTAAGGAGCCATAAAGGCGCTCTCCTAATTCGCGGACTCCAAAGGTTGTAAGAAGAGCAATGGCTCGGGATTCATCCCAAAGATCATAATCCTCGTTCCATCTTCCCAAAATCGCATATGCAGCGGTCAAAACTACATCCTTAACTTTCTCATCGACTGGAATATCATCTGCAATGGGGGCACCACATATCCCTATTCGAGTTCTGAGTTCAAATAAATCTACCCGACCCATTTCTTTACCTAGTACGCAGACCGTGCCGTGAGTTGGAAATATCTTTGTTGCCAAAATTTGCAAAAGTGTCGATTTGCCGGCGCCGTTAGGACCAAGGATTACCCAGCGCTCCCCCGGTAATATTTGAAAATTGATCGGACCGAGAATGATCTTTTCACCACGATGCACGCGAATATCAGTAAGCTCGAGAACAGGTGAAGTTGCCATAGAGCAAAAAGATAGTGGTTAGTGCGCCTTGAATGCGCTATTAATGGCATTTAGGCCATGTGATTTTAAGATAATCTTGGCGCCATCATGAGTAATAACGCAGATATCGAGCAATTCACCGGCCTAATCCTGCTCAGCGGTGTCGATAAGCCAGGCATCACGCAATCTCTCTTTGAGGTCCTCTCCCCATTTTCCATCAGCATTCTAGATATCGAACAAGTTGTCATCAAAGATCGATTGATCCTGACTGTCTTAATTAGCCTCAACCCTGCCCATGAAGAGGCGATTGCATTAGATCTAGAGGCGTGTGGGGCAGCTTTAGATGTTGATATTGCAACGCTATTTTCATTCACTCAGAGCTCCACAATTTCCATTAAAACAGGTTTAGTGCATATCGTTATTTTGTCGCGCACAATAAATCCATCTGCTATTGCCCAGCTATCTGGCGCAGTTACCGAACTAGGTGCCAATATCGAACGGGTTACCAGAATAGCTTCATCGCCCGTCACTGCTATCGAGTTCGTAGTTTCTGGAGCAAGCCCACACACAATCAGTCAGACTCTCTCCCCCATAGCTGCGCACAATAATGTAGATATCGCCGTGCAACCTGGTGGTCTACAAAGACATGCCCGCAAATTGATCCAGCTAGATGTTGATTCGACCTTAATCCAACAGGAAGTTATCGAACTTCTTGCCAAAAGAGCCGGTGTTGCCGATGAAGTTATTGCAATTACGCAAAAAGCCATGGCTGGCGAGTTAGATTTCGCGCAATCTCTTAAAGCAAGAGTTGCATTACTTAAAGGTCTTCCCGTCTCTGCAATAGCAGAAGTGCAGGGTGAAATTCTATTAACACCAGGTGCACGTACATTGGTGAGCACTCTTCATACACTTGGACACACGGTCTCTGTTGTTTCTGGTGGATTTATAGATGTTATCGCGCCCTTACTGCAAGAGCTTGGAATTAAGTATTTCAAAGCCAACACTTTAGGAATTGAATCGGGCCTGTTAACAGGTGAGGTAGTGGGTCCGATTATCGACAGAGCGGCAAAAGCACAGGCTCTGAGAGAGTTTGCTGCAACCGAGTCCATCGCAATGGAGCAAACTATTGCTATCGGTGATGGTGCAAATGATCTAGATATGATCGCAGCAGCTGGTTTGGGTATTGCATTTAATGCTAAACCAGCAGTTAAAGCCGCGGCCGATAGTTCGCTCACAGCCCCTTATCTCGACTCAGTTCTTTATCTTCTCGGAATTTCTGGTGAGGATATTGAACAAAGTTTGAATTAAAGCCGGCAGGCGTGGATATCAGTAACTAAAATTCCGCGCGCTCCGATGGCCCAGAGTTCATCCATCACTCGATTAGTATCTTTCCTTGGAACCATTGCGCGCACTGCTACCCAATCACTCTTCTGTAATGGCGAAATAGTTGGCGATTCAAGACCCGGCGTTATAGCGCAAGCAACATCAACATGTGCTTTAGGAATATCGTAGTCAAGCAAAACATATTTGCGAGCTGTTACAACACCTTGTAAACGTCGAATCAAAATCTCTAACTCTGGTGGGATCGCTACTGCCTTACGTGCAATCACAACCGCCTCACTTGTCAGGATTGGATCACCAAATATTTTGAGCCCCGCTTGGCGCAAAGTATTTCCTGTACTGACTACGTCGGCTATTAAATCGGCAACGCCTAACCTAACGCTGCTCTCTACTGCGCCATCGAGTCGCACAACATCAGCCTTTACTCCCAAATGCGATAAATGCGCGCTCACTAACCCTGGGTAGGCGGTGGCAACTCGTTTTCCTGCAATATCTGCAATATTCCAGTCGCGATCGGCAGGTGCTGCAAATCTAAAAGTTGAACCACCATAACTGAGCGAGAGAAGTTCATCAGCACTGGCGCCGGAATCAATGAGTAAATCACGACCTGTAATCCCTGCTTCTAACTCTCCAGAACCTACATAGATTGCGATATCACGAGGGCGAAGATAATAGAACTCGACGCTATTGTCATTATCAATGAGTACTAGATCGCGACTATCGCTGCGTTGACGATACCCTGCCTCTTTTAATACTTCTATAGACTCTTCGGCTAATGAGCCTTTATTGGGGACTGCAATTCGCAACATGATCAAACTCGATTCATTTACAGGTAGGTATAAACATCATCAAGAGAAAGTCCACGTACTAACATCAATGTCTGGACGTGATACAGCAGTTGACTAATTTCTTGCGCTAAGGCTTGATCACTCTCGTGTTCAGCAGCTAGCCAGACTTCGCCGGCCTCTTCCAAGATCTTCTTACCTATGGAATGTACGCCAGAATCTAGGGCAGCCACAGTTCCAGAACCCTGCGGTCGCTGCACAGCCTTATCGCTTAACTCGGCCCAGAGGGATTCAAAGGTTTTCATACCTTAACTTTACTAGACCCAGTTACTTCGATGTTGCCAATTTCTCTTGCTTAGAAATACGAAGCCAAGAGATAAATCCCCAAATAACAAAGGGTAGATAGATTGCATAGAGCGTACCCGTTGGGTAGTAGCCATTTTTGAATGCAAAGGGAACTCCCACTAAGTCAACAGCGATCCACACCAACCAGAACTCAACGTAGCCTCGGCTCATGCCATAGGTGGCAAGGGCTGTGCCAGTAAATATCCATGTATCTACCAACAACCAGCTACCTGACTCCCCTAATCCTTTAAATATCTGCATAGAGAGGAAGAAGAAGAGAACGATAATCGGTACTAGAACTTGTTTTTCTTTCATTGTTGTCCATCGTGGATTTACAGCTGGTTGCTCTAATCCATTGGCGCGAGAGTGGTTTGTCCAACGTATCCATCCATACACACTGACAATGATGAGTAGTAAGTTGCGACTGGCCTGGCCATAGAAATTACCTGAGGGCTGATCTGCGTAAGCAAAGACTGCTCCGAGGAAAACTGTGAAAAGTAAGGCATCGCCCAAGATTCCTATCGGCCATGCTAGAACTTTGCGTCTCATGCCCAAAATAGCGCTAGTGAGACCTAGAACTCCGCCGATGATTTCGCGTACAGCAATTGATTTACTGCCAAAATGAAGGCTACTTTCAAAAAACCATGTAATAACTGACACTGTTGATCCTTCCTAGTAGAAAAGCTCCAGGAAGCAACGAGGAATAACGGCATGCACAATGCACACCGAAACCCCTGTCCCTTTATCCAGACTTTAACTGTCGGTTTTGGATTTACACCAAATCAACCGATCACTGGATGTGATCGGGTCGCGGACTTTACCGCCGGTTCGGAATTACACCGACCCCCGGAACAACGTGAGGCTAGTTTGCCACACCCATGGCCAGTTGGCGCAATGAAGTAACCATTGCGGCGGGATCTTGTGCCTTAAAGACGGCACTTCCTGCAACAAAGGTATCGGCCCCGGCCTCCATCGCCATTTCTATTGTTTCAAGTGAGATACCGCCATCAACCTGTAGCCAGATAGGACGATCACCAATAAATGACCGGGTTGTGCGGACTTTATCCATCATGTTCGCCATAAATTTTTGACCACCAAAGCCTGGTTCAACAGTCATGATGAGAAACATATCAACGAGATCGCTGAACTGTTCGTACTCCTCGATTGCAGTATTTGGTTTAATCGCTAAACCAGCACGAGCACCTTCGTTGCGTATAGACCTCAACGTATTAGCAATCTCCTTCGTAGCCTCTGCATGAATCGTCACACTTGCACAACCAGCTTGGGCATACATGGGAGCAATGGAATCTACCTCTGCAACCATTAGATGGGCATCTACATCTATCGGGCAATTTTTGATAATGGAGGTTGCGCTCTCAAAGTCAAAGGTGAAGTTTGGAACAAAGAGATTGTCCATTACATCTAAATGAATTAAATCTGACACGTTTGCTATCTTGGCGATTTCGGTATCAAGGTTATTTAAATCAGCATTTAAAATGCTGGGTGTAATCCGTATCTCTCGCTTCATAACTTTAGCCTAACTCCTGGCGCTCTACTTTTTACGAAATAGGGCTAAAAACATCGCATCTGTGCCATGTTTATGGGTCCATAACGACATCGATTTCGAACGCACAGCATCGTGCAAGTGTGAAGGCAGATAATCAGAAACATCAATCTGCTCTAACTCAGGGTGTTTTTTAACAATATCGAGAACCTGCACCGTTGTTTCAGCTAGATGAGGAGAACATGTTGCATAACCCAAAATAGCGCCAGAGTTCATAACCGATGCCGCACCATCAATGAGTTCGCGCTGCAATAGCGTTAGTTCTCGTAGGTCGGAGAGAGTGCGTCTCCACCTCACTTCAGGGCGACGGCGCAACGCTCCAAGACCTGTGCATGGCGCATCAACTAGAACGGCATCAAAGCTCTCTCCACGTGAGGCAACCTCACGACCATCGCCACACCACACCCTGGCACCATGTACAACTTTCTTTACCAAATCTGCTCGTGGGGTTGAGAACTCATTTGCTGTAAATGCAATATCTCTCTCTTTAGCGATGCTTGATAAGAGTGCAGCCTTGCCTCCAGGACCTGCGCACAAATCTAGCCATGAACTACCCGCCGCCGCTGATGCAAAGACGCTAGCTACTAACTGCGAGCCCTCATCTTGAACTCCAGCTAAACGATGCTTAATAAGATCTAAGTTTCCTGGATTTGCTTTCAGTCGCCCACCCAACGCAGAATAAATCGTTGGTTGGGCTCCTAGCGCAACAAGATCGGCCTGTGTTGAATACCCGGGCCAGGCAACAAGAGTTGGTAGAGCTGGAATATTGTTTGTCGTTAGCTCGGCCTCAACCATCTGCCAATCTTTGAGTAGATCAAAGTAAGCCGAGATAATCCACTCTGGATGTGAATATTGAATGGATAATCTCTCGACGTTATCTGATATCTGACTCAGTGGTGCAAACCAATCCTCATAGCTCTTGCGCGTTACTGATCTCAAAAGTGCATTTACAAAACTAGCTTTCGACTCACCCAGCCGCTTACGTGCAACCTCCACTGTTGCAGATACAGCGGCGTGATCAGGAATACGCAGTTCATGAATTTGATGGACTCCTAAGCGGGCAACGTCAACTATTCCCGGGTCGACTTCAATCCACGGACGATCTGAGATTTGAGCCAAGACCCAGTCATGCTTACCTTGCATACGTAGAGTTCCATATACAAGTTCTGTCACTAAATTGCGATCTCGCTCTTCCAATGAAGATGCATTAAGAGCTGCCGGTACAAGCAAATTTGAATATCCATCATTGCGGTTAACTTCGGCTATTAAATCAAAGGCTAATAACCGTGGGGCATCAGGCTTTGGAGATTTGAAGCTGTTGCGGCGCGCTTCAACCACAGCGTTCCCCGTCTGCAAAACGTGCTCCGCGTGACCAATCCACAGCATTCATCTCGCTTTTGCCCGCTGGTATTACTAGTTCGAGATCTAGTGGAAGATCACTTGTACCGATCAAAACTTTAGCGTTAAAAACTCGCAGTTCACCTGGTGCTAAAGCTAATGTTTCCTGCGATATTTTTGATTGTGCAATCTTTAGTGGCGCTCCTCTAAATACTGTCCATGCACATGGTTGAGGATAAAAGCCACGGATTTTGTTGACGATAATATGTGAAGGTGAGTTCCAATTTATCTGCGCTTCTTCCTTGCTTATCTTCATCGCCCTTGACGATGTGCCTGCTTGTGCAACTGGCGCAATTGCGGCCTCAATTGAATCTAACGCCTGGCAGATCGCGACCACGCCGATTTGAGATAGCCGTTGAAGTAACTCGAAACTTCTATCGCTTTGATCAATATCAACGGAGTGAGAGCTATAGATCGGACCAGTATCCATGCCGGAATCTAATTTGAAGACGGTAACACCGCTACGTATTTCTCCAGCTTCGATCGCTCTTTGCACGGGGGCTGCCCCGCGATAATGTGGAAGAAGTGAAAAATGTAGATTGATCGCACCGAAAGTTGGAATTGAGAAAGTTTGCTCAGGTAGTAAACGGCCAAAACCGATTGTGATGAGTAAATCTAAATCCGCTAACGCGCCATTTAACTCCTCGATCGCTAGGGGTTTTACTAGTTCAACGCCATGTTGATTGGCCCACTGACTCACCAACGAGGCCTTTATTGCCTGTCCACGTCCAGATGGACGATCTGGTTGGGTAATAACTCGCAGTAATTCATGTTTAGAAGCAAGTAACCAATCCAACGTTGGTAGTGCGACATCAGGAGTAGCGGCGACTCCAATGCGCATTAAGTATTCCTTCCAAATAATGAGTGTGGCGAGGTTTTGATAGTGGGATTTTTACCTAACTGCGATTGTGCATTAAACCAATCTGACTCACGAATCTCTTTCATAGCCAACTTGCGTTCCTCGGGAGATAGACGATCAATGAATAGGATGCCATCAAGGTGGTCAGTTTCATGCTGTAGTGCTCGAGCAAGAAACTCTGTTCCTTCTATGACTACAGGCTCTCCAAACATATTAAAGCCACGTGCACGCACTTGCAGTGCGCGTTTGGTTTCATAACGCATCTCAGGAAAAGATAAGCATCCCTCTTCTCCATCTTGTATTTCATCGCCTAAAGTTAAAACGGGGTTAATGAGATGACCTAATACATCATCGACATGCCAAGTAAAGACTCTTAAGGGCACTCCTATCTGAGGAGCTGCCAACCCAGCACCCGGTGCTTCTAGCATGGTGTCGGTTAAATCTTTCACTAAATTGCGCAACTCTTTATCAAAGTCCACAACCGCAGATGCAGGTGTTAACAACACCGGATCTCCGAATAAGCGAATCTCTTGAATTGACATAGAGGCAGTCTATCAAAAAAATTAAAGCGAATAAGGATTTATTCTAAGGGTGGAATCAGCTTTCTTGGCGATACTACGTCGTCGCATCAATTCATGCAGAAAACCCGTGACAGTATTTCTAGAATCTGCAGAAGATAAAATCACTATCTTGCTAGTGGTTGCATCTACCTTCGTAGGTCCCAAAACACGTGTATTGGCAGGTAAGCGTAAATCCTCTACCGCCTTGTTGATTCCAATTGCCAGTGCACTTGCTTGCGCAGTTGGAATAGTAAGAACGGCGCTATCAACAGATGGTGGAAAAGAAATCTCACTTCGCTGGGCTAACTCGCGTTTCACTATAGTCACTGGATTCCAACGAATCAAGCTTGAAACAATAGGGTGCGAACCATCTATTGAAAGTAGAGCAACTCCCCCGGGTTTTAACATTGCAACGGTTTCAAAGAATAGTTCACTTGCTCTTTCATTAGCGCGAAGATCATCGTGATTGAAATATGACATACCTTCAAGTATCACAACTGCGCTATATCCGCCTTGAACGTGAGGAGCAGCCCCAGGTGTACTCAGGATGATCGAGCGTTTTGCCTCAACACGTTTTTTTATTACATCACCAAAGGAGAGAATAATCGGATAGCTTGGAAATGCTTTAGAGATCTCTTCGGCTGCTCTATCGATTCCGCGAGAGACAATATATTTCTTATCGCGTTTACAGTAGCTGCAGGACCAATCGTTGGAAATTGCTCCACAGATTCTACAATTAGGTTGGGCATCTTTATTAATGAGATGCAAAGGGCCACCACACGGACATAGAGCAGTGTTTTTACAGTGTGCACATAGAATTCCATTGGCATAACCTTTGCGAGGTAGAACAAATAGCACTGCTCCATCTTTAAGGCCGCTGCGAATATCGGCGAAGATTCGACCAGGTAGCAGTGATGAATCCTCGGAGGAGAAGCTCTTAACGGCGATCTTTGCGTTGGTATTTATATATTTTATCTTTTTGGCCTCTATGAGCGCTGCAACATCTAAAGAAGGTACGTAACCAGTGAACACAACGGATGCACGATCTATGTCAGTTCGCATGAGCGCAATATCGCGCACGTTCCAGCCCGGATTGCGAACTTCATAGAAAGAGGGCGAAGACTCTTTGACAACGATTATCGTTGAGCCAAGAGGAAGAGGGGCGAAAATTGCATTGCGCGCTCCAAGAACGATCTGATTATCGGTGCGCATTAACGTGAGAAAGGCGGCATATCTTTCTGAGCGCGCTATTGCACTATCTATACGAAGAGCATTGACGCCCTTGCTTGCCAGAATTTCATCAAGGAGCTCTATATCTGCCTCATCTGGAGCGATGATTAGAACGCTAGCTTTTTTTACCGCTTCAATGGCTAAATCAACGATCTTTATACATGGATCCACGTATGGCTCTAGTGCTACATAACTAATAGTGGCAGTTGCATTGGCTCTATTGGAGAGAACATCCTGGCGCAAAAAGCCTTTGTCTACGCTGGCCACCCTTGCCGGTATTGCGTTTTTGATAATCTCCCAGGGATTACTGGCCCACCTATTGGCAACGGCTTCAATCAGTTGTAGGGATCCAATCGTGGCAACTGAATGAGGTGATAAAACCTTAGTTATAGCTTTGAATTTACTTCGCGCTTGTGCGCTTTGAACTCGCTCTATGACTAAACCCTCGACCTGTCGCTGTCCAAAAGCTACCTGAACTCTTACTCCAACTTTTACTTCATCGGCGATATCTTCTGGAACCTGGTAATCAAAGGGCGTATCTAGATGAAATACACCCGTGTCTACCCACACTCGTGCGTAAGATAACTCGCCAGCTAGTGGACCAGTTGGCGCAGCCGCTACCTGGGATTTAAGTTTGAAGAGCCGTGGCGTTGCCACCGTAGTTATTTAATTGCGTTTTGTAGCTCAGTAACGCGGTTAGTGCGCTCCCAAGCAAACTGCGCAAGTTCACGACCAAAGTGGCCATAAGCGCTGGTCAATGAATAGATAGGGCGCAATAAATCTAGGTCGCGAATAATCGCTGCTGGACGAAGATCAAATGTTGCTATAACTGCATCTTGAATCTTTGACACTGGAACGCTTTCTGTTCCAAAGGTTTCGACAAAGACGCCAACAGGTTGCGCCTTACCAATTGCATAGGCAACTTGCACTTCACAGCGACGAGCAAGGCCTGCAGCAACAACATTCTTAGCAACCCAACGCATTGCATAAGCAGCAGAGCGATCTACCTTAGATGGATCTTTTCCGCTGAAAGCTCCCCCGCCATGTCGAGCCATTCCGCCATATGTATCTACGATAATTTTGCGGCCAGTTAAACCAGCATCTCCCATTGGTCCACCAATAACAAAGCGTCCCGTTGGGTTGATGAGGGTACGAAGATCTTTGCGGGGCAGATCAATGGTTGCAAGGATTGGATCGATAACATGCTTAATTACCTCTGGTGTTAAAACCTTTACTACATCGACTTCTTCTGCATGCTGGCTCGAGATAACAACGGTATTGAGCGCAACTGCGCGATCGCCGTCATATTCAATAGTGACTTGAGTCTTTCCATCAGGACGTAGGTAAGGAAGCAAGCCCGACTTTCGTACCTTTGTGAGCTGTTGAGCAAGTGCGTGTGCTAACCAAATAGGTAGCGGCATAAGCTCTTTTGTATCATCGCAGGCATATCCAAACATCAATCCTTGATCTCCGGCGCCTTGTAAATCTAGTGGGTCAACTTGTGAACCTACGCGGTGCTCGTAAGCATCATCGACACCTTGAGCAATATCTTGAGATTGCTGTCCAATGGAGATTGAAACACCGCAACTGTTTCCATCAAAACCTTTTTCAGATGAGTCATAACCAATGTTTAAGACAGTGTCTCTAACAATTCCCATGACATCGGCATATCCATCAGTTGTAACTTCACCAGCAACATGGACTTGTCCCGTTGTAATGAGTGTTTCAACGGCTACACGTGATTTCTTATCCTGTGTAAGCAGGGAGTCAAGGACTGCATCTGAGATCGCATCTGCAATCTTGTCTGGGTGTCCTTCGGTTACTGATTCTGAGGTGAAGAGGCGTTGTGACATTGTCCTAACCTAACTGCTTGAGGGCGTAATCCAGGAGAAGATCGGCCAGCGTGTCTTTAGATTGATGTGGAACTGGGATTAAATCCCCGTTACGAAGCACAATCGTACCAGCAGTCTCATCGTGTCCAAAAATAGCTCCGCCGGAGACGTCATTTACATAGATCATATCTAAAGCCTTTTTAACAAGTTTGTTCTGCGCAGATGCAAGTAGTTCGCTTGTCTCTGCAGCAAAGCCCACAACGATTTGCCTATCCTTAGTTGCGTTAAGTGTTGCCAAGATATCGGGGTTCTCTTCAAGTTCGATCGAAGTGAACATAGCTTTCTTAATCTTCTCTAACGCTCTTGTCTTTGGTCGTGCATCGGCCACGGCCGCGCTCATCACCAAGATATCGCAATCCTTGAAGGACTCAAGCAACGCCTCTAACATCTGCTGGGCATTTTCTACATGGGTAATTGAAACTCCGGGTAGCGTATCGATATCAACGTTGGCAGCGATCAGATGAACATCTGCTCCTCGAGATGCTGCAGCCTTAGCTACTGCAATCCCTTGTTTACCTGATGAGCGGTTGCCAATAAAGCGCACTGGATCGATAGCTTCACGGGTTCCACCTGCTGTAACGATCACTGTTGTGCCAATGAGATCTTGGTGGCGGCCTGTCATGGATAAAAAACTCTTGATAATCGCCGCAGTTTCTGGAAAACGCCCTTGTCCACTATCGGAGCCAGTAAGTCTGCCTACCTCGGGCTCCATGACAATAAAACCTCGAGCGCGAAGTGTTGAAACATTTGCAACAGTGGCAGCATCTAGCCACATCGATGGATGCATTGCCGGGACAATCATCTTGGGGACATCACTAGCTAAAACTAGATTGGTGAGAAGATCATCGGCCCGACCAGCTGCAAGGCGTGCAATCAAATCGGCAGTTGCAGGGGCGATAATGAAATAATCTGCCTGCTTAGCTAAAGAGATATGTCGTACGTCCTCGACTTTTTCCCACACTTGCGTTGTAACGGGCCGGCCGGAAAGGGCTTGCCATGTCGCTGCTCCAACAAAATTTAATGAACTGGGAGTTGGAACAACCGTTACCAGATACCCGTTATCTTGGAGGCGACGCAGTAAATCAGCTGATTTATACGCCGCAATTCCTCCACCAATACCGAGAATAACCTCGCGCTTAGTGGCCTTCATGTAAATAGGATTTAAGCGGTTGGTTCTAGATTTTCAATCGTGAGCAGGCCGTCATTAATCTCGCGAAGTGCGATAGATAGTGGCTTCTCATGAACATGTGTTTCAACTAGTGGTCCTACGTATTCAAGGAGACCTTCACCTAGTTGTGAATAATATGCATTGATCTGACGAGCACGCTTGGCTGCATACAAAACAAGGCTGTACTTAGAGCCGGCCTTATCTAAAAGTTCATCAATCGGTGGATTTGTGATGCCATCCATGTTTATACCCCGCTTCGATCTAGTGTGGCTTTTAGAATCCGTATGCGGACTCAAGAGGCAAATGATACCAGTTGAGAAACAACTCGCTCGACCGAGTCATTAACGATGACATGGTCGAAAAATGAGGCTGCGGCAAGCTCTTCTTGGGCCAGTTGCAAGCGATGAGCCCTGCGCTCTGGATCATCGGTCCCGCGTCCTTCCAGCCGGGCTACTAACTCCTCCCATGATGGTGGCTCTAAGAAAACCAAAATCGCTTGAGGAAGATGGGCTTTGACTTGCTTAGCACCATCAATCTCAATTTCAAGTAAGACATTTTCACCACGAAGTAATGCATCCTCAACTTCCATACTGGGAGTGCCATAACGGTTGCCTGCAAACTGTGCCCACTCTAGAAACTCATCGGCTTTCACTCTTCGCTCAAATTCATCGACAGAGATAAAGAAGTAATCAATGCCATTGAGTTCATTTGCACGTGGTGCCCTTGTAGTTGCTGAGACACTGACCCAGAAATCTCCCGACTTGCGAAGAAGGGCAGCCACTGTGCTTTTTCCAACTCCACCGGGACCGGACAAAACTATTAATTTGCCAGGTCGAATGGCATGCGTTGTCTTCATAAATTCGTTACGCAGTTCCTTAATTTGATGTCGGCCAAGACCGCCAATTCTACGTGTTGCAGAGATATTTAACCTCTCCATGAGGGCCTGCGCTCTGATTTTTCCAACCCCTGAAAGCGCCTCTAATAACTCTCGCACGCGCATCTTTGCAATCGCTTCGTCGGAGTTTGATAGCTCCAAAACTGCATCGATAGAAAAATCGCCGCTTTTAATTCTCGATTTAATCTCTGCTCTTCGTTTGCGGGATTGGGCTGCTTTGGCAAGGGCGGCGCTACGTTGCTCTGGAGTTAATTGCGGAGGTGCACCCATGTGCTAAATCTAGCCGCATATGTTGCTAGTTGAGAATGTGCCCAGCTATCTCAATGGCCCGCTCACGCATTGCTTGGGCCCCATTGACGAAAGATTGGGTTATGGGACGTCCAATTACAACTAAATTGGCGCCTCTATCAATTGCCTCGCGAGGCGTCATAGTTCTGGCTTGATCATCTCCTGATGGCGAGTCGCTAGGACGAACTCCCGGTGTAATGATCGTTACTTCATCCCCAATAACTTCTCGTATCGCTAAAATTTCAAGTGGGGAACAAACAATTGCACGCGCTCCCCCAGAGATTGCAATCTTTGCCAATCCAACTGCTGAATCCAAAGCATGAGATCTAAATCCGATCGCATCAACATCCTTTTCTGACAATGAAGTCAAGACTGTGACACCAGTTATCTGGGTAGAGGGCATTGCATCCACTGCTGCCCTCACCATGGCGCTGCCACCTGAGGCATGAACGGTGAGATATTTTGGTCGCAAGTAAGAGACTGCTCTTGCTGCGCCAGCGACTGTATGTGGAATGTCATGCAATTTAAGATCTAAGAAAATCTCTGTTGAAGCGCTATCTGCAATCGCCTTAATACCATCATTTCCAAAGTTCAAATAGAACTCAAGACCTAATTTCACAACAGAGATAACGCCATCGGTTGCGCTCACCCATGCTTTAGCAATCTCTAAATCATTAGTATCTACAGCAAGAACAATAGGAGCAGCTTTATCCATGGACTACTCACTCTCTGGTCTGTGTGCATAGCCAATTGCTTGGCGAAGTGAAGTGAAACCCTTTTCGATCAATAAATCTTTCAACTCATTTTGAATCGACATGATTGCAGTTGGATTTCCAAAACTTGCTGTTCCAACAGAAATTCCACTTGCGCCAGCTGCGATCATTTCAAGTGCATCGCGTCCGTTAGATATTCCACCCATTCCAAGAATTGGAACCTGCGGCATGGCAGCATGGACTTGGTAAACGGCACGCACAGCGATTGGCTTTATCGCAGGGCCAGATAGTCCACCGGTTTTGCCACCTAAATGAGGTCGCATGGTATCTAGATTAATCACCATACCTAGAACGGTATTAATCAAAGCAAGTCCATCGGCTCCGGCCTCAACAACACCTCGGGCAATAGATACAAGATCTGTCACATCAGGTGAGAGTTTTGCAATTATTGGTAATTCACCACCGATGGTACGACGCACGCCGTCAATTACTCGCCGAGATGCTTCAGGATCACAAGCGAAAACTAAACCGCGATTTTCTACATTAGGACAAGAGATATTTACTTCAAGGGCACTTATTCCAGAGACAGATCGAAGTTTGCGAGCAAGAGTTGAGTACTCCTCAACAGTCTCACCTGCAATAGATACGACTATCCGTGCTTTTTGTTCAATTAAATATGGAACATCTTTGGCTAGAAAGGCATCAATACCCGGGCCTTGCAAACCAATGGAGTTGAGCATTCCACTTGCAGTTTCAGCCATACGTGGTGTTGGTCGACCCGTACGCGCCTTCATCATCACCGACTTTGTGACAACACCGCCCATAGTGCGAAGATCAAAGAATTGAGCCAATTCACGTCCAGAACTTGCACACCCACTCGCGGTGAAAGTCGGTGCCGGAAACCAGGCATTGCCCAGTGTTGTTGAAAAATCCAAAGCGCTCATAGCGTTTTACCGACTTTATCCCACTGCACAAAGGAACCATCCATAACTGGCCCATCAATACACGAGCGCACCATCGAAACATTACCTGCTTCATCTGCAACAGGTAAGACGCAAGTCATGCAGATACCAATTCCACAAGCCATCGACTCTTCAACTGCGCATTGATGTACTACATGTGTGCCTCGGGTAATCTCATCGATAGCAGAGAGCATCGCCATAGGCCCGCAAGAATAAATAACAGCGATATTGAGATCTTCAATCAATGCGCGAATGGGTTCAGTGACTCGCCCACTTTGGCCCATTGATCCATCTTCGGTGTATATGCGTAGTGAGTTAACTGATCGTTTACCCTCCATGGGTGCATATATTTTGGAGGCGGTACTGGCTCCCAACAACATATCCACGCGACAGCCTTTAGCGTTCAACACTTCAGCTAGCCCAAATAGTGGAGCCGATCCATATCCTCCACCTACAAGTAGTACTTGCACCGCTTCGGTTGGGATCCCAAAAGCACTTCCTAGTGGAACAACGATGTCGAGCATTGCACCCTCACCTTGTGAACATAACCACCTACTACCTTGGCCATGTGGAGCGACAATTAACTCCATAGTGCCGCCAGAAATTGAATTGGTCGAGACACGTGAAATCGCAAAGGCTCTTCGCAGCACCATGCGCGAATTCTCGCCGCCCACATTAATTGCCACAAAATTTCCTGGCTTACACACACCAGCTAGTTCGCCAATGTTAATAATCAATTGGTGATATTGCCCAACGCGCTTATTGCTAACAATTGGAGCTCGCACTTGTGCGGCATTTTTATTAAGCGTGGCCATTACTAAACCAACCACTTTTGAAGAGATTTAATGGAAAGCTCATTGCTCTGCAAAAAACGAATACCTTCAACTGCGGCATCAAAGCCAGCAGTTGTTGTAATAATTGGGATAGAACGTTGCACTGCAGCGGTACGAATCAACCAACCATCTTGACGCGTTCCACGGCCCACAGGTGTATTGATTACTAGATCAATATCACCGGAGTTAATAATCTCAACGATAGTTGGCTCGCCCATCGGACCAGTACCCTCAGAGTTCTTACGCACAATCACGCACGTTACGCCATGGCTATTTAAAAACGCCCCTGTTCCCTCCGTGGCTAAGATTCTAAAGCCACAGTGTTGAAGTCCAAGGGCGGCGTCAATACCTGAATCTTTATCTTTATCGGCAAGTGAGATGAAAACAGTTCCTGATTTTGGCAATGGACCAAAAGCTGCGATTTGGCTCTTGGCATAGCTCTCACCAAAGGAGGGCGAAATTCCCATAACCTCACCAGTTGAGCGCATCTCTGGACCAAGGACTGCATCTACACCTCGCCCATCACTTCTGCGGAAACGATTCCATGGCAGTACGGCCTCTTTGACAGATATGGCCTTGGCTAGGCCATCTCCAGTTGTTGGTAAAAGCTGCTCCTGGCGAAGTTGGGCAATTGTTGCCCCAACAGATATTCGAGCGGCAGCTTTAGCTAGTGGGACACCTGTGGCCTTACTAACAAATGGAACAGTTCGTGAAGCACGCGGATTAGCTTCGAGTACATAGAGTTTGCTATCAGCTATCGCAAATTGAATATTGATGAGTCCTCTTACGCCTACCCCGCGGGCAATCTTCTCTGTTGCTTGGCGTATTTCAAGTAATTGATCGGGTGTCACAGTCATAGATGGCAGAACACATGCGCTATCACCACTGTGAATACCAGCCTCTTCGATATGTTCCATTACGCCGCCAAGAAAGAGTTCTTCACCATCAAAGAGGGCATCAACATCAATCTCGATAGCGCTATCTAAAAATCTATCTACTAACACCGGATGATCTGGCGTGATATCAGTTGCGCGTGTGATGAAGCCGGCTAATGAGTTGTCGTCATAAACAATCTCCATACCCCGTCCACCAAGAACAAAGGATGGACGGACCAATACGGGATAACCGATTCGTCTGGCAATTGTGATTGCCTCTAACTGTGATGAGGCCATTCCAAACTCTGGAGCCGTGAGTTTTTGCTGTGCAAGCATGTCGCCGAAAGCTCCGCGCTCTTCAGCCAAATTGATTGCATCAGGACTAGTACCCAAAATAGTTATGCCGGCCTGCTTTAAACCTGCCGCAAGACCTAAAGGAGTTTGTCCGCCAAGTTGGGTAATAACTCCAAGAACAGGTCCAGCTTGAGTTTCAGCGTGAACAACTTCGATGACATCTTCTAAAGTTAAAGGCTCAAAATACAATCTATTACTGGTGTCGTAGTCAGTAGAAACTGTTTCAGGATTGCAGTTGATCATGATCGTTTCAAAACCTGCTTCACGCAAAACAAATGAAGCATGCACACATGAGTAGTCAAACTCAATACCTTGGCCAATACGGTTAGGTCCACTTCCAAGAATAATTACAGCAGGAGTTGTACGCGGGCGAACTTCACTCTCTTCCTCATAACTTGAGTAGTGATAAGGGGTGAAGGCTTCAAACTCAGCTGCGCATGTATCAACTGTCTTATAAACAGGGCGAATTCCTAAGTGATGGCGATCTCTACGTATTTCTTCCTCAGTTAAGCCACGAAGTGCGCCGATCTGACTATCGGAGAAACCGTTGGACTTAGCCTCTTTAAGAAGTTCGCCAGTTAGTTCACCCCACTGTGAAATAGCCAGAGCCTGCTCATTGATTATCTGAATCTGACGTAGGTACCAAGGATCAATCTTTGTTGACTCGAAAACTTCTTCTATAGAAGCCCCTGCCCACATAGCTTTCTGAACTTGCTGCAAACGATATTCAGTTGGAATCTTCATCGAAACTAGGAGATTGGCCTTTTCTTGTGCAGAAATCTCATGCCATGTGAAAATAGCTTCCTTGCGCTCTAGCGAACGAAGCGCCTTCATCAGAGCTTCTGAGAACGAGCGACCAATGGCCATAGCCTCACCAACACTCTTCATCGTGGTGGTCAAGCGTGGATCGGCATCGGCAAACTTTTCAAAGGCAAAACGTGGAACTTTAACTACCACGTAGTCAAGAGTTGGTTCAAAGGAGGCCGGCGTTACTTTCGTGATGTCATTTTGAATTTCATCTAATGTGTAACCGATAGCAAGCTTGGTAGCGATTTTCGCGATAGGAAATCCAGTGGCCTTCGATGCTAAAGCAGATGAGCGCGAAACCCGAGGATTCATCTCAATAACAATGATGCGACCATTGTGTGGATTTACTGCAAATTGAATATTGCACCCACCTGTATCGACACCAACCTCACGGATAATATCCATCGATAGATCGCGCAGTTTTTGATACTCGACATCAGTGAGTGTCATTGCAGGGGCGACGGTGATTGAATCGCCTGTGTGTACTCCCATTGGATCTAGATTCTCGATGCTGCACACGATCACAACGTTGTCTTTGCGATCGCGCATCACTTCTAGTTCGTACTCTTTCCAGCCCAGTATTGATTCCTCTAGCAAAACTTCTGAAGTTGGACTGTGTCGCAGACCCGCTCCAGCGATCTGTCGCAACTCTTCTTCATTAAATGCAATGCCTGAACCGAGGCCACCCATCGTAAATGAAGGACGTACAACTACTGGATAGTTTAAAGTCAGTACTGCAGTGAAGATTTCATCCATCGTGTGACAGATAATAGATTTAGCTGACTCTCCCCCGACCTTTTCTACGATAGCCCTGAAAAGTTCACGATTTTCACCACGCTGGATTGCATCAACATCGGCGCCAATCAAAGCAACTCCATATTTAGCAAGAGTGCCACGTTCATATAAACCGATAGCGGCATTGAGCGCAGTCTGACCGCCTAAAGTAGCTAAGACGGCATCTGGTTTTTCTAGAGCAATGATTCGCTCAATAATTTCAGGGGTAATTGGCTCAACGTAAGTTGCATCTGCAAATTCAGGATCGGTCATGATCGTTGCAGGATTTGAATTCACAAGGATGACTCGAATTCCCTCAGCACGAAGAACACGACATGCTTGCGTTCCAGAGTAATCAAATTCGCAGGCTTGGCCAATGACAATTGGTCCGCTACCAATTACTAATACACTCTTAATGGATGGATCTAGTGGCATTAAGCGTTCACCTTCTTTGCCATTAAATCAACGAAGCGATCGAAAAGATATGCCGCATCATGTGGTCCAGCTGCTGCTTCTGGGTGGTACTGCACTGAAAAAGCAGGCGCATCGAGAAGTTGTAATCCTTCAACGACCCCATCATTAAGACTCACGTGTGTAACCTCGCCAGGACCATAGACAGTTGTGAACTGTGCATCGGTGGGCGCTTTCACAGCAAAACCATGGTTGTGCGCAGTGATCTCAACTTTTTGAGTGTTCTTATCGATTACTGGTTGGTTAATACCACGATGTCCGAACTGCAATTTGTAGGTTTCAAAACCTAGTGCGCGGCCAAGAATTTGATGTCCAAAGCAAATACCAAAGATTGGAATCTGCGCAGCTAAGATCATGCGGACTAATTCAATCGTCTGGGTCATTGTGGCTGGATCACCTGGTCCATTAGATAGAAATACGCCATCTGGATTAATTGAGTTGATATCTTCCACAGTTGAGTTGTACGGCATGACATGCACTTCTACGCCACGCTCTGAAAGCATTCGCGGAGTGGCTGCTTTAATTCCTAGATCAAGGGCGGCAACAACAAAACGTTTCTTACCTATAGCAGGTACAACATATTTTTTGGCAGTCGAAACATCGGCAACAAGATAAGCACCAGACATCTGGGCGGATTTGCGTACTTCTACGACCATCTCCTCTCTCGAAAGTTCAAGATCTGAAAATATGCCAACACGCATTGAACCTCGATCACGTAAATGACGTGTGATAGCCCTGGTATCAACGCTTTGAATTCCAATGATCTCTTGTTTAATCAACTCAGATTCCAGATCATTTTCTGCACGCCAGTTTGAAGTTAACGAAGAAGGATTTCGTACAACATACCCAGCTACCCAAATTTTGGAGGATTCATTATCGGCAGTATTAACCCCAGTGTTCCCGATATGGGGCGCAGTCATCACAACTACCTGCTTATGATATGAAGGGTCGGTCAGAGTCTCTTGGTAGCCCGTCATTCCAGTTTGAAATACAGCTTCACCACATGTACGACCTGTGGCTCCCCATGAGCGCCCTTCAAAGATTCTGCCATCATCTAGAACAAGATAAGCAACTGCCATCTACATCGCCACCTTGTCTATAACTTTTCCATCTATCAGAGTTGCTGCGCCATCAAAGAATGTATGGGTAACTACGCCAGGTAATTCATAGCCATGGTAAGGAGTATTGCGGCTCTTAGAGAGAACCAAATCGCGATCAACCATCCAACTGCGCGTTGTATTAATCACAGTTATATTCGCTGGTGCGCCAACTATTACTCCTTGGCCCTGGCGTTCATATCTACCAATTTGCGCCGGCGCCGTTGAAAGTCGATCTGCAACTTGCGCCCAATCCATTAAATGGCTCTCAACCATTGTTTTATTGACAATTGAAAGCGCAGTCTCAAGCCCAATCATTCCAAATGAAGCTTCCTGCCATTCGCAATCTTTGGTTTCACTTGAATGTGGTGCATGATCTGTTGCCACGATATCGATAGTTCCATCGGCCAAAGCTTCACGCAAAGCCATGACATCACTTGTCGTTCTAAGTGGAGGATTAACCTTAAATATCGGGTCATACGAACTAGCCAAATCGTCGGTCAAAAGTAAGTGATGAGGCGTTACTTCGGCAGTAACTGCAATTCCGCGAGCTTTAGCCCAACGGATGATTTCGACTCCCCCAGCTGTGGTCACATGACAGATATGAAGACGAGATTTGACGTGATCTGCCAATAAAACATCTCGGGCAATAATCGCTTCCTCTGCAATAGCTGGCCAACCTTTAAGTCCAAGTCGTGCGCTTACGCTTCCTTCATTCATCTGCGCACCAATAGTTAAACGTGGCTCCTGTGCATGTTGGGCTATGACGCCATCGAATTTCTTAATGTATTCCAGAGCTCTACGCATCACTAGCGGATCAAAAACGCAGTTCCCATCATCACTAAAGACGCGAACTCGAGCAACTGAATCTGCCATTGCGCCAATTTCAGAGAGTTGTTCGCCTTTAAGCCCCTGTGTTACAGCTCCAATAGGAAATACATCTAGTAATCCAGCTTCGCGACCAAGGCGATAAACCTGTTCAACAACTCCGGCTGTGTCTGCAACCGGTGAAGTGTTTGCCATCGCTGATAGTGCAGTGAAGCCGCCTTTTGCGCCGGCTCTACTTGCACTTAGTACGGTCTCAGAATCCTCACGTCCGGGTTCGCGCAGATGTGTGTGTAGATCAACTAACCCAGGTAGGACAACATTTCCTGAGATGTCGATAGTGCGAGCTGATTCATGGCTCAATGACGCTGCGATATTTTCAATGACTCCATCTACTATCAAAATATCAGCTGCGGCGCCACCAAGAACTTTTCCACCTTTGAGTAAATAACGTTGAGATGTCATTGATTAGTACCTACTTCCAGTGGTCCACCTGCGAGCAAGACATACAAAATTGCCATACGAACATTGACTCCATTTGTTACCTGTTCGACGATTACAGATCGTGCACTGTCGGCAACATCGGCTGATATCTCTAATCCACGATTCATTGGGCCAGGGTGCATAACAATTGCATGCTTTGCCATCTGCGACATGCGCTCTGAATTGAGACCAAAATATCGTGAGTATTCACGGGAATTAGGGAAAAAGAGATCGGTCATTCTTTCTTGTTGGACACGCAACATCATGATCGCATCTACATTAGGTATCACTTGATCAAAATCATAAGACACTGATGCGGGCCAACTTTCGACTCCAACAGGAAGTAACGTTGGTGGGGCAACTAAAACAACATCGGCGCCGAGTAAGGATAAAAGAAGAACATTTGAACGGGCGACTCTAGAGTGCAATACGTCGCCAACAATTGCAATGCGTAAACCAGTCAAATCACTGGCACCTTTTCCTAAATGTTTACGTATTGTGAAAGCATCGAGAAGAGCTTGACTGGGATGTTCATGCGTACCATCACCGGCATTGATCACACTTCCAGACATCCACTCCAAATCAGCTAGACGTTGCGCTGCACCCGATGCAGAGTGTCGAATGACAACAGCATCTGCTCCCATTGCTTGCAAAGTCTGCGCAGTATCCTTTAAAGATTCGCCCTTGCTAACACTTGATCCCTTTGCAGAGAAATTGATTACATCGGCAGATAAACGCTTGGCAGCGGCTTCAAAAGAGATGCGGGTACGCGTAGAGTCTTCGGCAAAAAGATTTACTATTGTGCGCCCTCGCAACGTTGGAAGTTTCTTTACTTGTCCTTCATTGATGCGTGCTAACTCGGTAGCAGTATCTAAGATTGAGATTGCATCTAGGGCAGTTAAATCACTAATCGAGAGTAGATGGCGCATTAGTTAGCCTGCCCTTCGATAACAACTTCATCCACGCCATCGATTTCAGTTAACTGAACTTTGACTGATTGCTGCTCTGAGGTTGGCAGATTCTTGCCCACATAATCTGCGCGAATAGGCAGTTGTCGATGTCCACGATCAACTAAAACGGCAAGTTGGACGCTACGTGGACGGCCAACTTCACCGAGAGCATCTAAAGCTGCGCGAATAGTGCGGCCTGAGTAAAGAACATCATCGATAAGGACTACATCTCGACCTTGAATGCCGATAGATGGAATTGAGGTTGGCATTATTGTTCTTGGTGGGCGAAGTCGTAGATCATCGCGGTACAAAGTTATATCGAGAGTTCCAAAAGGGATCTCTTTGCCTTCAATTGCACTCATAAGTGAGGCAATTCGTTGGGCTAAATGTGCTCCACGAGTTGGTATTCCGAGAATCGTGATATCGGTTGAACCATGATTGCGTTCAAGAATCTCATGGGAAATACGGGTCAACGCACGTGAAATATCCTGTGCGGACAGGGCTACGCTCATGTAAATCTCCTTCCCCACCTCGCAGGATGGGTCGTTAAAGGATGCGGGGCCGACTATAGCAGCAAGAGATTCTCCCTGTGGATATCTACCTTCGTGTGTGTCCGCTTCTACCTACTCTGACTCCATGAACTCACCATTAGATGAAATCGCAGCACGCCTTCGCTCCATTCGCCGCTCACGAGGCCTGACCCTTATCGACGTTCAAGTGCAAAGTGGCGGGGGAATAAATGCCATCTCCCTTGGCTCCTATGAGCGCAGTGATCGCGCCTTAACTGTGAAAAAGGCGCATGAGATCGCTGATTTTTATGAAATCCCGCTGGCCTATCTCTTAACTGGCCACTCACCTACACACACTACGTTCAACACGATCATCATCGATCTGCGCCGTGTGCGTGAATTTACACAATCACAGCGCAGTGATGTTTCATTGACGCACAAGATTTTGCTCTCATTTATAGCTGGAGTTATTAATCTGCGCCAGGATTTCAACGGCGAGGTTCTCTCCTTGCGTGAAAAGGATTTTGAATATCTCACACTGTCCATTGGATGTAGCATCGATGAATTAGTGAGCTATCTACAGCTAAAGCAGTTGCTCGTCGAAGTTAAATAGAGAGATTTTCCTTTAGGGATGAAATTCGCCCTAAAACACCGTGGATATAGCCCGCTGACTCATCGGTAGAGAGCTCTTTGGCTAAATCAAGGGCTTCATCGATTGCTACACCGTCGGGAATATCACTGGCCCAAAGAATTTCATAGATACCAAGTCTTAATATGTTGCGATCAACATTTGGTAAACGATCCATATCCCAGCCCTGGGCATAGGTTGTTATCAGTTCATCAATCTTTCGAGAGTTCTCATTAACGCCTACAACAAGCAATCGGGTGTAATCGCGAATAGGTCGAGCATCTGGGCCTGATTCAACAACATCACGTAGATTGAGAGTATCTAGTGAACTTGTGCCGCGAATATCTGCCTCAAAAAGTAGATCTAAAGCTTGCTTACGGGCTTTACTGCGAGCAGACACTAGTTAGCGCGGCCTTGATATGACCCATCGCGAGTATCAACCATGACAACCTCGTCCTGTTTGATAAATAGTGGGACTTGAATTTCAATACCAGTCTCAACTGTTGCTGGCTTGGTGCCGCCAGAAGAGCGATCTCCTTGGATTCCTGGTTCGGTATACGTGATCTTCAACGGCACAGATGCAGCTAATTCAATATATAGCGGATTGCCTTCATTAACAGCGACAACAGCATCCGTATTTTCTAACATGTAATTGGCCATGTCACCAACAACTGCTGCTGAGATTGTCATCTGGTCATAAGTCTTAGAGTCCATAAATACAAAATCATCGCCCTCTTTGTAGAGATACTGCATATCGCGCTTTTCTAGAATTGCGATTTCAATTTTGACACCTGAGTTAAATGTGCGGTCAATAACTTTTCCAGTCAAAACCGACTTAAGCTTTGTGCGAACGAAAGCTGGACCTTTACCTGGCTTAACGTGCTGGAACTCAACAACGGTCCAGAGGGCATTATCCATATCAAGAGTAATTCCATTTTTAAGATCAGCTGTTGTTGCCACGATTGAAAACCCCACTCATATCTATAGTCAATTGATGATGGCCATTGAACGTCAATGGCAAGGGGTTAAGGATACCCGCAAATATCTCTAGTTTTTTCGCACCTAGCCGAGCAGGGCTTTGAGTGCATTAATCGCTAAAACATAGGAATTGGGACCAAAGCCAGCGATAGTTCCATGTGCAACACCTGAAATCACTGAGGTATGGCGAAACTCCTCGCGCGCCATGGGATTTGATAAATGAACTTCGATCAAGGGAGCCGATAATAGTTCGGCGGCATCACGAATTGCATATGAATAATGTGTAAATGCAGCTGGGTTAATAATCACTGGAGTTTTTGCATCTGCGGCCTCATGTAGCCATTCAATAATTGTGGCTTCATCATTGCTCTGTCTAACCTCTGCGATAAAGCCTGCGCTCTTTGCAGCGCTTTCTATTAAAGATTGAAGCTCTGCATAGTTCAGATCACCGTAAATAGAAGAGTCACGAATATCTAGACGAGCCAAATTTGGGCCGTTAATCACCATAATCTTCATGAGCTGATTCTCTCATATGCCCTGGTGAGTTCGCTTTCATTTGCATCCTCGATACGAATTACTTGGCCAATAGCCGTTAGCGCAACAAATCGCAGTTGATGGCCACGCGCTTTCTTATCTAGAGCAAGTAATGGATAGAGTTTTTGCCATTTGGCTGCAGGATATGTTGTTGGAAGTCCGGCTTGGCTCAAAATCTGGCGATGCATATCGATAATTGATGTATCTAACAAAGATTTAACTCCGGCCAGTTCAGCTGCGAAAACTAAGCCAATCGATACAGCCTCCCCATGGCGTAACTCATATTTACTATCAATTTCAATGGCATGAGCCAAAGTATGACCGTAGTTAAGTATCTCGCGATTAAAACTCTCTTTGAAATCACCGCCTACGACATGGGCCTTAACTGCTACAGAACGAGTTATTAGATCAAGCACAGTTGATTCATCATGGCGAATATCAGTAATCTTCTTACCCGAAATAGCTTTCAAGATCTCATCATCGGCAATGAAGCCCGTCTTAATTACCTCAGCTAAACCCGCGGCAAAATCGCGATCTGAAAGCGTGCTTAACCACGAAGTATCAATAAGAACCTTTTGCGGAGAGTGAAATGCACCGATGAGATTCTTACCGTAATCACTATTAATTCCAGTTTTTCCGCCAATTGCAGCATCGACCATTCCAGCCAGAGTAGTTGGAACAGCGATCCAGTTAACTCCGCGCAGCCAAGAGGCAGCAGCAAAGCCGGCTAAATCAGTGATAGTTCCCCCGCCTACGCCTACAATCACATCAGAGCGAGTAAAGCCAGCAGCTCCTAGCCAGTTCCATAAAGAGTGCAAACTTGCAGAGCTTTTCGCACTTTCACCATCTGCCACTTCGAAGTAATGAATTTCACTATCGTGTGATTGCGCATCCTTTACGCGATCTCGCATAGCCGATGAGAAGACAACTGCAACTCTTGTGTAAGGGGCCAGAAGCTGGGAAAGTGATTGGCGCCAATCGCATCCGATTACGACATCATAATCATGCTCGGCATGAACGCGGATAGTATGCATCAAATCGCCTTTTCAATCTGATCAACAATTTCGCTCACGGACATAGCGTCAACTTTAATCACTGTAGTTGCTAAAGATTCATAAATCGGTCTGCGTGTCTGCGATAGCCCTTGCCACTGCGCACGTGGATTTCCTAGGAGTAGTGGCCTATCTCGATTGAAACCTACACGAGGGGCTGCAACGGCTAGCGAAACATCTAAAAATATTGTCGGGATCTGCTTGGTTCTCAGAAGCTCTTGGGCTCTAGGTGAAATCGGCGCACCGCCACCAAGAGAGAGAACACAGTGTGGGTTATTTAGGCCATCTTCTAGGGCTTTGAACTCTAGCTCACGGAAGAAATCTTCACCCTTATCAACAAAGATATCCGAAATCTTATGACCGTAGTTTTTCTCAACGAGTGAATCCGTATCTATGAAATCGCTGCCAATCCTTCGTGCAATCGCTGCGCCGACAGTAGATTTACCGCATCCTGGCGGACCGATCAAGATAACTCTAGGCATTGTTACTTGAAATTTAAATTCGCGATGTAGCTAGTGAAATTGCGTCGAGTTTCAGTTACTGAGTCACCACCGAACTTCTCTAATACCGCCTGCGCTAATACCAGTGCAACCATAGCTTCGGCAACAACACCTGCAGCCGGTACGGCGCAGACATCTGAACGTTGATTAATCGCCTTAGCGCTCTCCCCTGTGGCTACATCGATGGTATCTAAAGCCTTAGGTACAGTTGAAATCGGTTTCATCGCTGCGCGAACACGTAGAATTTCACCGTTAGACATTCCACCCTCTGTTCCGCCAGCACGATCGCTTCGTCGAACTATTTTACCTGTGGAGTCTTTTTCGATTTCATCATGTGCCACCGAACCGCGACGAGTAGCAGTTTCAAAACCGTCGCCGACTTCAACACCTTTAATCGCTTGAATCCCCATCAACGCACCGGCTAAACGCGCATCTAATCTGCGATCCCAATGCACATGTGAACCAAGTCCAGGAGGCATGTTAAAGGCCAGAACTTCTACTACCCCACCTAAGGTATCTCCATCTGCATGCGCTTTTTCAATCTCACTCACCATCAAGGCACTCGTAGCGGCATCGGCGCAACGTACGACATCGGCATCAATTCGAGATAAATCCTCGGCAAGAGGTAGAGATGTTCCTTCTGGAACACGTGCTTTTCCTATTGATAAAACATGCGAGAGGATAGTTATTCCAACACTTTGTTCTAGAAAACTTCGCGCAACTGCCCCTAATGCAACTCGAGCTGCAGTTTCTCGCGCGCTAGCGCGCTCTAATATGGGCCGCGCATCATCTAAATTATATTTCTGCATTCCAACTAAATCTGCATGTCCAGGTCGTGGACGAGTCAGTGGAGCATTTCTAGCAAGATCCTTAATCTCATCCTCAGGAACCGGATCAGCTGACATTACTTTTTCCCACTTAGGCCATTCAGAGTTACCGATTTGAATTGCGATGGGACCACCTTGGGTAAGACCTAGTCTGACTCCCCCGAGAATCGTGACTTTATCGGCTTCAAAATTCTGACGCGCACCTCGCCCATACCCCAAGCGACGACGTTGTAAATGATGATCTATATCGGCAGTTGTAATTTCAACAGAGGCAGGAATGCCTTCGATGATCGCACTCAGTGCCTGACCATGTGACTCACCAGCAGTTAACCAACGCATGTGCCTATTCTTGCAGAAGTTAGGCTGCGCGCGTTGCCAAATAAAGGGCTGTGCCGATAAAAATCGACGGGGCCATCGCAATTGTGCGTGCAACAACCTTGAATACCACCATATATAGCGATATCTCTACTCCTGACACGAATGCTATAGAGATCAGAAGAGATGAGAATTGCGTGAATCCATCAAATTGCAGTAAAACTACTATCAGAGCAATTAACTTAGAGTCACCCATTCCCATGCCACAAAGATGCAATAGCGCAAGAATTGCAATGACAAGTAGGAGAAGAATGAGATTTGAAAATCCTTTTACAACACAAATCATTGCACCGACGTATGTATAGAAATATAGATAGATATTTGGAATTTTGCGGCTATGACAATCTGCGATGATGATAGGAAGTGCTAAGGCAAAGATGATCACAAGGCGACTCTAATTGAGCCTAGGAGTTCAAATATCGCTGCTGTGGATTACTTGAGAGCGTCTACACCAACTGCTCGAAGCAAGGAATACATGGATTCCTTATCAAAGGTGCGCGCTGAAAAAATCTCAATCTGTGCCATCGCCTGATGAATTAATAAATCTAAGCCATCGATTACCAAGCCACCTCGCAATGACCATTCACTGGAAGCAACTGTTGGCCATGGTTTGTAAAGAGCTTCGAAAAATGGGGCAGATGTTTTGCTAGGTAGTGCGATTGCATCGCTCACACCGGCTGGTGTCGTACTAATAACTAAATCTGCATCTTCTAGGACATGCATCTGTGACCAATCAACAAAATTGAGTTCAGAGTTCTCAACGCTCTCTGACATAGCCTCAATTCGATTCAATGAGCGATTGACAACCGTGATATCTGCAGCCAACCCATCACAAGCAGCAGCTGCTGCTCGCGCTGTAGCTCCTGCACCTAAGATCACAACTGAACCCGAAACCTGCACCCCATGCATTTTGAGCGCTTCGGTGAAACCAAGAACATCAGTTGTCAAAGCTCTCCATGTGCCAGCATCTCTAACAAGGGTATTTGCACTATTGATTCGAGCAGCTAGTGGCTCCACGTGATCGGCGAATTTAACTGCTTCCTCTTTAAGTGGCATCGTCAGTGAAAAACCTGTCCACCTGTGATCAACGCGCCCCATGAAACTCTCTAAACCTCCAGCGCCAACTTCAATAGCTTGATAATGGCCCAGAACACCTAACTCTTTGTATGCGCTGGTATGCAACAGCGGACTCAATGAGTGCCAGATCGGTGAACCTAAAACAGCTGCCTCTATCAATTAAACGCACCCGCCTTTCGATTCTTCTCATAAAGAGCTTTCCACGATAGAAACTCATCATTTGATCTGGTGAAACGAGTATCTCCAGGTGCAACTGTAATAAAGAAGAGCCAATCCCCGTCGGCTGGTTTTAAGGCCGCGGCTATCGCCAACGCCCCCGGATTTCCTATAGGTGACGGTGGTAGACCATATTTTCTATACGTGTTGTAGGCCGACTTAATAAGAGTGGAATTCGTGCTCAAGAAGATCTGTCCGCGCACTTTCTTCACATAATGCACGGTGGAATCCAATTGCAAAGGCATAGAAATATCTAAACGATTTCTAATTACCCTTGAGACCTTATCAAAATCCTTGGCATCACCTTCTGCTTGAACCAAAGAGGCAATGGTCAGCAATTGAGCTGGGGTTAATTTTCCTTGTGCCGATAGAAGTTGTTGTCCGGTCGCCTCATGTGAGAAACGATCCACCATCGCCTGTACGGCTTCTAAGGCGCTTGTACCTGCAGGAAAAGAATACTGCGCTGGGAACAGTAAGCCCTCGGCATCAGTGAAACCTTGGGGAAGTACAACTTTGGTAAATGCATGCTCTATCTCATTTTTAGTGAATCCATATCTGAGCATTGAATCAATCACTTCACTCTTCCAGCCGCCCTCGAAAATCTTAATCAGATTTGGTATTCGCGCCGGATCTAGTAGTTGTTCTAATGCTTGACGAGCAGAAATCTTCGTATTTAACTCATGGGCACCAGGTGCAACCTTGGCTGAGCGGGGATCAGCAACTGCTGCTCTAAAATATGCAAGGGCTGACTTAGTAACATCCTTTTCAAAGAGTATCTCTGCGACTTTTGAACCACTTGCACCGGCTGGAATTTCTATGATCACTTTCGCAGACGTATCAACTATTACCGCGCTTGCATAATCAGGCGCCGAAGATACATGTGAACGAAGCAGATGAATAGAGAGAGTAAGCACGGCTATACAAGCAAAAGCGGCAGCAAGCCGAGCCAAAGGATGGCTCAATAACTTCATCCTTGTTGTGCGTCAATCTCTAAGGCAAAATTTAATATAGCCACCGCTGCAGCTTGATCGATTGCCGATCTCGCATCCTTACTTTTAACTCCTGAATCCTGCATGTTGCGCGTTGCAGTGACGGTACTTAACCGCTCATCAATGAGTGTGACTGGGCACGATGTAATCTCGCTGAGCATCTTGGCAAAATTAACGGCCTTGATTGCCGACTCACTTTCTCGGCCATCCATATGCCAGGGTTTACCAACGTAGATATGAATGGGTTCGTAGTCAGTGAAGATTTGCAGGATGTGTTCTTTAAGTTTTTTATCGTTTCTCTTTAGCGTCACTACCGGCGTAGCTAAAATCCCGTCAGGATCACAGACGGCAACCCCAATTCGCACATCGCCATAATCAAAAGCGACTCGGCGACCTCTTTGCATAAAGTGATTATCCAACGAGAGCTTGAGAAATGGCAGCTAAGGCCTCCATTGATTGTGCAGCATCGCTTCCTCCGCCTTGGGCAAAATCATCTTTTCCGCCACCGCCACCGCCAAGAACTGTTGATCCGATCTTGACCAAAGCTCCAGCTTTAACGCCACCGGCGCGAGCACCATCACTTGCCGCAACTACTAAAACTGGCTTGGAATCATTAACACTGACAAGTGCTACAACGCAGTTCGCTGCTCCGTTACGCAGTTCGAGGGCGATTTTTCGTAAGTCATCGCCAGAAATACCATCACCTAAAAGCGCTGTAATAACTGTAGTTCCATTAATGACAGTTGCTGTCTTAGCAATGTCGCCAACTTGAGACATCGCCTGGGCAGAGCGCAAAGAACCAAGTTCTTTCTCAATCTCTTTCATTGAGTTAATTAAAGAGTTGATGCGCTCTGGTAGCTCTTCAACACGAGCACCTTTAATGATTTCAGTCAGTGAGTTCAGCAGGATATGTTCACGCGCAAGGAACTTATAAGCATCTACACCCACAAGGGCTTCAACGCGGCGTACGCCAGCTCCAATTGAAGATTCGCTGAGTAGTTTTACAACACCTAATTGGCCTGAACGCAAGACGTGAGTACCACCGCATAATTCGCGTGCCCAATCGCCAACACTCACCACACGAACTTGATCTCCATATTTCTCGCCAAACAATGCCATTGCGCCAAGCTTCTTGGCTGCATCTTGTGACATTACCTCGGCAGTTACTTCCAAGTTATCTAAAAGCAAGGTGTTAACTCGTGATTCAACATCATTGAGAACTGATGCGGGAACGGCGCCAGTAGCCGGGAAATCAAAACGAAAACGCCCAGGTGAGTTCTCAGATCCAGCTTGCGTAGCCGTTTCTCCGAGAAGTTCACGGAATGCTTTATGAACCATATGTGTAGCAGTGTGTGCGCGTGAAATCGCATGGCGGCGTTCGATATCGATAGTTGCCGCAGCGTGAGAACCGTTTTCTGCGCAACCACTGAGTACACGACCTCTATGAACAAAGACTCCGGGAACAGGAGTTTGCACATCATCAATCTCAATTACTGCACCGTTAGCTAATGTAATTGTTCCGCCATCGGCTAACTGCCCGCCACCTTCTGCATAGAACGGTGTGCGATCTAAAACAATTTCTACCTCTTGATCAGCATCGGCCGATCCGACAAGTGCGCCATCAACTAATATCGCATTGATTTTTGACTCACTGGATAAGTGCGAATACCCAATGAACTCAGATTTACCGCTCTTATCAGCAACTTGGCGATAGACCGAGAGATCTGTGTGCCCACTCTTTTTTGCTTTCGAGTCAGCTTTCGCGCGATCCTTTTGCTCTTTCATTAAACGGCGGAAGCCATCTTCATCAACTTCAAGGCCCTCTTCGCGCGCCATTTCTAGGGTTAGATCAAAAGGAAAACCATAAGTATCGTGAAGCTTAAATGCATCTTCGCCAGGTAAAACTGAACTCTTGCTCTTTTTAAGGGCTTCACTAGCAACATCAAAAATCTGAGTACCGCTCTTGAGTGTTTGCAAAAAACTCTCTTCTTCAGACACGCTCACTGAAAGAATTCGCTGTGAATCACTTACTAACTCTGGGTACTGCGGACCCATTGCTCCAATTGCCGCAATAGTTAATTCAGACATGATTGGATCCATAGAACCAAGCAGGCGCATGTTACGAATTGTGCGGCGCATCATGCGGCGAAGAACGTAACCGCGGCCTTCATTACCTGGTGTGACACCATCACCGATAAGCATCGCCGAAGTGCGAGCATGGTCTGCAATGATGCGAAGAGAAACATCTGATTTCTCCGATGAACCATACTTAACACCTGTTAGTTGTGATGCTTTAGTGAGAATCTGCATCGTTGTATCAATTTCATAGATGTTTTCTACGCCCTGCAATAGTGCTGCCATACGCTCTAAACCTAAACCAGTATCAATACTCTTTGCTGGTAGCTCACCTAGAATTGGATAATCATTTTTCCCAGAACCAACTCCGCGCTCATTTTGCATAAAGACGAGGTTCCACACTTCCATGTAACGATTCTCATCTGCAATCGGTCCGCCTTCGGCGCCATATGCAGGGCCACGATCGTAATAAATCTCTGAACAAGGACCGCACGGCCCCGGAACTCCCATTGACCAGAAGTTATCTTCCATATCCCGGCGTTGAATGCGCTCTTTAGGAACGCCAATCTTGGTGTGCCAAATATCTGCAGCTTCATCATCATCTAAATAGACAGTTACCCATAAACGATCTTGCGCGAAACCATAACCACCATCGTTAATCGGGCGGGTCAGTAACTCCCATGCCAAGGTAATTGCACCTTCTTTGAAGTAGTCCCCAAAGGAAAAGTTTCCACACATTTGAAAGAAAGAGGCGTGACGAGTTGTCTTTCCAACTTCATCGATATCTAAAGTACGTACGCATTTTTGCACTGATGTTGCACGTTTATACGGTGCAGTGACTTCACCTAAAAAGTAGGGCTTGAAAGGAACCATGCCGGCGTTAACCAGAAGCAGATTGGGATCATCAGCAATTAATGAGGCCGATGGAACAACTGTATGCGTTAACCCTTGACGGTTATCTGATTCAAAGAAGCGCAGCCAGCGCGAACGGATCTCGGCGGATTCCACTTGTGAGGATCACTCAGCCTTCTTCTTGGATCGAGATTTCTTCATCGATGCAGCAGATAGGAGGGCTCCAGCAACTTTAACTGCCGATCCATTCTTGCTCATAAAAGAAGTTGTAGCTTCATTTACCTTATCGGAGAGATCTTCAGCGTTCTTGGTGATTCGATTAATGCTCTTGAGCGGTCCATTGATAAGAGTCACTGTTGTGTTGACCTCATCAATCAGAGGTGCTGTTTCATCAGTGAGTGTTTTTAGGGAAGCTTTCGCTTCATCTATTAAACGGCCAACACGAATAATTACATATGCAACAGCTAGCGCAATAATCATCAGCGCGCAGCTAGCGATTATCGTTGCAACTCCACCTGGACCCATGTTGTTAGCCTACCTGAGGCGCTGCTTTAGGAGCGCCATCAATACCGCTCTCCCTGCGTTGCGCCGGAGTAATAGGAGTTGGGGCGCCAGTTAAGGGGTCTCCACCGCTTGCAGTCTTTGGAAAAGCGATAACTTCGCGAATCGAATCTGATCCAGTCAACAAAGCACAAACACGATCGAGCCCTAGTGCGATTCCACCATGTGGAGGAGGGCCATAGTTAAATGCCTCGAGCAAGAAGCCGAACTTACTCTGTGCTTCTTCATCACTTAAGCCAATAACATTAAATACATCTTTCTGGATCTGGCGATCATGGATACGGATTGATCCTCCACCTAACTCAGTTCCATTAAGAACGATGTCATAGGCATAAGCAAGGGCCGATGCTGGATCTTGAGCAAATGTTTTAGCAAACTCTGGTTTTGGTCCGGTAAATGGGTGGTGAACCGCAGTCCATCCACCGTTATCTGTTGGCTCAAACATTGGGGCATCAACAACCCACAAGAACTCCCACTTATCGGATGCAATGAGATTGCAACGCTTGCCTATCTCTAAGCGAACTGCACCAAGAAGATTTTGTGAAGCACTTCGTTCTCCTGCCGCAAAGAAAATCGCATCACCTGGCTTTGCTCCAGCTGCCGCTGCAATTCCAGCGCATTCTTGCTCAGAGATATTTTTAGCAACTGGACCACCAAGAGTTCCATCCTCATTAACAAGAATGTATGCAAGTCCTTTGGCGCCGCGTGCTTTTGCCCAATCCTGCCAAGCATCAAGTTCACGTCGTGGTGAGCCCGCTCCCCCAGGCATAACAACGCTTCCAACATAGGCAGCTTGAAATACTCGGAAAGTTGTTTGCGCGAAATATGCCGTCTGTTCCGTTAGTTCGTAACCAAAACGTAGATCAGGTTTATCAGAGCCGTATCGAGACATTGCATCTGCATATGTCATGCGTTGCAGTGGTAGTGGGATTGTGTATCCAACTGCCTCTTTCCAGATACGAGCAACAATCTTTTCTGCAACGGCCAAAATATCCTCTTGATCAATAAAGGACATTTCAATATCTAATTGTGTGAACTCTGGTTGGCGATCTGCACGGAAATCTTCATCTCTAAAACAACGTGCAATCTGGTAATACTTTTCCATGCCAGCCACCATCAGTAACTGCTTAAAGAGCTGGGGTGATTGCGGTAGGGCATACCAACTACCTGGCTGTAGGCGAACCGGAACTAAAAAGTCGCGTGCTCCTTCAGGAGTCGAACGCGTTAGATACGGGGTTTCGATCTCAAGGAAAGCTTCATCTTCCATTACACGGCGAATTGTTGAAGTAACTTTAGAACGAAGTCGCAGGTTTGCTGCAGGCTTTTCACGACGCAGATCAAGGTAGCGATACTTCAAACGAACTTCTTCGCTGATCTCAGAGTCATTTCCTGAATCAATCGGGAAAGGTAAAGGCGCTGATTCACTCAGGACTACAACCGTGTCGCCCATAATTTCAATTTCACCTGTTGGAAGGTTAAGGTTTTCATTTCCTTCAGGGCGGGCTAGAACTTCACCAGTGATAAGTAGACACCACTCTGCGCGAAGAGATCCAGCTAGATTTTCATCGCGAATAACAACCTGAACTGAGCCAGAGGCATCGCGAAGGTCGATAAAGGCAACTCCGCCATGATCACGACGGCGTGAAACCCAACCGGCCAAAGTAACTGTGGTCCCGACATCGGATTTGCGCAATGAGCCTGCATCGTGAGTTCTTAACATAATTGCCTTCTACATCCCTACATCTAAAGTGCGCTGATTAATGAGTCAATCTTAACTGATGAAGTAGCACCGGTTTTCATCTCTTTTACTTCAACCGTGCCACTTGTGATTTCAGAGTCACCTAGGACGACGACATATCGCGCACCACTCTTATCGGCGCCCTTCATCGACCCTTTAAGGGCGCGATCTCCAAAGGAAATTTCAACGATTTTGCCGCCAGCTCGTAATGCAGAAGCGATTTGTAAAGCCTTTTCCTTTGCACGTTCGCCCAGTGGAATAATAAATAAATCTGAGACAAATGACTCTTGGCTAATTACACCTTCGGCCTGCGCGGCAAGAAGTGCGCGATCTACACCTAAACCAAAACCAATACCAGAAAGGGCCTGGCCACCAAGTTCGGCCATAAGGCCGTCGTAACGGCCTCCCCCACCAATTCCAGATTGAGCACCAAGTAACTCATGTACAAATTCAAAAGTTGTGCCTGTGTAGTAATCAAGCCCGCGAACCATACGTGGATTAAGGACATATGAAATCCCCAAAACATCCAAGTACTTCTTTACTTGCTCAAAATGTTGACGCGAACTTTCGCTGAGGTAATTCATCAGTAGCGGCGCATCTTCCATTGCCTTTGATATCTCTGGGCGCTTGTCATCAAATAGGCGCAATGGATTAATGGCAGCACGCGCTGAGGTTGCTTCATCGAGATTCATCTTTGCAATAAAGTTCAATAAATCCACTCTATGTGCCGCACGCGATTGTGCATCACCCAAACTAGTTATATCTAAACGGTATTGAGTAAGACCTATAGCCTTAAAACCAGCATCTGCAATTGCAATCACTTCAGCATCAATGGCGGCATCATCTAAGCCGATTGCTTCGATACCCACTTGATAGAACTGACGGTAGCGACCAGCCTGCGGACGCTCTGCCCGAAAGAACTGACCGGAGTACCAAAGTTTTGCAGGAAGTTGCCCACGATCTAATCCATGTTCGATTACTGCACGCATTACTCCGGCCGTTCCTTCAGGACGCAAGGTAATGGAGCGATCTCCACGATCTAGAAATGTGTACATCTCTTTTGAGACAACATCAGTTGATTCACCAACACCACGAGTAAATAACTCTGTGTCTTCAAAGACTGGAAGCTCGATTAATTGATAACCCGCATTTTTCGCTGGGTTGATTAAACAGTCGCGAACAAATTCAAAGGCTGCAGATCGCGGTGGAAAATATTCACTGACGCCCTTTGGCGCGGCAATTTTCTTCCCAGCCATTAGTAACGCCCTTTGAGCGCAGTCAAATATGGATTATTTTTCTTCTCTGCCGCCATAGTCGTCTCTTCATAGTGCCCAGGCAACACCCTTAAGTGATCTGGTAATGGCATGATTTTCTTGCGCAAAGTTGTCTCCATCGCTTCGGCTGATCCGCCCGGCGTATCAGTGCGACCAATCGAACCAGCAAAGAGAACATCGCCGCTGATTAATAATTCATCGTCAACAACAAAGACCAGCGAACCAGCGGTGTGTCCAGGTGCGTGGATGGCTTTAAATTTCATGCCCACAAGCTCGACGACTTCCTCATTGCGCAATTCTCTTACATCGCCTGGTTCGGCAAACTCCATAGCCGATAATGTCGCTACAAATTCTGGCCCGTGAATGCGTTCAGGGTGAGCCAGCGCAAAGCGATCTAGAGAGTGAATGTAGGCGGGAATCGAGTATCCATCGGCTATAGGTTGTATAGAAAAGGTGTGATCGAGATGGCCATGCGTGGCAATAACTGCCACTGGCTTAAGCGAGTGTTTCTTTACAATCTCATCTAACATCACAGAGACATCAGGCATCCCAGGATCAATTACTACGCATTCACTGCCTGGGCCTGGCGCTATTACCCAGCAGTTAGTGGCATACATTGGCGCAGCAAAAGAGTCGACAAGCATCGCTTTTACCCCTTCGCATACGCTCAAAAATGGGAGCGATTGACGCTCACACACCAAGACAGGGTACCTTTTACCTCCGCACGATTCACGCTCATCCAAGGTGCGCCTTGAGTGAGCACGCACACTGATAGCGACGTTCTAGATAAGAACAACGCGCTGAAAGGAACTACACCATGAGCGAATTCAATCCAACACATCAAGCTAGTGCAGCATCCGCACTGATCGGAGATCCATCAGCATTTGGCCGCGTGGCCGAAGATGGAACTGTCTTTGTACGTACATCCTCCGGTGAAAAAGCAGTGGGTTCGTATCCTGGTAAAACAGCGCAAGAGGCATTGGCCTACTTCGTGCGTAAATTTGAAGTACTTGCAGCAGAAGTTGCACTACTTGCCGCCCGAATTAAAAGTGGCGCGCTAGTTCCATCGGATGCATATGCAGCAGTTAAGAAGTTGCGCGAGCAAGTTAAGGAACTCAACGGCGTAGGCGATCTTGATGCTCTCTCTGCATCAGTTGAACAGATCGAGCCACTAATCGAGGGCCACCGTGAAGCATATGAAGCCAAAAAAGCTGCCGAAGGTGCTGCTAAAGCTGCGCGCCGTGAGCAAATTCTCATCGAGAAGGAAAAGATTGTTGCTGAAGCCGAGAGCTTGGCTCTTTCTGAAAGTTGGAAAGTTACCGGCGATCGCCTCAAGGTACTGCTCGATGAATGGAAATCTGCGCCTCGTCTAGATAAGAAGGCCGATGCTGATCTATGGAAGCGTTTTTCATCATCTCGAAATAAGTTTGATAAGCGCCGTCGCACCCACTTTGCAGCCCTTGAATCAGTTCAAAAAACCGTTGTAGATGCTAAGAAGGCGATCATTGAAGAGGCAGAAAAACTTGCAACTTCCACAGAGTGGGTTCCTACAGCTAAGCGCTTTAAGACCCTTATGGATTCTTGGAAAGCTGCCGGACGCGGTAAGCCAAGCGATGATGCAAAGATGTGGGCGCGTTTTAAAGCTGCGCAGGATCAATTTTTCACGGCTAAAAACGCCGACCTTGAAAAGCGTGACACAACAATGGCCACTAACCTTGCAAAGCGTGAAGAGTTAGTTGTTGCGATCGAGGCGCTTCTTCCTATCGCCGATCTAGATCATGCTAAGAAAGCATTACGCGAACATCTCAATGCTTGGAGCAAGATTGGCATGACACATCGCGATAAGCGCGCAACTCTTGATGCACGTGTCCATGCAGTTGAAACCACAATCAAAGAGGCAGAGGCTGAAATCTGGCGTAAAACTGACCCTGCTGCAAAGGCCCGTGCTAGCGAAGTAGTTAAGCAACTGAGCGAATCAATTGAAAACTACGAGAAGGTGGCGGCAAAATCTCTAGCTGCAGGCAATGCCAAGAAGGCTGCCGAAGCCAGTGAATCAGCAGCAGCTCGTAAAGTGTGGTTAGAAGAAGCTCTCAAAGGCCTAGCTGAGTTTAACTAGTTGTTAGTGGTGCGATAAACGTCGTACACACCTTCAATATTGCGCACTGCAGCAAGCACGGCATCTAAATGCGTTGCATCAGCCATTTCGAATGTGAAACGTGATATCGCCGTTCGATCCTTTGACGTACTAACAGATGCACTCAAGATATTGACATGTTGATCTGAAAGTGTGCGAGTTACATCTGCCAAAAGTGATGCGCGATCAAGTGCTTCAACTTGAATGTTGACTAAGAAAATACTGGATGATCCTATGCGCCATGAGACTTTCACAATGCGATCAATTTGATTTCGAAGCAAATCTGCGGCATTAATACAATCGTTGCGGTGGATTGATACTCCGCTCCCCTTAGTTATGAAACCCATGATGGCATCCCCAGGAACTGGTGTGCAGCAACGTGCAAGCTTGACTAAAACATCATCGGCACCTTCTACATCAATTGCATTACTTGACCTACGCGTGGTTGGCATGCGCGTAGGAAAAATATCCATCGTTGGCTCTGGATGTGAATCCTCAACACCTAATGCCACCACCAACTTATCGATAATCGATGCAGCAGAGACATGCCCATCACCGACAGCGCAATACAAGGCATCAATATCTGGATATCGCAGCTCATGAGCTAATTCAAGGAGAGAGTGACCAGCAAAGATTTTCTGTAATGGCAATCCAGCTTTTCGCATTTGACGTGCAATGGATTCGCGACCTGCATCTATCGCCTCTTCGCGGCGCTCTTTACTAAACCAAGCTTTGATCTTTGAACGAGCACGTGGGCTTTTAACAAAGTTGAGCCAATCGCGACTAGGCCCGGCATGTTCACCTTTATTAGTAACGATCTCCACCACATCGCCATTATTTAACCTAGATTCAAGTGGAACTAAACGTCCATTTACTTTCGCCCCTGCGCACCTGATGCCTACGTCGGTGTGTACTGAGAATGCAAAGTCCACTGGAGTTGATCCACCAGGTAGGGCTACAACGCTGCCTTTAGGCGTAAAGACAAATACCTCAGGTGATCCCAAATCAAAGCGCAACGCCTCTAGGAACTCTGATGGATCTTCAGTCTCCTTCTGCCATTCATGGAGCTGGCGCAACCACAACATCTCTGGAGAGCTTTCATTATTTTCATGTCCCTGCTTGTATTTCCAATGGGCTGCGATACCGAACTCTGCACGTGAATGCATGTCATATGTTCGAATCTGTATCTCAATAGCTTTACCGGTTGGTCCAATAACCGTTGTGTGCAGTGATTGATATAAGTTGAACTTCGGCATAGCTATGTAATCTTTAAATCGCCCTGGTACTGGACTCCATCTAGCATGAATCGCACCTAAAACCGCGTAACAGTCACGCACATCTTCAACCAAGACTCGAATTCCCACTAAGTCATAGATGTCGTTGAATTCACGTCCTCTGACGACCATCTTTTGATACACCGAGAAGAAATGTTTCTTGCGTCCGGTAACTGTTGCCTTTATTCCATCTGCATCAAGATCGGTTGTGACCACTTCGATGACATCATGAGTCAACTTGTCGCGCGAAGGTGAACGTTCTGCAACGAGACGAGAGATCTCCTCGAACTTCTTTGGTTCAAGGACTTCGAATGAGAGATCTTCGAGCTCCCACTTGATTGCATTCATTCCCAAGCGATGAGCAAGGGGTGCATAAATATCTAAAGTTTCACGTGCTTTGCGTTCAGCATTTTCTGATGAAACAAATCTCCATGTGCGAGCGTTATGGAGGCGGTCTGCCAACTTAATTACAAGCACACGGATATCCCGAGACATTGCAACCACCATTTTGCGAACTGTTTCAGCTTCTGCAGTTGGGCCATACGTTAGTTTGTCTAACTTAGTAACTCCATCAACAAGTCCAGCAATCTCATCACCAAAATCATGGCGTAGTTCTTTAAGTGAATAGGAAGTGTCTTCTACTGTGTCATGTAGAAGTGCGGCGATGATTGTCTCTGAGTTGAGTCCGAGCTCTGCCAAGATACTGGCCACTGCCACTGGATGCGTTATATAACGATCACCGGATTTTCGAAATTGACCCTCATGGGCTTTCTCGGCAACTAGAAATGCACGCTCAACATCATCAAAACTATTCGTTGCATGGTGTTCTTTGAGCGCACTAATAACTGGTGCAATCAAAGTATCCATTTAGCGAGAACTATTTGCGATGTTTGCGTTTTGGTTGATTACGTGGACCGCGGCGATCAGCTGAAACTGATTCAACAGGTGTTGTAACACCAGCTGGCGCAGTACGTCCGTTGACACGCTTAGCCAAAGCCTGCAT
>CAIVDO010000130.1 GCA_903904665.1 uncultured Actinomycetes bacterium | reverse complement strand
GGAGGCCTTTAAAAACCCTCAATTTCAGCCAAGGCCTGTGCGTGCGCTAGAGTTTGCGCTCTATTGATCCCTGATAGCTCAACGGCAGAGCAGTCGACTGTTAATCGACAGGTTCTTGGTTCGAATCCAAGTCAGGGAGCTCTTTTTCTAAGGTAGCGGCTTTACTATTCACCGCATGAATACGATGCAGAGCTACTTACGCACGGCAACGGCTTCGTGGCGTAGCCAAACACCCGCCCTTCGAATTATGCGCCTATGGCTAGGTTTTACCTGGATCTATGCCGGTTGGGATAAAGCAAGTGACTCAGGGTTTTTAACGTCTGGCTCTTCAACGTATATAGGTACTCAACTCTCTGGCTATTCAACGCAATCACCAGTTGGTTTTGCATTTAACAAATTGATTGAACATGCACTTCTTGTTGGTGGTTTTGTAATGATCATTGAGTTCGCCATTGGCCTTGCAACACTTTTGTGGGTCGCACCTCGTTTAGCTGCCTTTGGTGGCTTTTCAATGTCAGTTGGTTTATGGCTAGCTAGTAGTTTTCATGCCAGCCCATACTTTCTGGCGAGCGATTCTGCCTATGCTGTTTTATGGTTGTCCTATCTATTACTGCTACTCAAAGATGGAAAGCGAAGGGTTTTTGAAATGTCATTAGAACGTCGTGGAGTTTTGCGTGGTGGAATTACTGCAGTTTTAGCCATTGGATTTGCAGGCGTTGGAAAGTTTTTTGCTAAGGCAGCACCAGCAACTTCAGATTCTGCCGCAGCAAGTACCGGAACAAAAATTATTAAATTGGCATCACTTAAAGTTGGCGCAACACATAATTTTGCAACCAAGAACGGCGCACCTGCAATCCTCTTTAGAACAAAAACTGGAGTCTTTGCCTATAGTGCTATTTGTACGCACCAAGGCTGCACAGTTTCTTATTCGGGCACCAGTAAGACTTTGAAGTGCCCTTGCCATGGCGCAGAGTTTGATCCATTGAAGGCAGCAAAAGTTATTAATGGTCCAGCACAAACGCCGCTGAGCAAGGTGAAAGTAACCGTGAGCGGTGCTTGGGTAATCGAAGCGTAACTTCGCGGAAACATATTGACGGTATTATTTACTCATGGCCCTATTTCGTCTTAACGTCGTTCTTCCAGATCGCCCTGGTTCACTAGGTCTGCTTGCATCTGCAATTGGAGCCGCTGGTGGAGATATTCGCGGATTAGTTGTCCTTAAATCTGAAGATGGGCGTGGTTATGACGATATTACTGTCGCAGTGCCAGGCAGTGATCCAACAGATTTACTCAACGTTCTAGGTGCAATTGGTGGGGTAGAAGTAATTTCAATTACCCCCGTTGAATAATCTCTGCGCCCTGACTTGGTAGTGAAGTAAAAAAGCGCGGTGCTTTAAAACTCTCAGCAGCAAATGCTTTTTCGATAGCTGCAATAGTTTCCTGCGTGTGTGCGGCGTGAATTAGCGCTATTGCACTTCCACCAAATCCGCCACCGACCATGCGTGCACCAAGTGCGCCTGCAGCAATAGATGCATCCACTGCCGTATTGAGTTCAGGGCAAGAAACGTTGTAATCATCACGTAGTGATGCATGTGATTGGTTAATCAATACACCCAAAGCAAGAAAATCCTTAGCTTCCAATACTGTGACAGCATCCATCACGCGCTTCATTTCAGTGACCGCATGGCGCGCGCGGATAAACTCGCTTTTGCTAAGCAGATCACGTGATGCCTCTAACTGTAGAAGCGTTAATTCACGTAGTGATTTGATTCCGAGCTTAGAAACTACTGACTCACAGGATGCACGGCGTTGGCCATAGCCGCCATCGGTCAATGAATGGTGGGCCTGTGTGTCGATAATCAATAGCTCTAGCCCACTTGATGCAACGTCAAAAGCGATATTTCTTGTAGAAAGATCTCGACAATCAAGAAGCAAAGCAGAACCTGCATGAGCCATAAGTGAAACAGATTGATCCATGATTCCACATGGCACACCTACATATTCATTTTCTGCCCTTTGAGTCAATCTTGCTAACTCTTCAAGTGAGTATCCAAAAGAAAAGAGATGATTAAGCGCTGTTGCAACTGAACACTCCAAGGCAGCCGATGAAGAGAGACCGGCACCCAGTGGAACATGTCCATCAATCATGATGTCGATGCCGCTAGTAAGGCCCAATGCCCAAATTGTTCCGAGCGGATATCGCTCCCATTCACCTTGTAATCCAGGTGCAATGGCATCAAGGTGATGTTCAACAATCTTATTTCTGCGCTGCATCGAAGCGATGCGGACCTTGCGATCATCTCGAACACGAACCGCTGCATATGTTCGATCACTTATGGCAAATGGGAGCACAAAACCATCGCTGTAATCGATGTGTTCGCCTATTAAATTAACTCGGCCGGGGGCCGCTGCGATGATGTCGGGAGGAGCGCCAAAGGTTTGGGCGAACTGCTTATCCAGTGATGACAACGTGCGGCCTAACTAAACGAGGCCAAAGTATCGGCAACCATTACATCAATTCCACGTGTTGGAGCCCAGTTAAGTTTTGTTTTGGCTTTATTGATATCTGCGATTAAAACCGCTGGATCGCCGGCACGGCGTGGAGAATCAACTGTTGGAATATCAAAGCCTGCAGCCTTTGATGCCGCAGCGACAACGGCTCGAACTGAATAACCATCGCCACTACCTAAATTGTAGATTTCATGCACACCAGGGCGCAAAGATTCTAACGCCTTGATGTGAGCATCGATTAAATCAACAACATGAACATAATCGCGCACACATGTTCCATCGGCAGTCGGCCAATCACTTCCAAAAATCTTTACAGGATTTTCTTTAGTGCTGCGCAAAACATTGGGTATCAAATGAGTTTCAGGGTAATGTCGCTCTGCTAACCAGCCGCGTTTTGATTTAAGCGCGCCAGCGACATTGAAATAGCGAAGAGATGCTGCAGCGATTTGGCGGGAAGCTGCTTCGGCAGTGATCATATGATCAATCGCAAGTTTGGTAGCACCATATGGATTAGTTGGATTTGTGGCAGCGCTTTCGAGAATAGGAACGTGCTCTGGTTCACCGTAGGTAGCTGCAGATGATGAAAATACTAACTTTGTCACACCACTCATGTGCATCTGATTAAGTAAGTTACGTGAGCCTTGGACATTTACCTCTTGGTAAAGTTCGGGTTTTTCAACTGATTCACCCACTAGTGATTTACCTGCAAAATGAATTACGGCATCAACTCCAACGAGTGCTTGAGCTAAATCACCAGCACGCAGCAATGAACCTTGGATAAAGTTAACGCCGGCAGGGACGGTATCGGCATGGCCGGTGCTGCAATCATCAAGAATTGAGATTTCATAGCCTTGAGATAGCAAAATATCTACAGCAGTTGCACCGATATAACCAGTGCCACCAGTAACTAATATGCGCATTACAGAACTACTTCACGCAGTTGCGCTGCAGATTGTTCAGGTCGCATATCCATAATGAATGCACCCATTGCAGACTCTGAACCGGCTAGATATTTCAATTTTCCAGGCGCACGGCGCACGCTGGTGATCTGCCAGTGCAGACGTAATACATCGCGTCCAGTGCGCACGGGTGCTTGGTGCCAGGCGGCGATGTAGGCCATGTCAATTCCAAAGACTCCATCAAGGCGCTTCATTACTTCAAGTGCGATAGGTGCAAAAGCATCACGATCGGCATCAGTTAGCCCAGTTAAATCAGCAACTGGATTAAGCGGCGCGACATGAATTTCAAATGGATAACGGGCTGCATATGGCACGAAAGCGATCCAACGATCGTTACGGGCGATAATGCGCTCTTCATCGCGGATTTCGCGGGCAAGAACTTCATCGAATAGAACTTTTCCGGTCGCCTCTTTATATTTATTGGCAGCAGCCAACATCTTCTCTACACGCGGTGGAATAAATGAGTAAGCATAAATCTGACCATGTGGATGCGTCAGGGTCACACCGATTTCTTCACCACGGTTTTCAAATGGTGCGATATGTTCGATAAAACTTTCTTGTGAGAGTTCAGATGTGCGATCAATCCATGCCTCGAGCAATGTGCGCACGCGTGCCGGAGTTAAATCTTTAAAGGCATTTCCATGTTCGGCGGTAAAACAAATAACTTCACATTTACCTGCGGCGCTACCTAAATCGGTATCTGGACCAACTTGATCAGGCAAGGCCCAATCTCCCTCTGGTGCTCGAAGTGAGGGGGAGCGGTTATCAAAGACAACGACTTCAAAATCAGATTCAGGAATCTCCGTTAGTAGCTCACTTGTAGTTGGACAGAGAGGACAGAGCTCTTTTGGTGGCAAAAAGATTCGCCCCTGACGATGAGCGGCCATGGCAATCCACTCATTAACAAGTGGATCCAGACGTAGTTCGCCGATTCCGGGCTGTGTTTCAACAGGACGTGCATCTTTAGCGCTGCGATTTTGGCCAGAAGTGTCGTAATAGCGAATCGTGCGACCATCGGCCATCAGGCGATCGTTGCGAAGGATACCTGCGCCTAGTTTTTTACTCTGCTCCATAGTGTCGTTACTCTACCTTTGTGACTAAGCAAACTGCACTTCTGAGCGCTCCAACTTCCTCGTTGCTTATAGAAGTTGTCAATGGAGCCTTGGTAATTCGTCATTGGGGAGCCCCAATCCTTGGTGAGATCCATGACATTGCAGCTGCAAGCCGAACATCGGTTGCAAATAGTTCATGGGATGAACCACAGTTACCAGGTTTAATGCGAGAGAGCGCGCGTGGATTTTTAGGCCGACCTGCTTTATCTGGTCACCGCAATGGAAAAGCCTGGTCAACCAAGTTTGAAGTTACTGATTTTCATCATCAAGGCAATCACTGCGTAGTAACGCTGCGTGATTTCCATGCAGAACTGGAAACTGTAGTGAGTTTTGATTTAGATCAATTTGGAGTTTTAATCCAAAAAGCCACTATTAAAAACATTGGTAATTCTGATTATGTTCTCAATGAGTTCATTCATTGGTTGCCATTGCCACAGGAGGCAACACAGAGTTTAGATTTTGCAGGCCGTTGGTCAAATGAACGTCAGCCACAACGCCGTGATATTCAAACCGGAACATGGATTCGCGAATCTCGTGAAGGGCGAAGCGGACATAATTTTTCTATCGCAGATATAGCACTGAGCGCACAAACTTCTTTTCAATCCGGCCCTGCCTGGGCAACGAGCATTGCATGGAGCGGGAATTCGCATTATTTAGTTGAACGTGGATTTGATGGCGGGCAATCAATTGGTGCCGGTGAACTATTGCTGCCAGGAGAAGTTGTCCTTGCTGCACAAGAGATTTATGAAGCACCTGCTTTATTTGCCGTGTATTCCAGCGCCGGCCTAGATGGAATAAGTGCAGCGTTTCATTCACATCTGCGTGCTCGCGATGTGCACCCAAAGCGCCCACGTCCACTGACGTTAAATATGTGGGAAGCCCTCTACTTTGATCACGATGAAGAAAAGATTAAGCAGCTCGTTGATGTAGCTGGAGAAATTGGTATTGAGCGTGTTGTTTTAGATGATGGTTGGTTTCATTCAAGGCGCAATGATCGCGCAGGCTTAGGTGATTGGGTTATTGACCCAGCGGTATGGCCACATGGTTTAACGCCCATCATCGAATACATCAATAGCAAAGGCATTGAGTTTGGTCTGTGGTTTGAAGGCGAAATGCTTAACCCTGACTCTGATCTATATCGCGCTCACCCTGATTGGATTTTGCATGAAGGCGATCGTGTTCCACCACTCTGGCGACACCAATTAGTTCTAGATCTTGGCCATGAAGGTGCATACGCCCATGTCCTGGAGCAAACTTCTGCAGTGTTAGCTGCGCACAACATTGCATATATCAAATGGGATCACAATCGAGTATTAGTTGATGCAGGTCATTTAGGACATGCTGGTGTTCGCCGACAAACACAGGCTATTTATAAGTTATTTATCGAGCTAAAAAGGCGTCATCCAGGATTAGAAATTGAATCATGTGCATCGGGAGGTGCACGAATTGATTTAGGTGTCATTGATTTAGTAGATCGTTTCTGGACAAGTGATAACAACGATGCATTAGAGCGTCAAACTATTCAACGCTGGACTTCACAAGTAATCCCACCGGAACTATTAGGTACTCATATTGGGCCTACACATGGCCACCAAACTGGGCGCACATTAGAGCTTTCGATGCGTGCAACAACTGCCCTCTTTGGTCATGCAGGAATTGAATGGAACATTACTGAAGCAACAGCTAAAGAAAGAGAACATCTTGCAACTTGGGCCACCTACTATAAGGAGAACCGATCTTTACTTCATAGTGGAGAATCAATACGAGTTGATTACCCAGATGAACATGGATATCTCTATGGCGTCAGTAAAAAAGAGAGCAAGAAATCAATCTTTGCTTACGTGCAGCTAACGCCAACAGTTGCAATTCATCCTGCGGCGCTAAAGTTTCCTGGATTGGAACCAGCGGCAACGTATTCCGTAAAGGCGGTTTATCCGGCAGGTAAACCGCGCTTTATGTTGATCACACCACCGCAGTGGATGGATGGAGTTACATTATCTGGCTCTGCCCTTGCAACCATTGGTCTCACAGCACCGATTCTTGCTCCAGCAAATGCACTGCTAATCGAGATTACTAAACTTTAATCGGCCCAGTTTAAAGTTCGCTCAACCGCTTTTTTCCACTGCTTATAGCCAGCTTCGCGGCTCTCTTTAGTTGAGGTCGCTGACCATCTGCGCGATTGTTGCCATTGTTTCTTTACTTCATCCTGTGAACTCCAGAAACCAACTGCAAGTCCTGCAGCATATGCAGCGCCAAGTGCCGTTGTTTCACCTATTAATGGCCTAGTGATATCGATTCCCATAATGTCGGCCTGCATCTGCATGCATAAAGAGTTAGCGGTGATGCCACCGTCAACGCGCATTTCAGACATAGGAACACCACTATCGGCCACCATCGCATCCATAACATCTCGCGTTTGATAGCAGATTGCTTCAAGTGCTGCGCGTGCCAAGTGGGCCTTAGTTGCAGCCCTTGTTAAACCAACGATGGCACCACGTGCATCACTGCGCCAATATGGCGCAAAGAGTCCTGAGAATGCTGGAACAAAGTAAACACCTGCAGTATCAGTAACCGAGGAAGCAAGGTTTTCAGTCTCTGCAGCGTTTGAGATTATTCCAAGTTGATCACGTAGCCATTGAATCGCAGAGCCTGTTACAGCAACCGATCCTTCAAGTGCATATCTAGCAGCTTCTTCACCAAATTTAAAACAAACTGTGGTGAGCAAACCATTCTTTGATCTAACAATCTCGGTGCCGGTATTGAGCAGTGCAAAGTTTCCTGTGCCATACGTAGTTTTAGATTCTCCGCGTTCAAAGCAGACTTGACCCACCATCGCGGCCTGTTGATCACCTAAAATTCCAGCGATTGGGATTGCTGTACCAAAAGGACCTCGGGGATCAGTGAGTGCATAAACTTGCGATGAAGATTTAATAGTTGGTAATGAAGAACGTGAGACACCAAAGATTTCTAGTAGTTCATCATCCCAATCCAGAGTTTCTAGGTTCATCAATAATGTGCGGCTTGCATTTGTGACATCGGTGAAGTGAACTCCGCCCTGGGTTCCACCCGATAAATTCCACAGCAGCCATGAATCAACCGTTCCCATCAGCACGTTTTCAGAGCGCGCAGCCGGGAGATTATTTAAAAACCAGTTCATCTTGCTGCCAGCAAAATATGGCGCAATAGTTAAACCAGTTTTAAATCGAATAATTTCTTGTTGGGCATCACTTAATGTTGAAAGAAAATCAGTTGTGCGTGTGTCCTGCCACACAATGGCATTGGCCAATGGCTGACCAGTTGTTGCATCCCAGACAACGGTAGTTTCGCGCTGATTGGTAATTCCTATTGCAGATAAATCTGAACCCAAGATATCGGCCTGTTTGAGCGCGCCAGTGATAACTTCTTGTGTTCGCTCCCAAATCTCATTGGCATCATGCTCAACCCAACCCGCCTTCGGCAAAATCTGGCGATGCTCGAGTTGATGTTGACCAATAACTTTGCCGGCATGGTCAAAGATCATGAATCGGGTGCTAGAAGTCCCTTGATCCAAACTGCCGATATAAGTCACGGAGTGAAAACCTTTCGCAATTAAGTTAGGCTTACTCTACCCAGATGTAATGGAGATGCAACGCATATGTTCTTGTCACAGTTAAGCCCCGAGCAGCGTGACGTCGCCATCTCAGAATTATCAACTGAGAGCTTCGATGTCTTAGTCATTGGTGGGGGAGTAACCGGTGTTGGCGCAGCCCTAGATGCAGCATCTCGTGGCCTGAAAGTGGCATTGATTGAATCACAGGATTTAGCGTCCGGAACTTCAAGTCGCTCCAGCAAACTTATTCACGGTGGCCTGCGCTATCTCGAACAATATGATTTCAAATTAGTTCGTGAAGCTTTGCACGAGCGCGAACTTATGGTCTCATCACTCTCGCCACATTTAGTAAAGCCAGTTGGATTCTTATTTCCACTTACTGAAAAATTCAAAGAGCGCACATATGTAGGTGCAGGCCTTGCACTCTATGACGCATTACGCGGTTTTCAGCGCGCGCTGCCTTGGCACAAGCACATCGGTCAAAGACAGATTAATGAGATCGCACCTTCATTGCGTCCAGATCTTATAACCGGTGCAATTAAGTATTTTGATGCGCAAGTAGATGATGCAAGGCACACGATGACAATTGCACGTACTGCAGCCCGTCATGGAGCTGTTATAGCGACACGGGTTAGCGCCGAATCACTTTTACGCGAAGGCAAACGAGTCGTTGGAGTTAAAGCTAAAGATTTAGTCTCTGGCAAATTTATTAATATCAGCGCAACTGCAACAGTGATGTGCGCGGGTATATGGAGTGATGAACTGCATGCCAACTTTGCTCTAAAGCCTGGTTACGGCGTAACAATGAGTAAGGGCGTTCATATTGTTCTGCCAGGCTCTGCGATCAAATCTAATGCGGGAATAATTCTTAAAACTCCAGTATCCGTTCTTTTCCTAATCCCATGGGCAGACAAGTGGATAGTTGGCACAACAGATACTCCATATACAGGCAATCGTGCTGAACCTTTTGCTAGTCGCGAAGATGTTCAATACATCTTGGATCAAGCTAACCGTGTGTTAACCCCAAAGCTTCAAGCCGAGGAAATCATCGGTGTTTACGCGGGTCTGCGTCCATTAGTTGCTAATAACAAGAACTCTGCAACCACAAAGCTCTCACGCGAACACACAGTTGATCGACCAGCTGCAGGCTTTATCAGCATCGCTGGCGGTAAATACACCACGTATCGCATCATGGCTAAAGATGCGATTGATCGCGCTGTCATTGAACTTCGCGCCATTAAGCCAGAGTCAGTAACTGAAAAGCTTCCGCTTGTAGGTGCTGATGGATACTTTGCATTAGTCCAACAAGTTGAGCGTTTAAGTGAAACCAGCGGCCTTGATGTACAGACAATTACTCATCTACTCAACCGCTATGGATCCATGATTAGCGAGGTACTTGAAATTATTGATGAAAACCCAAAGTTAGCGGCCAAAGTTGATAAAGATCTTCTCTATATTAAGGCTGAAATTCTTTATGCCGCTAGCCATGAAGGGGCCCGCACAGTTGATGATGTTATTTCACGCCGGACACGCATCGCCTTCGAAGCGCGCGATCACGGTGTGCATTTAGCTCAAGAGATTGCCGAAATAATTGCTCCAGTTCTTGGTTGGAGTGCAAAGGATCGCAAAGCTTCAGTTGCAGCTTATGAAGAGTTAGTAGATCGTGAATTAGCGGCCTTAGATCAGCTTCTTGAAGAAAACCAAACTATTAATTCTTAATTTGGTTAGCGCAACCATCAACTGAAGGCTTTGGTGTTGGTTTAATAGTTGGTGAAGCCGTTGGCGATGGAGTTGGGCCCTGGGCTACGGTGAAAGTTACTGATTGAAAACTCGCAGCATGGGTTTGCGATACATCGTTATAGACAACTTTGCCGATGTAGGTTCCGGCCGGTACACCCTTGATTGCCAAAGTCCATTCACCGCTTGTCGCGCGCAATACAGTTTGTGTGGGTTTAACTGTTGGCAACGTTGAGGCATCGAAGACAAGTTTTATTGCACCTGTAACAACCGGAGTTGTATCAGGGCGGACAACAGTTGCTTTAAATGTGACTAGTTTGTTTGTTGTACTTGCCGATTGAGCGTTAATCACCATTTGAGTGGGCTCGTTGTTTGGCATCAAATCGACCTGAGTTGGAACCCAACTTCCTTTAGCTAATTCAAGGAAGTCACTTGCACTGCCTCTAAAGATATTGAGATCTAATCTAGTTCCCGGAACTCCATACTTAGGTGCGATTCCACATGATGTGTATTGCCAAATACTCCAGCGTGAATCACAGTTAGCCCCGGTCCAAGAGTGCACATAACATCCACCAGCTTTTAACCCAGGTGCATTAATGGGATTGAAGGGATCAATGGCATATTGAGCCAGCCACAATGGATATTGGGCAAGGATAGAACTCTTATTCATTGAGCTCTCTAAGAAATTTGCGTAAGAGTAAAGCATTGGAACTTTGCCTGTTTTCTCTTTAAGGATTCCTAAAAACGTTTCGGCCCACAATGTCACAGCACTTCGAGTGGCATATTTCTGACAGGCACCGGAAGTAGATAAACGAACACATTTATTTTCAAGATCTAGTGCATAAGGTAGATCTTTCTCGGTATAGCCACCGATGGCCGCCAAACGCCACAGTGCCTTTTGTGCTTGCGCCGTTGCATCTCTAACGACCGCCTCAGGTGATGTGACATCAGGCAGGATTGCATAGTGATAAAAACCAGTATAAATACCGGCTGCTTGGGCAGCGGCATGATCCATAACTAGGTACTTAAGAGATAGGGCATCTGCATCATCGCGAGTATCTGATGATTTAATCATCACAAAGCGCAGACCGGCCTCATATGCCTTCGCAAAATCAATTTGTTTGTCATTGGGATGTTGCCATCTACTTATATCCGCGCCATGAATTCGATCACCAGGACCAAGCTGTTGAATAACCATCGCCGGGTCGGCAGTTGAGATTTCCGGTTGCGCTTTAATAGTGATGGTTCTAATCGCTGAATAGATGGATTTGCCGTTCACATTTACTAGCGCTCGGTATTTAATGGCAATATCAAAAGACGTTGCAACAGCACTTACCTTCCATGATCCAGCCTTGGTCGTTTTAGCTAAAAATTTCGTAGTTTTCCATGAACCCGAAGAGTTGCTTTGAATTTTTACAGTCAGCCCAGATTTAGCAGGCGCAATAGTTCCGTAGAAGGTAACAATGGATTCTGAAGCAGAAGGGGTTTGGCCCACTGAAAATGTAAGTGATGTAGTTACGGCTTGGACCTGGGGGATACCGATAACTAGCAAAGCTAATGCGATTGATGTAATCGTTGCGCGGATTTTCATTTTTCAATCACCTGTACATGTATTCCCAAAACCCTATTTATCGCCTGTATCAAGATTTGTTGTTGATTGATGCGAGTCTGGGAATACTCATGGGCGGCCGAGAGCTTGCGCGCGTCGGAGAAATCTAAAGTCAAAACTTTGCCATCGAAATCGGCTAATCGCGCATCAAAGAAGGCTAGCCATGAGATTCGATCAACTTCTAGAACTGCATCCAGGACTTCGTTCCATCGATTGCGCACTTCCTGAAGCTCCATAGTGGCAAACTTTACCGAGTAGAACAGAAGTATTAGTGGTGAGGCGCGCCTAACCAGCGGTAATACTCGCTGACTAATTGCACTCTTAGATTCATATTGCGATCTGGCTGCACATTTAACTCTTGCGCAACACGTGAAATCACTTGCTCCACAGACTTTTCACTGACATATCGAGTACGACCGATTTGTGCATTAGTCATCCCATCTGCAACAAGACGCAATACTTCAACTTGTATGTCGGTTAGGTTAGCCATAAGGGAAAGAATTCCCTTTTCCTGCAGTGAGGTATTTCCATTGATCCAAGCAACTTTATGTTTTTCAACTCCTGAAACTTTTGATTCAACTATTGCTTCGCATAAAACAGTGAAATCAACTATAGATTTCTTAAGCAGTATCTTTGACCCAGCAGGAACGTCATCATTTGATTCACCTATAAGTCGCAGATCCGAACAACTTTTAAGAATCACAACACCAATATTTGGATTTTCTTTGCGCATATTCACTGCGATTTTCACAGCAGATATTCCAGCAATCTTCATATCTAACAAAACAACATCTGGCTGTAAACGCCTTGCCATGTTAAGGGCAACGCCTTCGCTTTTAGCTTCACCGATGACATCCATCTCATGCATTCGAAGCGCTGCGACTAAGGTTGACATTTCAAAAGCATCATCGACTATGACCAATATGCGTTCGCTCATGCAATAAAGGTTAACTTCCAAGTAAAAATTTAGTCAGTGTTAAAAGTACTACTTGAGTAATTGAGAGATGGCTCCGGAGATTTCGGTAGTAATCATCTCGGCAGAGATAGGGCCACCCCTAGATGCACTCTTTGCGGCCTGGGCATGAATAAATGCTCCAGTTGCAGCAACTTCTGCCAATCGATTGATGTCATTGAGAATTTCAACTGTATTTGTTGCAATAAGTGCACCAATGATTCCCGCCAGCACATCGCCACTACCAGCAGTTGCAAGCCATGGAGTAGCAACTGGAAGTTGAATTAGTAAATCATCATTAGCGACGTATGTGACGGCGCCTTTAAGTAGAACCGTTACACCTAAAGTTTGCGCAGCAGTACGGACCCACTTCTTTGGATTACCTTCAATTGCTTCGGCTGAAACAGGCACACCACGTGCAGTAAGTAGGGCTGAGAGTTCACCGCTATGTGGAGTGATAAGTGTTGGTTGTTCTAGAGATCCAGCTAAATACAAAGCGCCAGCATCAAGGACTGTTGGCACATTTTGTTTTTTAGCTAAAACAAACCAGCGATGGCGAAGCCACGTTGTGTAATCTGAAAACTTCTTAGCTGGTATACCGGAGCCAATAAGCCACGCAGTTACCTTTCCTGGCTGTACAACACATGATGGTGTTGCGTGCAAAACTAAATGTGCTAAACCAGAGGAACTATGAAAGCGAATCATTCCTATTCCGGTTGCAGCAGCTGCCGAAGTTGAAAGTACTGCAGCACCTGGATATTGAGCAGAGCCAGTGATAACACCTAGAACTCCGCGAGAGTATTTATGATCTAAATCGCTAGGAATAACAATGCATTTTTTAGCATCGCGAGCGTTCCATTTTTTCAAAGTATGTGTTAACTCAGTCATAGTTAATTATCGCACACAGTCTATTGAGTGATGACTCTCGCATAATTTGAGCGCAAATACTCTAAGCGATACGCATCACTCATCTTTCTTGGTTCTTTATTTCTAAAGGGAGTAACCTGAAAAATGTCAAGGAGTAACTATGAGAAAACTATTAGTTTTAGGCGGCGGCACAGCCGGCACAATCGTTGTTAATAAATTAGCCAAGAAGTTGGATAAGGGTGCTTGGGAGATAACAGTTATTGACCAAGATACTCAGCATCTCTATCAACCTGGTCTCTTATTTCTTCCCTTTGGAACTTATAAACCAGAGCAGATTATTAAGAAACGTCAGAGTTACTTCCCTAAGGGGGTTGACTTCATTCAAGCTCAGATTGAAAAAGTTGATCCGGATAATAACAAGGTCTATCTAGCCGACTCTCGGATACTGGATTATGACTATCTTGTCATCGCATCTGGCACCACGCCTCGGCCAGATCAAACCCCAGGAATGAGTGACCCAAAGCTTTGGTACAAGAGCGTTTTCGATTTCTTCACTTTAGAGGGCTCTATAGCTTTGCGTGATGCGCTTAAGAATTTTAATGGAGGTCGTTTAGTTGTTCATATCTCTGAGATGCCAATCAAATGCCCTGTGGCACCACTTGAGTTCACTTTTTTAGCTGATGCCTACTTTGAAAAGCGCGGAATCCGCGACAAAGTTGAAATTGTCTATGTGACACCGCTTGAAGGCGCCTTCACTAAACCTGTCTGCTCTAAGGCACTTGGCTTTATGTTGGATGAACGAAAAATCACTTTAGAGCCCGATTTCGTTATCGAACATATCGATGCCGAAACAAAGACCATGGTTTCAATGGATGAACGTGAAATTCCATTTGACTTGCTTGTAACCATTCCAGTCAACATGGGAGCTGATTTTATTGCACGTTCCGGATTGGGAGATGAGCTCAACTATGTTCCAGTGAGCAAACGGACTTTTCTTTCAGACAAGTTTAAAAACATATTTGTCTTGGGGGATGCATCCAATATCCCTGCATCCAAGGCTGGCTCTGTAGCTCACTTTGCCATCGATTTATTCTCAGAAAACTTCGTTGAGTATGTAGAAGGGCGCCCGATGAAGCATGAGTTTGATGGTCACGCCAACTGCTTTATTGAATCCGGCCATCGCAAAGGATTGCTCATTGATTTCAACTACGACGTAGAACCACTGACTGGAAGATTTCCAGTCCCGGTCATCGGTCCGATGCCACTTTTGAAAGAGAGCTACCTAAATCATATGGGCAAGTTAGCTTTCAGATGGATTTACTGGAACATCTTGCTCAAGGGCCGTTATTTACCAATCCCCTCATTGATGTCAATGGCTGGAAAAGATCGAGTTATAAAAATTGAAAAGGAGATAGAAAATGCCCACAATTGAAATTGCAAGCAAGCCCGTCACCGTTAATGACGAAGGCTTTATGACTGTTTATGACGAGTGGAATGAAGAGATAGCCAAAGTCTTAGCTGCCCAAGTTGAAATCGAGCTAACTCCTCGCCATTGGGAAGTGATTCATTTCCTGCGTGAGGACTACAAAAAAGAGGGTGAATCTTCAACATCACGTCACACCCAAACTGTAGGAGGGTTTCCTATTAAAGAGCAGTTTGAACTATTCCCAAAGAAACCTGCAAAGAAAATGTCTTACATAGCTGGACTTCCAAAACCTAAAGGCTGCGTCTAAAGGAGATTTAAAATGACTACACCTGCAATTGTTCCAAATTTCGGTAACGATGATTCTGGTCGCAAAATGGCAATTATCTGCTCTAAGGGAAACCTAGATATGGCTTATCCAGGTTTAATTCTTGGAAACGCCGCGTTAGGCGAAGGAGTTGAAACACATCTCTTTTTTACCTTTTGGGGCTTTGACATGATTATCAAATCTCGTATGGATGATCTTCAATTCTCACCAGCTGGTAACACGGCTATGCATTTACCGGGAACTAACGCTCATATCCCACAAGCAGTGATGCCAATACCTGGCATGACTTCCATGGCAACTCACATGTTAAAAAAGCAGTTAGATGATCTAAAGATTCCATCTGTGCCCGATTTTCTTGAACAGATCGTTGCTGCCGGTGGTCATTTATGGGCATGCCGACTATCGGCTGATATGAATAATGTTTCAAAGAGTGATCTGCGAGATGATGTTGAAGGAATTATTAGCGCCTCTGATTTTATTGAGATGACTGAGGGAGCCCAGCTGCTCTTCATTTAGAATCAATGAAGTATCGCTATGAGTGGGGCGGGTCGGGCTCGAACCGACGACGACAGAATTATGAGTTCTGGGCTCTAACCAACTGAGCTACCGCCCCCTACAGGGGGTAACTCTAACGCGGGAATAACTAGTTTCACTCTTACCCCAGGCCCATCCTCACGGTTAGTGCGGCTCCAGTTCGCGCCTGCAAGAGTTGTAAATACCGCACTGCCAATCCCATTTACGGAGTTAGCCGGAATTCCAGTTCCATCATCAGTAAAAATGCATTCAAGTGCTGAATCTGCAACTAAAGCCATTGAGATCTTCATATGAGATGCATGCCCATGGCGCACTGCGTTGGTAATGGCCTCTTCAATGGCATCACCGAATCTGGCGACCGGAATTCCAGGAAGATCTCTTTCAAGGGTGCAATCAACTTCAAACTCAATTAAATCTGCCCATTGCGAGATGCGGTGGATTGCCTCATCCATCAAATCGCGAGTATTTAACTCTGGCTTAATTGAAAAGTCAGAGTTGAGAAGGGCATATGCAGATTCAATCGCTAGCTCTCGGGTTTTTGTATCACCTTTAGCGCTAGAAAACTCCAAAAGTGCAGCAATTGAAGTGAGTTGGCTTTGTAATGAACCATGAATATGTTGGGCCCACTGTTTAGAAATTGATGCGATCTCTACTTCTGCTAAACCGATTGCTAGTTTTTCATTCCTGGCAGTTGCATTCAACGCTTCAACAACCTTATCTTGATCGACAAGACCAGATTTCGCTAGAGAAATAAGTAATCCAACTCCGCACATAAAGATAAAGGCTGTAACCCCAATAAAAATATGGCGTTGATCGGCTGCGGGTGCAAAGCGTTGACGGGTAACATTTATGACCGCCATAGAAACAGCAGTGGCAATAACCACACGCATCGGGTAGGCAAATTTGTATTTCGGTGAGAGTTTCTTCGCAATTGGACTTAACGCTGCCATGGTAATGAAAGATGCTAGAAAAAAACTCATACCCAAGATAAATCCGATTCCGAAGGAGCAATTTCGAAGGGCAAGTGGCATCAACAAAGTAGCAGATGTAAAACTAAAGAAAAAACTATCTATGGGTGGCAGATGAAGCCCTAAGTGATAAAGCTCAAAGAATTGGTTTGTTGGTTTGCTTTCCCTTATTTCTGGGTAAGTAGATTGATGCCACAACTGCTGCGAGAGATCCCTTAGATTTGTAGAAGCAAAATCTCTGAGTAATGAACTCGAAATATCTGTACTTGAACCCATACGCAGAGAATTATCGAACTTACTCTTGGCTTGCGCACGGCCTAAGTTGAGTTGTCTAGATATACCAATTTCAATATTTTCCCGAATGACACCGGCCAATCCGCTCTGATTGAATCTTAGTTGCTGCAGTGATTGAACCTTTGATTGAAGTTCTTGGCGTTGCCTTGCGTATGAATAGAAGGCATTCATACACACAGCATTAATCGGCAACCATGACAAACCTAAGAAGAATCCCGTCAGGGGTCTGACCCAGTAATCAGAAACATCAACTAGCCCAATTTTACGCATTGCAAAGGCTATTACCGCCCCCTGAATTATCCCTCCGATACCGCTGAGTAAAATAAGTGCCGGTACATTAACTGTTTTGTCTGTTCGGCGCTTGAATCGTTCACGTAGAAAGTAGTAAAAACTACCTAAAACAAAGAGCCCAACGAACTTAACGAGCATCCAGTCCAAAAGTTGCGTACGATTCGAAATCGTAGCGCTCTCAACAATGATTGCAAAAGGAAAAGAAATCGCAATGAAAGCGGGTAGATATTTCAAATCCATTGCATCCGGCCCCTGCACTGCGCGCCGAAGATCAGTCACATAATCACTAATCATGTATGTGTTGCGCCCTGTTCATCTTGTAGAAGTACCTAGCAATTAATACTCGCTGATTACTTTTATCATCAGTAGGAATTCCTAACTTCTTCGCTAACCTTGAAATCGCATTTTCAGTAGATTTCACGGTCGTAAATCTTGCTGCAGCGATGGCAGCGTTTGATAATCCCAGCGAAATCAGACGCATTAACTCAATTTGTAAATCAGTAAATGGCTCCTTACTGATTTCCCAACCTTCATCTCGTAGCTTTGAAATTGGGCCGATTTGGGCAGACTCGTAGGCATTTCGAATCACTTCTATTAATATTTGCACATTACTAACATCGGCTTTGTTTATGTATTTAGAAGTTAGCGGCGCCATTGGCAAATTAGGCCTAATAGTTCTTACATCTTCTATAGATGAGATAAAAACAATCCCTGTACTTGGGCTAATTCGCTCAATAGCATGGGCAATATCTAATCCTGTAGGTCCGCCACCAAGATCAATATCGGTGACAACCACTTGAGGTCTAAAGGTTTTAAATAGCCTCATAGCCTCTACTGCATTTTGCGCCGTACCTACTAAATGAAAATCCACTGCTCCCAACACCTTAGAGACAAGGGTTCTTGTAAGTGCTTCATCTTCGACAACCAACACGGAGATATGAAGTTGACTATGTGCTGTCGCGCCCATGTGTACCCCTTGCTAGCAGTTGTTAATCACTTGGACAAGGGTGACATTTGATTAACGGTTTTGTTAGTCAGTTGCCGTGTGGGTAACCCCTCAATGCCAAGGTAACTCCTTTAATTATCTTGAAAATCAATGATTAATGGGTGCTAACACCTCGGGTTAGTCACCCCCTCAATTCACTGTAAAAACGCATTTTAATTTGAATCTTGAATCACGTTCATCTAACTTTTCGCTCACACAGTTGCAAAATATTTGTAACTTAACTGCGAGTGAAAGGAATTTAGATATGGCACGTAGAAGTGTTAATAAGAAAACAGTACGTATGACTATTGCTTTTGCAACTATGACTATTTTCCTTATGGTCGCACCAGCACTTGCATCTGCATATTTTGGTTTCAATATTTACACCGTTATGTCAGGCAGCATGCGCCCCTACATGCAACCCGGTGATGAAATCCTTACCGATGTTGTATCTGCACACGATGTGAAAAATGGCGATGTGATCCTTGCGGTTAATCCTGATAACTTTGAACAAGTAGCTCACAGAATCGTCAGTATTGTCACAACGGATAATGTCCATTACACAATCACAACAAAGGGTGATGAAAACCCAGTTGTAGATACTCCTTCTTTGACTTTCCATACAAACGCGCCAATTCGCAAAGTTGTTGGAGTTGTCCCAAAAATTGGTTATGCACTAGATCTAATCTCGTCAACTGCAACTAAAACAGCTGGTTCAATATTTCTAATTGGATATCTTGTTTATTTGATGCGAAAAACACGTCAAATAGTTGAACCTGTTGCATCCGATGAAGAAATAGCAAAAAAAGTTGAAGATCTGGTAAAGAACCATCTGCAAAGCATTACGACAAATAGATCACCTGAAAAAACTCCAGAGATTACGTCATCAGTTCACTATGGCGCTTCCCCTGTAATCACTAAGAATCACGAAAACGTATATCTCTAAGAAAATAGATCTCCCCAAGGATTTAAAGCCAACTAGCAGATACCTATTGGTTGCTAAGAAAAGAGGTTCGATCATGTTAGGCAAGCTCAATTTACTTAAGGCATCGTGGTCTTTCACGAGCCTCACGGCCAAGGTTGCTGTAATTGCAGTAGCAACGACTATTGGTCTTGCAAACGTTGTCGGTAGCGCTGGTGCGTCTTTAGATGCAGTGGCATTTAATACAACTGCGCAATCAATCAACACTGGCACGCTTTCAATCACGCTCTCAGCTGGATCATCTAGCGGGAGTTCTGCTCTATTTGGAACGACGCCCAGCGCTGGATTTGATTCTTATGTTCCAAAAATGCGCCCCCAAGATTCTTTCAGTCGCTTTGTAAACCTTGTGACTGGCCCAGATATGGGAATTTCTTCACCGAAATTAATGATTACAGCTGGCTCAGGTAGCGCAGCTATTTTAACTTCTGGTTCAAACGCACTCAGAGTTTGGGTGCAAGGTTGTTCAGTAGCGTGGAGTGCG
>CAIVDO010000129.1 GCA_903904665.1 uncultured Actinomycetes bacterium | reverse complement strand
AGTTACTAATCGGCAACGGATTTTCTTCATCGCTGGAATCGTTAGCGCTCTACTAGTAATCATCACGCCAATTGGTGCTCGTGCAATGGATTATTTTTCATTACACATGGTTCAACACATCACCTTGATGATGATCACAGGTCCTTTATTAGTTTTGGGTACCCCCAACACTTTTCATCCAACAAATAAGTTTTTTGTAGCAGCAACACATCCGATATTTAGTTGGTTTATCTACGCGGCTTTAATGATTGGTGTACACCTACCGGTACCTCATAAGTTCATTATGGATAATCCTTGGGCACATACTTTTCTAGAAGTGCCGTTGTACTTATTACTTCCGTACTTCTTCTACTTTAATTTGCTGGATCGAAACTTAACCAACCGTCGCATTTCACCAGCGATGGCAGTTATCTCGCTTTTCTTAATGATGGTGCCAGAAACTTTGACGGGCTTCTTTATTTATACCGCCCCTGGCTCCTTATACGACAATATGTATTCACTTAATGATCAACGTCAAGGTGGTTCATTTATGTGGGCCGGTGCAATGATTATCGATACTGTCTGGATGTCATTTGCTGTGCACCATTGGATTAAATCTGAAGAAAAGAAGTCACGCGAAATCGATGCCCAGATTGCTGCAGAAAATGGCTGACCACGAAGAGTTCAAAGCACCCGATTGGGTCACGAATGACTCGGCAACTCCCCCCGTTACAAATAAACAAAAACGTATGTTAAATATCTCGTTGTTTGTCGTAGTTCCATTCTGCCTATGGGCGGGTTGGTTTGAATTCGGGCGCGCACAAAGCGGTAATTGGCGAGCCTGGGTTTATACATTTGAGTGGCCATTTTTTGCCGCGGTATCTTTTTACTTATGGCGGCGCTTATCTAAGGGTGATATTCCACGTATTCCACGCCCAGATCTTGAAAAATTAGCCGATGATTCCCCTGGTAAAGAGTCAGAATAATTCAGGGTAGAATTGCTTACGTTGATGCATCCGCATCAAAGAACTTCCCCCTAAGCGCCGCACATGCAGCGCTACTTGCGAGTCTTATCACGACCCTGACGGCCATTGAGCGCCAGTCAAACCCGAGACGCGCTTGTCGTCTCGATTGGTATGCATTTCTATGTCTCTACAACCACGTACTCCCGCGCCCGGAAAAGCCCGTCGCGCCGCATCTATTGGTAAGCCAAAGCGCACGAAGAAGGCTGCTGAATTTAAAGCCGCCGATCCTAAAGCCCGCCACACGACAGCTGAAAAGAATGCACGTAAAGGCGCGGCAGCAAAGCCTGCGACCACACGTCGCTATTCAGATGCCGATCCATCAACGGTCTCTAAAAAAGAGGTTCGCTTAACCGATCGTTCAAAGTTGCGCGCCAAACGTTTCCAGGAAAAGACGGCGTCAAAGCCACGTCCGATTGAGGCACCAGAAGAGCGCAAAGCGCGCATTGAATATTCACAAAAGCCAGAGAGCCGTGCCAAGAAGTTTGTTGCTGCACGCGAAGAGCGCACTAAGCGCCCAATTGAAAAGAAGCCAGATTTTAAGAAGACTGAATACAAGAAGAAAGAGTACGTCAAGCCTGAAAACAAAAAGCCTGAGTACGAAAAGAAAGAGTTTAAGAAGACTGATTACAAGACTTCAGATACTCGCCCAACAAATCGCCGCGATGCTGCAGTAGCTAAAGTTTCTCGCACCGACGATGGCCGTCCAAACTTTGTTCCACGTAAAGTTGAAAAGTTCGATCCAACACGTCCAAAGAAGCGCACCGAAGCACCAGATACACGTGCAGCTAATTTCCGTGCAACTCGACCAGTTCGTGATCGTCGCAACGATTCACCGGCATATGCCCGTGATGACTTCAAACACTCTTCAAAGACGCATACCAATGCTGCAGTTGACTTTGGTGCAGATGATAATTACATCTCAACAAATTTAGCTGACGCTAACTTGATCGATGCGACTCCACTAACTGAAATCACAACAACGTTCAGTGATCTTGGAGTAGT
>CAIVDO010000128.1 GCA_903904665.1 uncultured Actinomycetes bacterium | reverse complement strand
GAAGTTGCAGGCGTTGGCTCTGCAGGAGATGTTGTAACTGTTAAAGATGGCTTCGCACGCAACTTCTTGTTGCCACGCGGAAATGCAATTGCATGGTCACTTGGCGGAGAAAAGCAGATTCAGAGCATTCGCCGCGCGAAGTCAGCTCGTGAAGTCCGCGATATCGACCACGCTAAAGAGATCAAGACCAAGCTAGAGGCAAGCGCAGTTGTTGCCAAGGCAAAGGTCGGCGCAAAGGGCGCGTTGTTTGGTTCAGTAACAGATAAAGATGTTGCTGCAGCGATCAAGGCAGCTGTTGGTCTAGATATCGATCGTCACTCAATTAAGACTGCCGGACATATCAAGAAGACAGGAAACCACGATGTAAAGGTCTCACTTGGCCACAACATCGTTGCAAAGATTACTGTTTCAGTAGTCCCTGAATAAATAGTTAGTATTAAGAAGGCCCGTCGCGAATGCGGCGGGCTTTTTTATTTACTTGTTACTGCAACCAAGGCCTTTTTAAAGTAATCACTTGTAAATTCGCTACGTGCTAAATCGTATTTAGCGATTCCCCATTGCCAGAAATCAAAATCAATCTCACTGACAGAATCTTGAATCGATGCCCATAAGCTCCACCCATACTTACCAACCAGCGCCCACAACCAAGCACGGGCAACTTTGTCGGGGCGATATGCGCCGTAATATGCAGTGACTAACTCTTCTAGCGCCTCCAACGGCAAAAACGCTTCGGCCCAGACGTTGCCGATCTCAAAGCAGGCATCGTTATTTCCTGAATATTCATAGTCAATAAGCCATATTTTCTGGCCATCATCGATGAAGTTGCCGGGCAATAAATCATTATTACAAGGTACAAGGCCTTCAAACAAAACTTCAAAGGCTTTTTTGATCTGCGCAACCATGGGTGCATAATCTAAATAACCTTCAGGAATCCTGAAGCCATGCTCTTGCACAATCTTTAAGTAACGCTTTTGCGTATCAAACATATTGAACTCGTGATCAAAGGGAGCCAACGAATGAAGATTGCGCAGACTGGTTGCGATGCGCGGCAAGTTAGCTGCCACATCATCGGCGCCATAAGTTTTACCGGTTATGTAAGAGATAAGTAATAGACCCTCTCCTGGCAGATAATCTAAAACTTTTGCGCCTACCCCGCCATTGCCTGCGATAGTGGAGTTTGTAAACTCAGAGCCACGATCAATTGCAAGTAAAGAAGATGAGTTACTTGAGACACGGGCCACATATTTATCTGTTGGGGTTTGAATAAGAAAGTTTCGATTAGTTAAACCGCCCGATAGTTCTTTGATAGATGTGCGATTGGCGAGCAGGGCAACTTTGTTAAAGCGCGCAGAAAACTCCTCTTCTAAACCACTACCCGTAGACACCCATTCAGGATACATTTTCTATGTGGCCGTGTCAGTAGTTCCAACCCGTGCAAAAATTGTGATTATCGGTGGAGGCGTGGGCGGAACATCAGTTGCCTATCACTTAGCTGAACTTGGCGAAAAAGATGTCATTGTGCTTGATCGCAATGAACTCACCAGTGGTTCTACTTTTCACAGCGCAGGATTAGTTGGTCAACTGCGCGCAGATCCAACACTTACGTTGATGAACATGCACTCCGTTGATCTCTATAGAAAATTACAGGCAACCGATACGCCGCCAAGTTGGCGCGAATGCGGAAGTATCAAACTGGCATCAACGCCAGAGCGTATGCAGGAAATCCGCCGACAAATCGGATGGGCAAAAACATTTGGTTTAGATCTAAAAGAGATCTCACCCAAAGAAGCCCAAGATCTCTTCCCCCTTATTGACCTAGAAGGCGTTGTTGGCGCCTGTTATATGGCCTCTGATGGCCAAGTAGATCCTTCGCAGTTAGCGATGGCTTTAGCTGCTGGTGCGCGCAAACAGGGCGTGCAGATATTTACACATACCCGCGTTCTTGAAATTAAAACCACCAATGGTCGAGTCAGCAGTGTTGTTACCGATAAAGGCGAGATCGAGTGCGAGATCGTTGTTAACTGCGGTGGAATGTATGCACCCCAGATCGCACGCATGGTTAATGTACGCGTTCCAATTGTTCCTATGAGCCACCAATATTTAATTACCGATAACTTTTTACCTCAGGACGCACCGTTCTTGCCATCGCTGCGCGATCCAGACAATCTCATTTATTTCCGCCAAGAAGTATCGGGCCTATTAATGGGTGGATACGAACGCAATTCAAAGGCATGGTCTGCTGACTACAACAGCATCGATGACATTCCTGCAAACTTTAACAACTCACTTTTGGCCGAAGATTGGGATCGCTTTACCGATATCGCAGAGGCCTCACAAAAGCGTGTTCCAAAGATGTCTGAGGTTGGAATTAAGAACTTCATTAACGGCCCGGAGGGTTTCACACCAGATAATGAGTTTTGTTTAGGTGAAACATCGGTCGGTGGTTTCTTTGTCGCTGCAGGTTTTTGCGCACATGGCATTGCAGGTGCCGGAGGAATCGGAAAAGTAGTTGCTGAATGGGTTGTGGCCGGTGAACCAACAATGGATCTGTGGCATATGGATATTAAGCGCTTTGGTTCATCCTATGAATCCCCTGATTTTACTTTGCAGCGCATCACCGAAAACTATGAAGAGTATTACGACATCCATTACCCAGGCGAAGAACGCAAATCAGCGCGGCCTAAATTTACTTCCCCTGTCTATGAATGGCACAAAGCCAATGGCGCGATCTTTGGCGAGAAAGCTTCATGGGAGCGCGTTAATTTT
>CAIVDO010000127.1 GCA_903904665.1 uncultured Actinomycetes bacterium | reverse complement strand
CATCTATGGCCGCTACTTTGGTTTGCCTCGATCATTTGTAAAAAACAAAGTTGAAGAGCTTTTAGCTTTCGCCCAGCTTGAAGAAAAGCGCGATGCAAAGGTTGAAAACTTAAGCGGTGGCATGAAGCGCCGTTTAACTATTGCCCGTGCCCTTGTTAGTGAACCAGAGATCTTGATGCTCGATGAGCCAACGACTGGTTTAGATCCACAGGCTCGGCATATCCTGTGGGATCGCCTTTTCCGTCTTAAAGAACAGGGTGTAACTCTGCTTATTACTACTCACTTTATGGATGAGGCTGAACAACTCTGCGATCGCCTAATCGTTATGGATAAAGGCACCATCATGGCTGAAGGTAGTCCAGCATCACTTATTAAAGATTATTCAACAAAAGAGGTTCTTGAACTTCGCTTTGGTTCAGATCGCAATCAGCAAATGGCCGATCAACTTCGTACGATGTGCGATCGAATTGAGGAACTTCCTGACCGCTTCTTGATGTACACCGAAGATGGTGAGGCGCTGCTAGAAAAAATATATGCTGCAGATCTTCATCCAAAAACTTCACTCGTTCGTCGTTCATCCCTTGAAGATGTTTTCTTGCGCCTCACCGGAAGAACTTTGATCGAATAATGAGCATTACAACTATCCGACAAGGTTCCATCGTCTTAGTAGATGCAGCCAAGGTTCAGTCACGCGGTGCGCTCTATGTTGCACAAGCGCGTATCCGCCAGATGATGAAATGGATCTGGTTGATTCTTGGTATCGCCATTGCTAACCCGATTTTGTATTTAATCTCTGTCGGTATTGGCCTCGGTGGATTGATTGATAAAAGCGTTGGGCCAGCAGGCGTTGATGGCGTTAAATACTTAACTTTCTTAGCTCCAGCCCTTCTTGCCCAAGCCGCGATTCAAGGAACAATGGATGAAACCGTCTTTCCAACTATTGAAGGTTTTAAATGGCATAAAACTTTCTTCTCAATGAATGCGACTCCGCTTTCTGGTACTCAGATTTCTTATGGTGTTTTTCTTACAGCGCTATTTCGTGCTTTCTATACAGTTGTTTTGTATTTTGGTGCCATGTGGGCATTTGGCGCATTGGAATCCCCGCGTGCGTGGCTTGCAATTCCTACAGCGATATTTGCAGGAGCTTCTTTTGGTGCGCTCATGCAGGTATTAGCTGCACGGTTAGAGGATGAAAACATCTTCTTCGTAGTTCTTGGCCGCTTTGTAATGATGCCTTTATTTATGTTCTCAGGAACGTTTTTCCCACTTACATCAATGCCTTTCTACTTGCAATGGATCGGCTGGATTTCACCGTTATGGCATGCAACGGAGTTGGGTCGGCACTTAACCTATGGCCACGCCGTTTCACCAACGATGGTCTGGGTTCACTTTATATTTCTTGGCACCATGCTCGTTGTTGGACTCTTTCTCTCAGCCCGTATCTTTACGAAACGATTGGGTAAATAGATGTTTATCCCTATGGCTGTCGCAATCGCCGAAGCGCGCGTTGGAAAACGTGGAGAACGCGTTTACTCAGGCCGAGTTCCCCAGTTATTAGAACGCGGATACATCGCCTTCAAATCATCGACCTACATGATTGTGATTTCAGGTTTTCTTGAGCCGGTGTTGTATTTGCTCTCCTTTGGTTATGGCATTGGAAAGCTATTGCCAACAATCTCTGTTGGCGGAGAAACCATTAAATACGCCGCTTTTATCGCACCTGCCTTGTTAGCAACCAGTGCTATGAATGGCGCTATTTATGACTCAACGATGAATGTGTTTTTTAAACTTAATCACGATCGTATTTATCACGGCATGTTAGCAACTTCTATGGGCCCACTCGATGTTGCACTTGGCGAAATCGGTTGGGCTTTACTGCGAGGTTTTGCTTACGCCTGTGCCTTTATGGCCGTCATCGCACCACTTGGTTTAGTAGTTAGTGCTTGGGGATTATTGGCAATACCGGCTGCCGTCTTGATTGCATTTGGTTTT
>CAIVDO010000126.1 GCA_903904665.1 uncultured Actinomycetes bacterium | reverse complement strand
TGCTGGTGGTTCAGGTGCGGGTAACTTCGCAGCTGCAACTGATGCAGCAAAGGCTGGCAAGAAGGTTTGGACTATCGGAGTTGACTCTGATCAGTACCTAACAGCTTCAGCTGCTGAGAAGAAGAACATGCTTACATCAATGATCAAGCGTGTTGACCGTGCTGTTTATGACGTAATTGCAACAGCAGTTGCAGGTTCATCAGTTAACGACGTTCTAGATGCCAATGCTGGTATCTACGGTCGTCACTATGACCTAGCACTTGATGGTGTTGGAGTTTCATACTCTGGCGCTTACATCACAAAGTACAAGGCTGCAATCGATAAGGCTGCAGCAGCGATTAAGGCTGGAAAGATCGTCGTTCCAACAAAGCCATAATCACGCATTAAGTAGTGGCGTTTGGCCCAACAATGGAGTTAAATCTCCTTGTTGGGCCAAATGTTTTTTAATCATCAACTCAAAGGAGAGTCTCTAAGTGTCAGTTGCCGTAGAACTACGACACATCTCCAAGCGCTTCCCAGGAGTCATCGCAAATAAAGATGTATCCATGAGCGTTGAGACCGGCACAGTGCATGCCCTTGTCGGCGAAAATGGCGCTGGTAAATCAACAGTTATGAAGATTTTGTATGGAATGCAACGCCCAGATAGTGGCGAGATTTTGGTAAATGGCACGGCCGTTCACTTTAAGAATCCTAACGATGCCATTGATGCAAGCATTGGAATGGTCCACCAACACTTTATGTTGGCTGACAACTTCACAGTTTTAGAGAATGTAATTTTAGGATCAGAGCCTCGACATGGAATAACAATTGATTTTGCAGCAGCACGTGCAAAAGTTGTTGAGATGGCTGCCCAGTATGGGCTTGAGATCGACCCAGATGTTCTAGTTGAAGAGCTAGGTGTTGGACAAAGACAGCGCGTTGAGATTTTGAAAGTTCTTTACCGCGGTGCCCGCATCCTGATCTTTGATGAACCAACTGCAGTGCTTGTGCCACAAGAAGTAGATGATCTCTTTAATGCGCTCAAAGGTCTGCGCGCACAAGGTATGGCAATTATCTTTATCTCCCATAAGCTCGATGAGGTACTGCGCGTTGCCGATGATGTAACCGTGGTTCGTGCAGGTTCAACAGTTGCCCAAGTTAAATCAAAAGATGTAACTGCCCGCCAACTGGCAGAGCTGATGGTGGGAAGTGAACTACCTCAGCCATCTACACATGGAGATACACGTCGACCTGAAGTAACACTTGCCCTTAAAGATGTTTCAATTCCTACACAATCAGGGAGCCGTGACTTAATTTCACATGTCACATTTAACTTACATGCTGGTGAAGTTGTTGGTATCGCAGGCGTTGAAGGCAATGGGCAGGCAGAGCTTGTTGAAGCAATAATGGGTCTGCGCGAATACACCGGGGTTATTGAGTTTTCGGGCTCAGATATGAATCATTTATCGGTTGCCCACCGCCGTGATTTAGGAATTGGGTTAATTCCTGAAGATCGCCAGCGCCAGGCAATGATGATGGAATCACCATTATGGGAAAACAGAATTTTGGGTCATCAGCGCGGTAAACCCGTAATGAATGGCTTTGTTTTAGATAAGAAATCAACAATCGCAGATACCAAAGCGATTATGGAAGAGTTTGATGTTCGCGCACCAGGTCCACAAACATTAGCTGCAGCGCTATCAGGTGGAAATCAACAGAAATTTATCGTTGGCCGTGAAATGAGTAAGGCTCCATTATTACTAGTTGCATCTCACCCAACTCGTGGCGTTGATGTTGGCGCACAAGGTGCGATCTGGGAAGAACTACGTCGGGCACGTGAAAAGGGAATGGCAATTGTGCTTATCTCCGCCGACCTTGAAGAGTTAATCGGAATGTCCGATCGCTTGCTAGTGATGTTGCGCGGTGTCATGACTGCAGAACTTGATCCGGCAAAGACGACACCCGAACAGTTGGGTTCAGCGATGACAGGTGCAGCATGAAGAAGATAAAGCTTTCAACACTCGTGCTGGCCGTTGCCGCACCTTTAGCAGCTGCCCTCGTCTCTATTGTTATCTCATCTTTGGCAGTGCTTGCATCCCATAAGTCACCATTTGATGCCTATAAGACAATGTGGGAGTTTGGTACAACTTCTAGTTCATTGATGCAGATGTTAAACACAGCTACTCCTTATTACATCGCAGCCGTTGCCATTGCCATCACTTTCCGTGCTGGCTTGTTTAATATCGGTGTCGAAGGCCAATTACGTTTAGGTGCGATTTTTGGTGCATATCTAGGTGCGAAATTTATTCTTCCCCCAGTACTTCACATCATTGCAATTATGGTTATAGCAATGACTATTGGTGGTCTGTGGGCAGCTATCGCCGGTTATTTGAAAGTTAAGCGCGGAGTGAGTGAAGTTATCTCAACGATCATGCTCAACTCATTAGCTGGTGGACTCTCTTCTTATTTATTAGCTAACTACTTTGTTGATCGCACAACCAATTCAAATAACATGTCTACAAAAACCCTTCCAGCATCTGGTCAGTTCCCTGATTTGATGCCGTTATTGAACAAAATAGGCGTAGAAGATCAGCCTGGTGGAGGGGTTTATGGCATGTTGATATTTGCTGTGGCTCTTGGAATTGTTTTTTGGTTTGTCATCAACCGCACACGTTTTGGTTTTGAACTAAGAGCTTCGGGCTCGAACCCAATAGCAGCAAGATTTAGCGGAGTTAATTCAAAGCGTATGACCTTCGTTGCCATGGCACTCTCTGGTGCAGTTGCTGGATTGGCGGGATTGCCTGCAGTGTTGGGCGATACCCATGCATTTAATATGGGATTTAGAACAGGTATTGGATTCTCGGCAATTGCGGTGGCTTTATTGGGCCGCAATAACCCTACGGGTATGGCATTTAGCGCCCTTCTCTTTGGTTTCCTCGAAGTGAGCTCACGTTCCCTCGAACTCATCGATATCGCCCCAGAGACATATGTCATTATGCAGGGCTCAATTCTTCTTTCTTCTGTTATCGCTTATGAAGTTGTTCGCCGATACAAGATAACTCTGCAAAGTAAAGAGTTAGCAAAGGCGGTAGCGGCATGAAAACTAAAGCTTTGAAATTCTTAAGATACGCAACCATGTTAGTTTTTGTTCTTACCGTTATTCGTCAGATAACCGGTGCAACTGATCTAACTAGTGTGGGTACGGCATCTGCTGCTCTTTTGCTCTCTGTCCCAATTGTTTTAGCAGGACTGGGTGGACTCTTTTCTGAGCGCTCTGGTGTTGTAAACATTGGTCTAGAAGGAATGATGGTCATGGGTGCCTGGGCAGGCGGAATGATCGGTACCAAGCACGGTCCATGGATTGGTCTGATTGCAGCTATATTTTTTGGTGGTGTCGGCGCCCTTGTGCATGCAATTGCAACAATAACTTTCGGTGTTGACCACGTTGTCTCTGGTGTTGCAATCAACATCATTGCCATGGGCTTAGTCCGATATCTTTCAACACTTCTTTATAAGAGTGGATCATGGTTAGGGCCATCTCAGTCTCCTGATGTGAATTCAATTCCTACTAATTCTTTGCCGATACTTTCTGGTGGGCAATACTTTGGTTGGAAGAGCCCTGACCTCTTGGGCTCTTTAGCTGAAAAACACTGGTTTTTCATCTCAGATCTGGCAGCAATCCTTCGCGGAATTACTGGTGATCTCTCTTATGTCACTGTAATTGCCATGGCGATGGTGCCGCTTTCTCTCTTTGTCTTATGGAAGACGGCTTTTGGTTTGCGCTTGCGAAGTGCAGGTGAGGCACCAATTGCAGCAGAATCATTGGGCGTAAATGTTTATGCAATGAAATACGCTGGCGTTCTAATCTCTGGAGCACTTGCCGGACTCGGCGGTGGTTTCTTAGCAATCGTTGCAGCTAATCACTATCAAGAAAATCAAGTAGCGGGTCGAGGATATATCGGTCTTGCTGCACTTCTTTTTGGTAATTACCGCCCTGGTGGAATTTTGATGGGTGCTGGATTATTTGGATTTGCTGATGCGCTACAGCTGCGTGATTCAGCTTCGGTTCATGCACTTATTCTTCTTATCGTTGTTGTTTTAGTAGGGCTGGTTGTTCGTGATGTTCGCAAGGGAAAGATTGTTAAGGCTGTCCTCACCCTTGCATTTGCTGGATTATCTTTGTGGTACTTCTTGGCAGTAGATGAACTACCAGGACAGCTCGTCACTATGACTCCATATATTGCAACGTTGCTGATTATGTCGTTGGCATCGCAGCGCCTTCGAATGCCTGCAGCGGATGGAATTCCATATCGTCGCGGCGGATTGCGATGACAACAATAGATTGGGATGCACTGCACACTGCTGCAGTTGCCGCGATGAAAACTGCATATGCTCCATATTCAAAGTTTCCAGTTGGAGTTGCTGCCTTAGTTGATGATGGACGCGTAGTTTCTGGCTGCAATGTTGAAAACGCTAGCTATGGTCTGGGCCTTTGCGCCGAATGCGGATTAGTGTCAAACCTCATCGCAACAGGTGGCGGACGATTAGTTGCAATCTCTTGTGTTGATGGGCAAGGAAATCATTTGGCACCGTGCGGACGTTGTCGTCAACTCTTATTTGAGCATGGTGGATCTCATGCGCTATTGATGACCGATGATGGGCCGCAAACCATGGCGCAGATGTTGCCTTGGGCCTTTGGCCCTGATGATTTAGACCGTAACGAGCGGTAAATGTCCCAGGTAGAGGCTTTTTCAGCTGCTGAAGTTATCGCTGCAAAACGTGATCGACATTCATTAACTGACCCACAGATCGATTGGGTCATCGATGCATACACACGTGGCGCCGTTGCTGATGAACAGATGTCGGCCCTCTTAATGGCCATTCTTCTCAACGGTATGGAGTCCCGCGAAATTTCGCGGTGGACCGATGCAATGATAAATAGCGGCGAACGTATGAACTGGTCTGCGTTGACTCGTCCTACTGTAGATAAACATTCAACTGGGGGAGTTGGCGACAAAATCACTTTGCCTCTTGCACCACTGGTAGCAGCATGCGGTGCTGCAGTGCCACAACTTTCTGGTCGAGGTCTTGGCCACACAGGTGGAACTTTAGATAAGTTGGAATCGATTCCCGGATGGCGCGCCTCGCTATCGAATGAAGAGATGCTTAAAGTATTACAGGATTGTGGCGCAGTAATTTGTGCCGCAGGTGCAGGATTAGCCCCAGCAGATAAAAAACTATATGCATTACGCGATGTCACGGCAACAGTTGAAGCCATTCCACTTATTGCATCATCGATCATGAGCAAGAAGATCGCTGAAGGAACGAGCGCCTTGGTTCTAGATGTTAAGACTGGTGCTGGTGCATTTATGAGTGATCCCGAAAAAGCTAAAGAGTTAGCCCATGTCATGGTGGGTCTTGGTAAACGGGCTGGAGTTAAAACTATTGCACTTGTTACTGCGATGGATATTCCATTAGGCCTCACTGCAGGTAACGCATTAGAAGTTCGTGAATCAGTTGAAGTTCTTGCAGGTGGCGGTCCGGCCGATATCGTTGAGTTAACGGTCTTGCTGGCCCGTGAAATGTTAGAAATAGTTGGAATTACACATGTAGATCCAGCAGATGCTTTGAAAAATGGAAAAGCAATGGATGTCTGGCGCCAGATGATTTCTGCACAAGGTGGGGATCCCGATGCAAAACTGCCACGTGCTAAAGAAAACTTAGTTATTACTGCCCAATCTGCTGGAACGATTCTTTCGATGGATGCGATGAAAGTTGGTATGGCTGCGTGGCGCTTAGGTGCTGGCCGTTCTCGCCAAGGAGAGGCTGTTCAAGCCGGTGCTGGCATTGAAATACATGCCAAACCAGGCGATGTTATTGCCGCTGGCGCTCCTCTCTACACACTGCACACCGATACGCCTGCCGCCTTTGAACGTGCGCAGGAATCTCTAACTAACTCTGTGACCATTGGCGATTTAGAAAAAGGCGCAAAAATAGATAGATTGCCACTTGTAGTCGAACGAATTACTGATTGAGAGAGATACGTTGAGCCTTACAAGCACTCCATCGCCAGCGCAGATTAAGCGCGTCCCAAAGGTTTTGCTCCATGACCACCTTGATGGCGGATTACGTCCTCAAACTATTATCGACATCGCTAAAGAGATTGGCTACACCACACTTCCAACTCATGATGCCGCAGAACTTGCTACATGGTTTCGCGAGTCATGTGATTCTGGATCGTTAGTTCGATATTTAGAGACTTTTTCTCACACGATCGCTGTTATGCAACGCCGTGAAGACATCATCCGCGTTGCACGCGAGTGTGCACTAGATCTAGCCCGTGATGGTGTTGTCTATGCCGAAGTACGTGGCGCTCCAGAGCTCTTTACTGAAAAAGGCCTTTCAATGGCCGATGTAGTTGAAGCAACAATTGAGGGCTATAAGCAAGGAATGGCAGAAGCTAAAGCCGAAGGATTTAAAATTCAAGTGTATTCATTGTTGTGTGGGATGCGTCAAAATAAACTTTCACAGCAAGTAGCTGAACTAGTTGTTAAGTATCGCCATCAAGGCGTTGTAGGTTTTGATATCGCTGGACCAGAAGATGGATTTCCACCTAGTGATCAAAAGGAAACTTTTGATTATCTGCGCAAAGAAGATGCACACTTCACAATCCATGCAGGTGAGGCATATGGATTACCATCTATTTGGGAAGCGATTCAACTATGTGGGGCCGAACGCTTAGGCCACGGAGTTCGAATTATCGATGACATTGATTTCTCTGGGCCAGAACCAAAGCTGGGACAATTAGCATCATATGTTCGTGACCGACGAATTCCATTGGAGCTTTGCCCAACTTCTAATCTTCAAACAGGTGCCGCAAAAAGCTATGCCGAGCACCCAATCGGAGCCTTAGCCCGCCTGCGTTTTAGAGTCACCCTCAATACCGATAACCGGTTAATGAGCCAAACCTCTATGTCATTTGAAATGGAAGAAGCGGTAAAGGCATTTGGTTGGGATTTTGCCGAACTTCAGCGAGTCACAATCAATGCAATGAAGAGCGCATTTATCCCATACCCAGATCGCTTGAAGATAATTGAAAGCGTAATTAAGCCAGGATACGCCGCAATCTGCGCTGAGTAATGATTGACTTTAACGATCCAGCCTTTGTTGCCGATCCATATCAAGCTCTAGCTGCGCTTCGTTTGCATGGCAAGCCTGTATGGCATGAAGAGATGCAGATGTTCTTAGCGCCCTGCCATAGTGATGCCAATGATGTATTTAGGAATAAATCATTGGGGCGTATCTTTAAAGATAAAACTCCAGAGTTTGAGTGGGAGACATTTAACTGGCTTCATTCAGATTCAATTCTAGATAGCGAACCTCCTAAACACACCCGACTACGTTCATTGGTTGCCAAGGCATTTAATCGGAACAAGATTGAAGGTATGCGCCCTGCAATTGAGCGAATTACGCAAGAACTTCTTGATGCTATTGATGAGAAAGTTAAATCAGGACTTACTTTTGATTTGATTGCCGATTACGCAGAGCCCTTACCTGTAAAGATAATTGCAGATCTACTCGGCTTCCCAGAGTCTGAAGAGCATTTACTTCGCCCATGGTCGCAGTCAATTGTAAAGATGTATGAAGTAAACCCTTCTGCTCAATATCAAATGGAGGCGAAAAAGGCAGCTAGTGAGTTTGCACAGTATGTTCGTGATCTAGCCGAACAGCGGAAAATTAATCCCGGTCAGGATTTAATAAGTGATTTAGCCCTTGTCGAAGAAAATGGCGAAAAACTCAATTCTCATGAGTTAGTTGCAACTTGTGTTCTCTTGCTCAATGCCGGCCATGAGGCAAGTGTTAATGCATTTGGCAATGGAATGGTTGCAGCTTTACAGCGCCCTGACCAAAACGCACTTTTACGTAATAACTCGCGCGCCGTTACAGATACTGCTCTCGAGGAGTTCATGCGCTTTGATGCCCCACTTCATTTATTTGAGCGTACAGCCAGCGTTGATACAACTCTTGGCGGCGTGAAGATTGAGCAAGGGCAAAAGATTGCCGCACTTATTGGCTCTGCTAACCGTGATGAAAAGGTATTTGAAAATCCAGATGAGATGGATTTAACCCGAGATCCCAATCCACATATCGGTTTTGGCGCAGGGATTCATTTTTGTTTAGGGGCACCGCTAGCACGCTTAGAGATGGGTGTCTCGCTACCAGCGCTCTGGGAGAAATACCCAGATATGCGATTAGCTGGAGAACCTGTGCGCAGACCTACTTTTGTTCTACGTGGTTATGAAAGCGTTGCAATCTCTGCTTGAGATGGATATGAGGATTGCGCACCTTTTCGCGTAACACTCATTGATGCAACTTTAATTCCAAGCCCGATTGCATCTATCGCATTCATTCCACTTGCAAGGCCAAAGGCAAAAACTCCAACAAATGCATCACCGGCACCTGTTGTATCTACGGCGCTGACTTTTGGCGCAGCTAGTCGAGTTATAACTCCATCAGATGAGATAAATACAGCTCCCTCTGAACCTAAAGTAACGATTGAATTCTTACCGGGTCTAAAACTCTTCAATACTTCATCATTGGTAGGCAAAGTTCCATGAAGTTCTTTGAACTCGGTTTCATTGGCAATGATCCAGTCAGTTGAATCGAGTAGTTCTTTACTCAAGGGCTGGTAGGGGGCGGGATTTAAGATTGTTACGCACCCACGCTTTTTCGCTGCGCTAAAAGCAGCCAAAGTTACATCTTGTTTAATCTCGCACTGAGCAACAACAACTGATAAATCTTTAATCGAATTAATTGCATCTACTGCTCGCCCAACTTCAATTTCGTAATTAGCACCTGGAATAATCACGATGCGATTCTCGCCATTACTATCGACCCAGATGTGTGCAACACCGTTGGGGGTTTCACTGCGATCAATAAAATCAGAGTTCATTCCTAATGTGGCGAAGTTCTCGGCGATTGAATCACCAAAGAGATCCTTTCCAAGCTTTCCAATAAAGTTAACTTGGGCTCCACAGTGGGCAGCGATAACAGCCTGGTTAGCGCCTTTTCCACCAAATCCAGTGGTAAATAGTTCGCCCTCAAGGGTTTGTCCGGGCTGGGGAATATCTTTTACATAGGCAGTTACATCAATCATTGCACTGCCTACTACCGCTATTACTGCTTTGCCCATAGCGCTAGGCTATCGCTTATGGAAAAAACTTCAATCATTCTTGATGTTGATACTGGCGTTGACGATGCATTTGCGGTGCTTTTTGCCGCCCGCCATCCGCACATTAACTTATTAGGAATTACTTGTGTTGATGGAAATACCAATGTTGATCAAGTTGTAGCAAATACATTGAAAGTTTTAGATGCCGCCGGTGCCGGTGAAATCCCTGTTGCGCGAGGTGCGTTGCGCCCACTTCTTGGAAAATCTGAGTATGCAGAGTATGTCCATGGCGCCGATGGAATGGGCGATTTAGGAATAGCTCCTTCTCATCGAAAAGTAGATTCTCGTTCAGCGATAGAACTTCTGCGAGATTTGATTGAAGAATCAGAAAATCCAGTGACGTTGGTTCCAATTGCACCACTTACAAATATCGCTTTGTTTCTACGTGCCTTTCCAGAGACTGCCAAGAAACTACACCGAATAGTTTTAATGGGTGGTTCAGCATCTGCTGGCAATGCAACAGCTGCTGCCGAGTTCAATGTCTGGCATGACCCAGAAGCTGCCGCTATTGTCTTTCAAAGTGGTGTGCCAATAACTATGTATGGCCTAGATGTATTCATGCGCCCCGGTGCAACAAGTGAGGATGCATCAAAGCTACTTGAATCCTCTGAACCTGCCGCTCAATTTGCCGGCACATTAATCGCTGCATTCATTGAGCGCCTGCATGTTTCACCAATAACTTTGGGAGATTACGGCGCTGTTGCATGTGCCATCCACCCCGAACTATTTACAACAGAGGTGTTTGATGTTGTTGTTGATACTTCGCAGGGCCCAGCTCGAGGTCAAACGATCTGCGATCGCAGAGCACCATTCCTAAAAGCCCTTGAACCAAATGATTTAACCGATGCAGCATCTGTACGTGTGGTTCTAGATTTAGATGTTGAGGCTGTGCAGCAACTCTGGTTCAAAACCATTGAAAAGGGGCGGTTATAGCCCTATCGGGTGCCACACAGTCTTGTTTTCCATGAAGGCAAGAATGCGTCCTGGATCTGCTGATTTAAAGCTGTAGATCCGCTTTAAGTTCTCAGTTCCAGCGCTTCTAATCTCTGCATGTCTCTTTGATCCCAAACCTGAGATATCAAGGCCATCAATATCCATATGTGATGCCATCCACGGTGCAATCTCATCTTTTTTACCAGTCAAGATATTGATTACACCTGCAGGTACATCACTGGTTGCAATTACTTCAGCAAAACTCATTGCAGAGAGTGGGGCTTTAGTACTTGCTAGAACTACAACTGTGTTTCCTCCAACAATGATTGGAGCAATGACATCGATTAATCCAAGAAGTGATGGTGATTCAGGTGCAACTGCTGCGATTACGCCCATGCTCTCAGGGATTGTGAAGTTGTAATAAGGACCTGCAACTGGGTTAAGAGCTCCAGACAGTGATGATATCTTGTCAGTCCAGCCGGCATACCAAACTAAGCGATCAACAGATGCAGTAACTTCCTTTTCTGCCTTAGCTTTTGTTACACCAGTAACACTGACGATCTCATCTACAAATTGGGCTCTGCGACCTTCAAGCATCTCTGCGATGCGATAAAGGATCTGTCCCTTGTTATAGGCAGTAGCTTTGCTCCAACCAAGTTGGGCGGCACGAGCTGCAACAACTGCATCCTTTAGATCTTTGCGAGATGCCAGACATGGATTTGCAATGAAGAGGCCCTTTGCGTTTTTAACTTCATAGGTGCGACCAGATTCAGTGCGAGGGAATGCACCGTTAATAAATAACTTATATGTCTTTTTGACATCGATGCGATTACTCATGTGAGACTCCCTTCAAATATGCAGATAAGCCATGTCGTCCACCTTCACGACCCCAGCCAGATTCTTTGTATCCACCAAATGGTGAAGTTGGATCGAATTTATTAAATGTATTGGCCCAGATAACACCTGCGCGAAGTTGTTGTGAAGCCCATAAAACCTTTGAGCCTTTTTCACTCCAGATGCCAGCAGAGAGACCAAAAGGAGTGTTATTAGCCTTATCTATCGCCTCTTGTGGAGTTCTAAAAGTTAAAACAGAGAGGACTGGACCAAAGATTTCTTCTCGGGCTATGCGGTGGGCTTGAGTAACACCGGTAAAGATTGTTGGCGCAAACCAGAATCCCTTTGCCGGAAGATCACAAGGCGCACTCCAACGTTCGCCTCCTTCAGAATCACCGGAGGCGCAAAGCTCACGAATCTTGAGAAGTTGTTCCTTGCTGTTAATAGCGCCTAGATCAGTGTTCTTATCCATTGGATCACCAACACGAATCTTAGCCATGCGTGCTTTGAGTTTTTCTAAGACTTCATCGGCAACGCTCTCCTGCAGAATCAGTCGTGATCCTGCGCAACATACGTGCCCCTGATTGAAGAAGATTCCATTGACGATACCTTCAACTGCTTCATCGATTGCAGCATCATCAAAAACGATATTCGCCGCTTTGCCACCTAGTTCTAGAGTCACGCTCTTGTGTGTAGGAGCAACTGCGCGAGCGATAATCTTTCCAACTTCAGTTGAACCAGTAAATGCAATCTTGTCGATACCTGGGTGATTAACAATGAGCGCGCCAGTTGATCCATCACCTGTGATGATGTTGACAACACCGGCTGGTAGTTCTGCCTGCTGACATACCTCTGCAAAAAGAAGGGCAGTAAGTGATGTTGTTTCTGCAGGCTTTAAGACCACTGTGTTTCCAGCAGCTAAGGCTGGTGCAACTTTCCATGCCAACATTAGTAAGGGAAAGTTCCACGGGATTATCTGTCCGGCAACACCATGTGCTTTAGGCGTTGTGCCTAAACCTGCGTATTCAAGTTTGTCGGCCCAACCGGCGTGGTAAAAGAAATGTGCCGCAGCTAGTGGGACATCAACATCGCGGGATTCACGGATTGGTTTTCCATTATCAAGGCTCTCAAGAACTGCAAACTCGCGGGCACGTTCCTGCATAATGCGAGCGATACGAAATAGATATTTCCCGCGCTCTTTGCCGCTCATCTTTGACCAAACCGTTGAATAAGCCTTGCGGGCAGCCTTTACAGCGCCATCAACCTCGGCTTTGCCTGCAAGTGCAATCTGCGAAAGAACCTCTTCAGTAGCTGGATTAATAGTGGGGAAGTGTTTGCTACCAGCAACAAACTTTCCACCGATGAAGTGACCATATTTTGCTTTAATCGTAACGAGGGCGCGAGACTCTGGAGCTGGCGCATATTCAAAAGACAATTTTTCCTCCATTAGTCGATCGTTACGTACTGAGGGCTAGCGTAGTAGCCATCATCCATTTTCATGCGTTGCATTAATAGATCATTGAGCAGAGCACTTGCCCCAATACGAAAGAGTGAGGGAGTGAGCCACTCAGGTCCTGCGATTTCATTAACTAGAACTAGCTGCTTAATAGCATCCTTTGTATTTCTGATTCCACCTGCTGGCTTAACGCCAATTCGCACCTTAGTCATTGCATAAAAATCACGGACCGCTTCAAGCATGACAAGCACAACTGGAGCTGTTGCCGCTGGTGCAACTTTGCCTGTGGAAGTTTTAATAAAATCAGCCCCCGCTGCCATCGCCATGAATGAGGCTTTGCGCACATTGTCATAAGTAACAAGTTCACCGGTCTCAAAAATAACTTTGAGGTGCGCTTTAGTGCCACATATTTCGCGAATCTTTACAATCTCATCAAAAACCTCGATATATCGGCCGGAAAGAAAAGCACCGCGATCAATGACCATATCGATTTCTGAGGCGCCAGCATTGATTGCATCTTGAGTATCCTGAATTTTGACTGCCATAGATGCCCGGCCTGAAGGAAATGCTGTTGACACTGCTGCAACACCAACATGGTGGCCACCAATGAGATCTAGATGAGTTCTGGCGATGCCGACCATGTCGTTATAGACACACACTGCACCAACACTTGGAACCGTTGAATCAGTGGGATCTGGACGAACTGCTTTTGTGCATAGCCCTTGAACTTTTCCTGGAGTATCTGCGCCTTCGAGAGTTGTTAAATCCACCATAGATATGGCCGTATCAATCGCCCAGCGCTTTGATGCAGCTTTTATGCTGCGAGTAGCAAGCATTGCTGCACGTGCATCAGCTCCTACTTGATCAACGCCTGAAAGTGAGCCCAAGTATTTTTTAAGTGAGGCTTCAGTGCCATCTACTAAACCGTAGAAACTCACGATAATAATTCCTTTAGTGGGGCTCGTAGCTGATCTAAAATAATTTGTGCGCTCTGGGAATCCTTTGCAATTGCCTCAATGTAACACTTCATCTTTGCCTCAGTACCACTTGGACGGATGATGATTCGAATTTGGCCATCGAGCCAGATTCGCAATCCATCCGTTGGTGGTAAGCCATCAGTGGGTGCAGCCAAATCATCGATTGATGTGACTGCGCGCCCTGCAATTTCTTGTGGAGCATTGGCTCGAAGCCCGCCCATGATTACGCCAACCTGTGAAAGATCACTTAAGCGAATTGAAATCTGTTCAGTTGCATGAAAACCATGTCGTATCCAGACCTCATCGAGTAAATCCAAGATTGTCTTGTTCTCGGCAGCTAAATCAGTGGCAATTTGTGCCAACTTAATTGCTGCTGAGATTCCATCTTTATCATTTACCGTGATTGCATCGACTGCATAACCGAGGGCTTCTTCATAACCAAAAGTCAGACCATCAATTTTGGCTAGCCATTTAAAGCCGGTCAAAGTCTCTTGGAAATCTAGGTTGTAGTGGGCCGCTATTTTGCTCAAGATAGATGAAGAAACAATGGAGTTAGCAAGAATTCCCTTAGAAGTTGTGCGAGCGATTGATTCTCCTAAGACAACTCCTAACTCATCTCCACGTAACATTCGCCAGCCCTTAATGGGATCCTTAATGGCTGCGGCGCAACGATCGGCATCGGGATCATTTGCAATAACTAAATCTGCATCAAAGTTTCGCGCAGTCTCTAGCGCTAAATCAATTGCACCAGGTTCTTCAGGGTTTGGAAATGCCACAGTTGGAAAATCCGGATCTGGCTTTGCTTGTGCATCAACGAGAATTGGTTGTGGGAAGCCTGCTTTGTGAAATACGTGTTGCAGAGTTTCGGTACCAACTCCATGCATTGCGGTGTAAACAATTTTGAGATTGCCTGGACGCGACGCCAATCCAGCGGTGATGCTTACATATTTATGAATAACTTCTTCACCTAAAACAGTCCACTCTTTTGCGCGTGGTTGGGATTTAAGTGAGGTGATCGAATCTATTTTTGCTGCAATAGATTCATCAGTTGGGGAAACTATTTGTGAACCACGATAGTGAATACCATCGACGGTGCCCCCTAAATAAACTTTGTAACCATTATCTTGTGGCGGATTGTGGCTAGCAGTGACCATGATTCCGACATCACATTTCAAATCATTAGTTGCAAATGCCAATACTGGTGTTGGAAGCGGGCGGGGTAAGACGTAAACCTTCATCCCTGCACCGCTCATGATTTCAGCGGTTTCAAAAGTGAAATCCTCAGAGCCATAGCGGGCATCTCGTCCAATAACTACGCTAGTTAAGTTGCGCTCTTTCATATATGCAGCGATTCCTGCAGCAGCGCGGCCAACAACAGCTCGATTCATTCCAGATGGTCCTGGGCGAATTGCTCCGCGAAGACCTGCAGTTCCAAACTGTAAGAAGCCTGAAAATGAGGCTTTGAGCTCTACTTCGTTGTTGGAATCAAGCCAATGCTGCAACTGGGCAGCGGTTTTTGGATCTGGATCATCGGCAATCCATGCTTGAACTTCTTGGGTCAGATCCATGTTCCTAGAATAACTTCGGAATTACCCCTTTGAGAAGAGCGCCCATTCGATCTGCAGCGGCCTTTCCAGCAGCGATAACTTCTTCGTGGTTGAGTTTTTCACCAGTAACACCAGCAGCAGCATTTGTGACTAAAGAGATACCAAGGACCTCTGCACCAAGTGCATGTGCGGCAATAGCTTCTGGCACCGTGGACATACCTACTAAATCAGCGCCCATGGTGCGCATCATCAAAATCTCGGCAGGGGTTTCATACGTTGGTCCGCGCCAATGGACATAGACGCCTTCCTGCAATGATGAATCTTCTTTCTTAACAATTTCGCGGATTCGCTTACTATAGAGATCGGTCAAATCAACAAAAGTTGCACCAGATAAAGGTGAGACTGCAGTGAGTGAAATATGGTCACGAATCAAAACTGGTTGACCAACGGTGTAGCTCTTATTAATTCCACCACATGCATTTGTCAGAATTATGATTTTGCATCCAGCTTTAACTGCCGCGCGAACACTATGGACAACGGGCTCAACGCCTTTGCCCTCATAGAGATGTGTTCGACCGAGAAAAACAAGTGCACGAAGTTTCTTGCCATCTGCTTCTATTTCATAGGAGCGAACTTTTCCTGAATGTCCTTCGACCGTTGGTGGAAGGAAACCAGTGATATCTTCGGCATTGCATTCATACACAGGAGCACCAAGTGCATCTACTGCACTGACCCAACCAGAACCCATAACAAGTGCAACATCATGTGATGTAACACCAGTACGTTCGGCTATTTCTTTAGCCGCAGCAGAGGCTGCCGCGAGTGGATCCGTGTAGAGAAGTTGGCTATTTGTCATGAATCAATGATGTCACAAAGAGCTGTTCCACTAGAAACCGTGGCACCAATCACTGCGCTTAAATTAGTGATAACACCAGCTTTGTGTGCCATTAACGGCTGTTCCATTTTCATCGCCTCAAGAACAATTACTAAATCACCGATTTCAACTCGATCGCCTTCATTTACGGCGATCTTCACGACCGTGCCTTGCATTGGACTAGCTAATGCAGCCCCAGCTAAACCACCAGCCATTGACTGTTTTGCACGGTGGCGCTTCACAACTGGCTTGGGTGCATGAACCAAGATTTCAAAACGCTTGCCATTGACCTCTGTAACCAGATATTCGGGGGCCATATGGGTCTCAAGTGGCAGGGCAGTTGCTTGATACATCGGGATTTCATTATTAAATTCATTTTCGATATAGCTGGTGTACACCTTAAAGTTTTCGGTAAAGGCACGATCTTCAAGGATCGCACGGTGGAACGGTAGTGCTGTGGCTAAACCTTCAATAGAAAACTCAGCTAATGCCCGTCGAGCACGCTCGATGGCTTGTTCACGTGTTGCACCAGTAACAATTAACTTAGCAAGTAGTGAGTCAAAGTTTCCACCAATAGTGTCACCATTTTTAAATCCAGCATCAACACGTACACCAGGTCCTGTAGGAATAACCCATTCAGTAATTCTTCCCGGAGCAGGAAGGAAAGAGCGCCCGGGATCTTCACCGTTAATGCGGAACTCAATTGAGTGGCCACGGATTATCGGATCATCAAAACCAAGTGATTCACCCATTGCAATTCGGAACTGTTCGCGAACTAAATCAATACCAGTGATCTCTTCACTGACAGGGTGTTCTACCTGTAAGCGAGTATTTACTTCCAAGAATGAGATAGTGCCATCAAGGCCAATCAAAAACTCACATGTTCCAGCTCCGATATAGCCGGCTTCCTTCATTATTGCTTTACTTGAACGATACAACTCCTGCTCTTGCTCAGGAGTTAAGAAAGGTGCTGGAGCTTCTTCTACCAACTTTTGGTGGCGACGCTGCAGAGAACAATCACGAGTGCTAACAACTACTGCATGGCCGTGCTTATCTACTAATACCTGGGTTTCAACGTGACGTGGCTTATCTAAATATCGCTCAACAAAACATTCACCGCGACCAAAACCACTAATAGCTTCACGAACAGCTGATGCAAATAGTTCAGGGATTTCCTCCATTGTGCGTGCAACTTTTAAACCACGTCCGCCACCGCCGTGGGCAGCTTTAATTGCAACAGGAAGTCCGTGTTCTTTTGCAAAGGCCGATACTTCTTCATGACCTTCAACTGGATCTTTAGTTCCAGCAACAAGTGGTGCGCCTGCTTTTGCAGCGATCTTTCTGGCAGAGACTTTGTCACCAAGGGCTCTAATAGCCTCAGGTGGTGGCCCAATCCAGATTAATCCTGCATCGATAACAGCCTGTGCAAAGTTGGCATTTTCAGAGAGAAAGCCATAACCAGGGTGAACTGCATCAGCCCCAGCTTCTTTTGCAACTGCGATAAGTTTTTCTATATTTAAATAAGTCTCTGTCGCAGTAGTGCCATGTAATGAATAAGCCGCATCTGCCATCTGCGCATGAATAGCAGTGCGATCTTCCTCTGAATACACAGCAATACTTTGTAAACCATGATCTTTGCAGGCGCGAATAACACGAACGGCGATCTCGCCACGATTGGCAATTAATACGCGTTTCATTGCATCACCTTAACCTCTGGCCAGGAATATCCAAGTTGTTCAAAAGCCTTTCTCAAAAATGGCATCGAAATCCCTACGACATTTGTGTAGTCACCCTCTATTGAGGGGATGAAGGGCGAACTAAAGCCATCGAGAGTGAATCCGCCGGCCACATGTAGCGGTTCACCACTTGCAACGTAATCCGCTATTTCAGAATCAGTCATGTCATCGAAAGTTACCTTGGTGGTAACAATGCTTGATATCTCTTTGTCTTTCGTTGTGTCAATAAGGCAATGTCCAGTGTGAAGAAGACCTGAGTTACCTCGAACTCTTGAGGCCCGCTCTATTGCAATCTCCGGTGTGCCGGGCTTACCCAGAGATTGGCCGTTAAATTCAAAGGTTGAATCGCAACCAATAATGATCGCTGGAAAATCGATTTGTTCACGGATGGTGTGGGCCTTTGTAATAGCCAGTGCAATCACCATATCCGCTGGTGTCATTGCATTAAAGAAATCTGTTTCTTCATCTACGTGACTCACCATGATCGTTGGTTTTAATCCAGCAGATTCCAGCAAACGTCGCCTGGACGTAGATGCAGAAGCTAAAACAATTCTTGGCATGGTTTATGCGTTCTTTCGTGCGCCGAAAGTTATCTGGTGCGGTAGAGCTTGGCGAAGTTGAGGGAGTCCATACACACTTCGTCGGATTACAGGTTTTAACTCTTCGCGCTTGTGCTGGGCCATAGCAGCTTCAATGGCCACCAACTCTTCTGGAGTTGGCTCACCTTTTGAAATTGAAAACTTCATTACAGTGGAATGTTTCCATGTTTGCGGGCAGGAAGTGAATCGCGCTTAGTGCGTAGCGTCCTAAATGCTTTAGTTATGTATGCCCGTGATTGATTTGGTTCGATAACTGTGTCAATCGTTCCACGCTCTGCTGCAAGATAGGGATTGGCTAAAGATTCGTTGTAGTCATTAACCAATTCCGCGCGGGCAGCTACGGGATCCTTAGCATCTGCTATTTCCTTGCGATACAAGATATTAACGGCGCCTTGTGCTCCCATAACTGCGATTTCAGCACTTGGCCATGCGAAGTTGATATCGCTACCAAGATATTTAGAGCCCATAACAATAAATGCGCCGCCGTAGGCTTTGCGTGTAATTAACGTTACTAGTGGCACTGAAGCTTCAGCGTAGGCATAGAGCAACTTAGCTCCACGGCGAATGATTCCATCCCACTCTTGCTCAGTACCTGGCAAGAATCCTGGTACGTCAACGAGGGTGAGAATCGGGATATTGAAAGCATCGCAAAAACGCAAGAATCGTGCAGCTTTTTCGCTGGAGTTAATATCAAGAGTTCCAGCTAATTGATTGGGTTGATTTGCGATAATTCCAATTGATTCACCCTCTATGCGCGCAAAACCAACACAGATATTAGGAGCATATAGCGCGTGGACTTCTAGGAACTCGCCTTCATCGACCAAAGCTTGAATTAAAACCTTCATGTCATATGGCTGATTTGGACTATCTGGAATCAAAGTATCAAGTGCAAAGTCTGATGCTTTCTTCTCTAATGTCTCAGTTGGGGGCAGATGTGGAACACCATCCATATTATTTGAAGGCAAATATGAAAGTAGCGCCTTCACATAATCAATGGCATCGGCTTCATTCTCTGCCAAGTAATGTGAGTTACCAGTACGAACGTTGTGTGTTCGTGCACCACCAAGTTCTTCCATTCCAACTTCTTCGCCGGTAACAGTTTTAATAACATCAGGCCCGGTAATAAACATATGTGATGTTTCATTTACCATCACGGTGAAGTCAGTTAGCGCTGGAGAATAAGCAGAGCCACCGGCGCATGGGCCAAGGATCAAAGAGATTTGCGGTATGACGCCTGAGGAACGAGTATTAAGACGGAAGATTTTTCCATAGCCGGCAAGGGATGCGACACCTTCCTGGATTCGAGCGCCACCAGAATCATTAATTCCAATAAGTGGAATTCCACTCTTTAAGGCAAACTCTGCAATCTTTACAATCTTTTCTGCGTGAACTTCACCAAGTGATCCACCCATGATGGTGAAATCTTGTGAGTACAAAGCAATTGGTCGGCCATCAACTGTTGCTGTGCCGATTACAACACCATCACCGTATGGGCGATTGTTTTCCATCCCGAATTGATTAGAACGATGCCGTGCAAACTCATCGATTTCAGTAAATGAATCTGAATCCACCAACATCTCAATACGCTCGCGGGCAGTGTTCTTGCCCTTGGCATGTTGCTTTTCAACGGCGCGAGCTGAGCCGGCATGTACGGCCTCCTCAATTCGCGCTCGAAGATCTTCTATTTTTCCGGCAGTTGTATGCAGATCACGGCTCATGCCCCTACGGTACATGTCATGGGCAAGCAAATGCTAAGAGCGGCACTCGATAAGGCGCTGATCAACTCTTTGGTCACGCAGTACTGGCGAGTAAGCGTGGTTGATGTCACCGCTTCGACTCAGAGCGCTTTAGTGACACGAGCAAATGCTGGAAAAGTAAAACCCGGTGATGTCATCACTGCTAATTTTCAAAGAGCAGGACGCGGAAGAATGTCGCGTACTTTTGAAGCACCAAAAAATAGTGCGCTTTTGTTTTCATTTTATTTGCAGCCACAAAGAGAAAAAGAAGATTGGGGTTGGATCGCTCTAATCGCAGGTGCATCCGTTGCACAATCCCTCAGTAAATATGGCGCAAGCGTTAAATGGCCCAATGATATTTTGATTAACGATAAGAAAGTTTCTGGATTAATCGCAGAGATTACAGGCGATGGCGTTGTAGTTGGTATTGGAATAAATGTGGGAATGACAAAAGAGGAATTACCCGTACCCACAGCAACATCACTTGATATTGAGGGTGCAACAAATATTGATCGAAACCATTTATTAGTTGATGTATTGGCCCAATTTGAAAGAAACTTCACCGCTTGGGACATGGGCGATGACTCAATTTTTGAGCTCTATAAATCCTTAAGCTCAACCCTTGGAAGCAAAGTTCAAATTCATTATCCAAATGAATTAATAGAAAAAGGAGTTGCAGTCGGGATATCTGCCCGGGGAGAGTTGATTTTGGACTCCGGAACCCATGTTCAGGCGGGCGACGTAGTTCATCTACGATAAGCCAGTGAGCGATCAATTTCCAACTGTTGGTGTAATCGGTGCTGGTCAACTTGCTCGGATGAGTGTTGCGCCAGCTGCCGCACTTGGAGTGAATCTTCTCTTACTAGCAAATAGTTCTGATGAGAGTGCTGCACAAATAACTAACCATGTTGTAGGTGACTACAAAGATCTTGAAACTGTTCGTGCTTTTGCTCGTAAATGTGATGTCATAACTTTTGAACATGAACTCGTTCCATTAAGCATTATTAAAAGATTAGAAGCCGATGGGGTAGTCGTTCGCCCTAGTCCTGCCAGCTTTATTTACTCTCAAGATAAAGCTGCAATGCGTGAGCGCTTGAGCAAGTTTCCCTCTCCAAAAAGTGCCGTAGTTACAAATGCTAAAGAAGTCACAGAGTATCCAGTAATTGCGAAGGCTATTTCTGGTGGTTACGACGGCCGAGGAGTTTGGAAAGTAAATGGCGTTGATGAATTGACCGCAATTCTTAATGAAACCGGCAAAGTATTGGTCGAAGAACTTATTGATTTTGATTATGAGATAGCAGTAATGGTTGCTCGATCACCACATGGTCAGGCAACTACGTGGGCACCAACGCAAACTGTTCAGCGTGATGGAATCTGCACAATGACTATTACGCCTGCACCGCAACTTTCTAATGTGATGAGTGAGAAAGCACAGAAACTGGCACTCGATATCGCCAATGAAATTGGAGTAGTCGGGGTAATGGCCGTTGAAATCTTCGTTAAAGGAGATTTGCTGTTTATTAACGAGCTTGCAATGCGCCCACATAACTCTGGGCACTGGACAATTGAGGGATCTGTTACCTCTCAGTTTGAACAACATTTACGTGCAGTGCTTGATTTGCCCCTCGGTAATCCGGCTATGACTGCACCGATTGCAGTTATGGGAAATATTTTGGGCGGGGATAAGAGTGATATGTATCGTCCATATCTACATCTAATGGCCCGTACACCAGCCCTAAAATTTCACCATTACAAGAAGGATGTACGCCCAGGCCGCAAGATCGGCCATGTTAATTTGCTTGGCAATAACCTCGTAGAATTAACCCAAGAAGTTCAACATGCCCTTGATTACATGAGCGGAGAAATTGATGAGTGATGTAGCGATCATCATGGGATCAGATTCTGATTGGCCAGTAATGGAAGAGGCTGCAAAAACTTTAGATCAACTTGGAATCTCATATGAGGCAGATGTTGTTTCGGCACACCGCATGCCACTTGAGATGGTTGAGTTTGCACAAAGCGCATCAAGTAAAGGTTTTAAAGTAATTATCGCTGGCGCTGGTGGCGCAGCACATCTGCCTGGAATGGTCGCAGCACTTACAACTTTGCCCGTTATCGGAGTCCCTGTTGCGCTAAAAAACCTTGATGGAATGGACTCTCTGCTTTCTATCGTTCAAATGCCAGCAGGTGTTCCAGTTGCAACTGTTGGTGTGGGTAATGCTAAAAATGCTGCGCTGCTAGCTGCGCGTATTTTGGGAGTATCAGATTCTGTAATCAGTTCCAAAGTCGCAGATGCGTTAAAGGAAATCAATAGTGAAGCTAAAGCAAAAGGCGCAAATTTAAACGCTCGCCGAACACATAAGACCGGCTTCTAATTCTTCTTTCGATATTCAATTGCAGGGCAACGATCCATCACCGTTAATAGTCCTGCATTTTGAGCGCGCTCGATAGCTTCTTGGTCAATTACATCTAACTGTAACCAGACGGCTCTTGCGCCTATCGCTATCGCTTCATCGACAACTTTTCCAACGAGCTTTGAGTTTACGAAGCAATCAACAACATCTACCGATTCTGAAATCTCTGCAAGTGATTTGTATCCAACTTCACCATGCACAATTTCAGCACGTGGATATACCGGAATGATTCGATGCCCTTTATCTTGCAAAAGCTTGGCAACGCCAAAGGCTGCTCGTTCTGGATTATTTCCAAGACCAACAACAGCCCAAGTCTTCATTGCTAGGACTGCATCGATTGTTTCTTGCTCGTTAATCAGTACGTCCTAGTGCATGGAACTTCCAGCCAGCATTGCGCCATAAATCTCGGTTAAGCATATTTCGACCATCAATAATGATCTTGTTTTTTACTAAAGCTGAAAGCGTTGATGGATCAATGGCTCGATACTCTTTCCACTCTGTTAAGTGGAGAATTAAGTCAGCACCTTTAACTGCATCGGTCACAACTTCTGCATATTCAAGCTTTGGAAAGCGCTTACGCGCAGGTTCAATTCCCTTGGGATCATGAACAACAACAGCAGCGCCTGCAGTTTGTAACTGAGCGGCAATATCTAGGGCAGGGGAGTCGCGAACATCATCGCTATCTGGTTTGAAAGTCGCACCAAGCACAGCGATTTTGTACTGAGTTAAATCTTGCGATAGTTCATTACGGACAACATCGATCACGCGCTGGCGTGCACGCAAGTTAATTGCATCGATTTCACGTAGGAATTCAAGGGCTTGCTTAGCACCAAGCTCTTCAGCGCGGGCCATAAATGCACGGATATCTTTGGGTAGGCAACCACCACCAAAACCGATTCCAGCTTGTAAGAACTTATTACCAATACGAGGGTCGTAACCGATTGCTTGTGCAAGCACGGTTACATCGCCACCAGCAGCTTCGCAGACTTCAGCCATTGCATTAATAAATGAAATCTTGGTTGCAAGAAATGAGTTGGCTGCAACTTTAACAAGTTCAGCTGTTGGCAGATCTGCGCGAATCCAAGGTGTACCCAAAGCGATTATCGGTTCGTAGACCTCTTTAAGAATTTCTTCTGCACGATCGTTGGCAACACCCACAACTAAACGGTTAGGTGTCAAAGTATCTTCAACGGCAAAACCTTCACGCAAAAACTCTGGGTTCCAAGCAAGATCTGCATGCGGCGCAGTCTTGGCTAATTGATCACGTAGTGATTGGGCGGTACCAACAGGAACTGTAGATTTTCCAACTACCAGCGAACCATCTTTTAAATAAGGTGCAATCTCGGCAACAGCAGAGCGCACGTATGTTAAATCGGCAGCTAAACCATCTTTGCTCTGAGGTGTTCCAACGCAAACAAAATGAACATCAGCATCTTTTACTGCTGAAAAATCTGTTGTGAATGACAGCCGGCCAGTTTTCATCTCTTGTGCCAGTAATGTATCTAGCCCAGGTTCATAAAATGGTAGCTCGCCTCTTTGAAGCATTGCCACTTTATTGGGATCGGTATCAACGCCAATTACCGTAAAGCCAAGTGAGGACATGCATGCTGCATGTGTGGCGCCTAGATAGCCGCATCCAACTACTGAAAGAGTCAATGTCATAGTCGGGAGTTTACTTCAGCGCTCCGCAAGGGTTTTCATCAGCGGTACGAGTCTTAAATTTATCAATCACAGTTGGGGTCGCAGAGGCGCTAGAGGATGCTGAAGGAGATGGGGTTACTTCATCAACTAGAGGTAAATCTTCGCGCAAACGGTTAAATAGATCCGGTGCTAAAACTGAATCCCAGGTCACAACTGAACCAAGACCGGGCACGCGTGCATTTGCATTGCCCAATGGAATTGTCAGAGTTCGAACTTTGCTAGGAGAAAGATTTTTTAGCTGCTTGGCAAGAACGATTAAGTCATTGCGGTTTAGTTCAGAGTCAGTTTGCACCGTTGCAATTGCTGCATTAAAGAAATTAACAAGCTTGATTGGATTAAGTAATACGCCAGTACTTGTAACTTTTCTCAAGACAGCACTCATGAACTGTTGCTGACGTTGCATACGACCTAAGTCGCCCATTCCATCAAAATCTCTAGTACGTACATATTTAAGTGCTTCGATGCCATCGAGCGTATGGATTCCTGCAGCTAAGACCAAGTGGCTTTTTGGATCATCGATATTGCGTTTTGTGCAAACTTGAATACCGCCGAGAGCATCAACCATTCCAGCAAAACCAGCAAAGCCGATTTCAACGTAGTGATCGATTTTTACATTGGTTTCTTGTTCTATTGTACGAATCAATAATGGTGCACCGCCCCAAGCAAAAGCTGCATTAATTTTGCCCTTAGCAGCTGGAACGATTTTATCTTTATTGAGAGATGAAACATGTTCAGGGATTGTCACCAATGAATCACGAGGAATAGAAATGATTGTGGCTTTATCGCGTGACTTGGAGATATGCACCAACAGCATCGTGTCCGAGCGCGCACCTGCTGCAGTTTTAGTTGTTCCTACACGCAGTAGCTTTGATTGTTCTTTCGTTAATCCATTGCGCGTATCTGAACCCACCAATAAATAGTTAAGTGCAGTAGTTGGTTTATCAGGTCGCTTGGATATAGAACCAAAAACATCGATGCGGTTAATGGCACCGCTTACTTGGCCTAAGCCCAGCCAAGAAAATGCAGAGATGGCGACGACAGCTAGGGATAGTGAGGTAATAATCCGTATTGGTCGCGTCGCTTTCACCGGGTAAGAGTACTTGGACGATACGGTGTAGGGGTTATGACGACATCAGCAAATGAGTTATATGGCTCACCGGAGCCCAAAATCTCCGTAATCCTGCCAGTACTTAACGAGTCTAAATATTTAGAAGAGTCTGTGAATGCCATTCTCGATCAGGATTTTGATGGACTGGTAGAAATTATTCTGGCAGTGGGACCATCTCATGATGGCACTGAAAAGATTGCCCACGCTTTATCTCAAAGAGATCCTCGTATCGTTGTGGTTGAAAATCCCACAGGACGAACTGCAGCTGGTTTAAATCTTGCCGTTGCTGCGACCAAGTATTCAATTATCGTCCGGGTCGATGGCCATTCCAGGATTCCCAATAATTATTTATCTCTTGCTTTTAAGGTTTTGACAGAAAGTGGCGCCGTTAACGTTGGTGGCATCATGGCTGCCGAAGGTCAAAGTATTTTTGAAAAATCAGTTGCACGTGCGATGCGAAGCCCACTAGGTGTTGGTGCATCACGCTTTCATACAGGCGGCGGCGCAGGTTCAGTGGACACTGTCTACTTAGGTGCATTTAGAAAACAAGCTCTAGTCGCTGTTGGTGGATTTGATGAGAAATTTACACGTGCGCAAGATTGGGAGCTTAACTATCGGTTACGAGCAGCCGGTGGAGTTGTTTTCTTTGATCCTCGATTAGTGGTTACATACCGACCACGTGGAAGCGTGAGAGCTCTTGCCAAACAATATTTTGAATACGGTCGTTGGCGCCGAGTTGTATCACGCAGACATGAAGGCACAATTAACTACAGATATTTAGCACCGCCATTTACGGTTATTGGGGTTCTCTCTTCACTCATCCTTGGTATTAGTGCCTCACCGATATTTTTCATTCCTGCATTGACGTACGCTCTATTCATTCTTATTGCATCGGCAAGAATTGGAAAGTCGCTGGCAGAGTTTGTCTCACTGCCACTTATTTTGCTCACAATGCATATGACATGGGGCATTGGCTTTCTAACTTCGCCAAAGTCATTGGCCCCTGGGGTAGCCTTACGACCGTGAGCACGCCACTGCAGGTTTATGAGCCATTTCGGGCTGGCCTGCCACCGCTAGGTAAATATCGCAAGTCGCTCTGGTCTCGTCGAACTTTTATCGCTGAATACTCACGCTCTGAGCTACGCGAGCAACACTTTGATTCGGCCTTTGGTCAGATGTGGTTAGTTTTAAATCCCCTACTTTTATCAGCGGTCTATTTTCTTTTAATAGTCATTATCCGTGGCTCTTCCGATAGCACTCGTTATGCCCACCTGACTGCAACATTGTTCCTCTTTTATCTAGTTGCAAACTCATTAACAGGCGGAGTTAAATCCATTACGGCTGGGCAGCGCCTAATTCTCAATACAGCTTTCCCAAGAATCATGTTGCCGATCTCAGCCGTTGTAATCGCACTCTTTAAGTTTCTACCAACTCTTGCGGTGTTTTTAGTTATACGAACCGTCTTAGGGATTCCATTTGCTTGGCAGATGTTGTGGGCTATACCCGTGCTACTAATAACTATTTTATTAGCACTCGGATTGGCAATTACAATTTCCTGCATCAATGTCTATTTCAGAGATATCGCGAGTTTCTTGCCATATATGACTCGGACATTATTGTATTTGTCACCAATTCTTTATGAAGCCTCTGATTTAAAACCTAAGTTAAAAACTTTAGAGCTCTTTAATCCACTTTTCCCAATTCTTGATAGTTGGTCACGTGCATTAGTTCATGGGCAAGTTCCACATCTTTCACATTTGCTCATTGCACTTGGTTGGGCAGTTGGAATATTTCTAATTGGTACTTACTTCTTCTTATCAAGGGAGCGCGAATTTGCCGTCCGCCTCTAATTCACATAAAACCAATGAAATTGCGGTATCTGTTCGCGATCTTGGTCTTACATACACGACTGCCATTGATCGCAGACCGACTTTAAAAGCACGTGTTAAGGCATTTGGTCGTGGAGGAAAACAAACTCGAGTTATTCGCGCATTAGATAATGTAAATCTAGATGTCGAATACGGCCAGGTTCTAGGAGTTATTGGAACAAATGGTGCCGGTAAATCCTCATTAATGCGTGTTATCGCTGGAATTTTGCCGCCCACTCAAGGCCGCGTTGAGGTTTATGGAAGCGTCAGTACTTTGCTTGCCTTAGGAGTTGGCTTTAACCCTTCAATGTCAGGCCGAGACAATGTGTATCTCGGCGGGCTAGCTGCTGGAATGTCTCGCGATGAAATTGATAGTCATTTCGCCGAAATTGCTGATTTTTCAGAGTTAGGTGATGCAATTGATGCCCCAATGCGTACCTATTCATCAGGCATGTATGCACGTTTAGCTTTTTCAGTAGCTGCCACAGTGCGCCCAGATATCTTGATTGTGGATGAGGCGCTGAGCACAGGAGATGCAAAGTTTAAGGAAAAATCTCTCAATCGCATTAAAGAACTTCGAAGTGATGACCGAGCACTTATTTTAGTAAGCCATGCGATGGCAACGTTAGAAGATGTTTGCAATGACGTAGCCTGGCTTCACAAAGGCAAGCTTGTGCAGCGCGGTGAACCAACAACTGTAATCAAGGCTTATCGTGAGTTTTTGCAGGTCGGAAAGAGCGCAGCCATCGATGAGGATGTCTAAAGCTTTTACAGCTCTGCTTCTTATATTTTCATTACTAACTCCCCAAGCGCATGCAGTTGATTTGCCTACGGATTTTTCTTTTCATGGCTCTGGTTACGGACATGGAGTAGGACTAAGTCAGATGGGTGCACGAGCAATGGCTCTTGCCGGTCAAAATTCAGATCAAATCCTTAAGTATTTCTATAAAGATGTGGCAATTGAACAAAAGGATGATTCAAAAATATTGCGTGTCAATATCGGTCACTTACTTTCTAGTGCAAAGATTTCAACAATCACAAAAACTGCGCCACTTCAGATTATTCAAGGCGAAGCAGGTAATGAAAGTTCTGTACCAGTACTTTCAACGGCTGACTCAATCTCTTTCTCAATTATTGGCTCTACAGTTAGTCCGCGCGTGACTATTGGCAAAAACACTCAAGTGCTCACCCGAAGCAGATCTTTCACAGTTCGCTGGAGTGGCACTAGGTATTTAGAGGGCCCAGAGAGTGTCATTTCTGTAAACCACTCAGGACTCACGCGGAAATATCGTTATGGACAGATACAAGTTAAAGCAGTTAAGAGCGCATCTGGCTATCGAATTGAAATAACCAACTCAGTTCGCCTTGCAGATGAATATTTATGGGGCGTGAGCGAGATGCCTTCATATTGGCCAGTTGCGGCCCTTGAAGCACAAGCGATAGCTTCAAGAACGTATGCGTTAAGTAAAGCTGGTATCTATAGAAGTGCTTGCGATTGCGACCTATACGGCGAAATCTCTGATCAAAGCTTTTTAGGTTATGCCAAAGAGTTAGAAAAGAAATATGGAGTGATTTGGAAAGAGGTTGTGACTCGCACAGCAGGCTTAACAATTACGCAAGCCGGAGCAGCAATTACCGCCTATTTCTTCTCATCATCTGGGGGCAAAACCGAACTCTCATTAAATGCATGGGGTAGTGCCAAGGCATACACGCAGATTGTTGATGATCCAGGTTCGCTAGATTTGGCTCTAAATCCCCGTTTTGTGGCATGGGATCGACAAGTTTCACAGGAAATTATTGCTGCTGCTTTTCTATTACCGGATGTCGCTACCTTAGAAATCTTAGGTACAAATGAGAGCGGCACTGTTGCCCAGATTCAAGCAACATCAACTGCTGGAGTCCATGCAGTTTTACGTGGTGAAGTTTTTAGGAGCCGGACAAAGATTCCTTCAGCTTGGTTTTCTTTAGTTAGCGTGCAGAATTGAGTTAAGCCCGCCCCAGGTACCAGTGCGATTAATTGCTTCGACTGCGCCATCAAGTGAGTTACGGCGAAAGAGAAGATTATGTCCACCTGAAAGTGCAGCTGCTTTGACGACTTCACCATCAGGTAAACGCACCTTTGATGCAGCTGTCACATAAGTTCCAGCTTCAATTACGCAGTTATCACCTAGTGAAATCCCACAACCAGAGTTAGCGCCCAGTAAAGATTTTTCTCCAATTGAGATAACTTCTTTTCCACCACCGCTGAGAGTTCCCATAATCGATGCACCGCCACCAATATCTGAGCCATCACCGACAACAACCCCTGCTGAGATTCGACCTTCGACCATGGATGTTCCAAGGGTGCCAGCGTTAAAGTTCACAAAACCTTCATGCATCACAGTTGTTCCAGATGCAAGATGTGCGCCAAGACGAACACGATCGGCATCTGCGATGCGAACTCCACTTGGTATTACGTAATCAACCATACGAGGAAATTTATCTACTGATAAAACTGTAATGTGACCATACTTTGCTTTAAGGCGTGCGCGAGTTAATTCAAAGCCTTCAACTGCGCATGGTCCAACAGATGTCCATACAACGTTATTGAGCAACCCGAATATGCCATCAAGTACAACTCCATGAGGCTTTACTAAGCGGTGAGATAAGAGATGTAGACGCAAGTAAGCATCAGCGGCATCAACTGGAGCAACAGTTATATCAATTTCACGGCTAATTATTTCGCGAGTAACTGCGCGAGCATCATCTTCTCCAACTAGTACTGCTAACTCACTTGGAAGCGTTGCAGCAAGTGCAGCAATTTGTGGGGATGGAAACCAGACATCGAGAACTTTGCCTTGGGCTAAAGTGGCGATTCCGTGTCCAGATGCGATGGTCGTCATGTCCTAAGCCTAACCCCTATCCTTACCTGCATGCGCATTGCAGTCTTTTGTTCATCATCACCAACGATTGACCCAAAGTACGTTGACCTTGCATTTGAACTTGGCGGGGCGATCGCATCTAACTCTTGGGAGTTAGTTACTGGTGGCGGGCATATTTCAATGATGGGCGCTGTTTCTCGTGGCGCACGCCAGGCCGGTGGGCGAACAGTGGGTGTAATTCCCCAAGCACTGGTTGATATTGAGTTCGCTGACCACGATAACGATGAGCTTCATGTTGTGGAAACTATGGGTGAGCGCAAAGCAATGATCACAGATATTGCAGATGCATTTATTACTTTGCCGGGTGGCGCTGGAACGCTAGAAGAGTTTTTTGAGATTTGGGTTGGGCGATACTTAAAGTTTCACAATAAACCAGTCGTAATCTTAGATCCATTTGGAATCTATAACCCTTTACATGAATTAGTCGAACATTTAGAAGTTGAAAATTTTATTAAGCCAGGCATGCGCGAATTAATCTCGTGGACTACTGATGTCAATCAAGCACTAAAAGCCTGCCAATAATGTCTAGTAATAACATTGCAATTTCATTAACGATAAAAGCACCCATACAAACAGTCTGGGATTCCTTAGCCCAGTGGGAAAAACAAGGCGATTGGATGTTGCAGACAAAAGTATGGGTGACTTCGCAAATCACGCAAGGTGTTGGCACATCAATAAGTGCTTTTACAGGAATCGGCCCATTAGGAATTCTCGACACGATGTCAGTTACCTCTTGGCAACCTCCTCACACATGCGATGTGGTGCACACCGGAAGAATTATCAAAGGGACAGGTAGATTTCATCTGCGCGAAATAGATCCTCAGACAACAATTTTTGATTGGTCTGAAGAAGTAATAGCCCCTCGTGCGATCTTCTTTCTTATCTGGCCCGGACTCTATTTAGGTGTGCGAATCTCTCTGGCCCGTTTTGCTCGAACATTCCGTTAGAACCACCCTCAACGGCAAGGGCATTCAATGCCAGTAGCCTTAGAACCATGAGCGAGCCCACCACATTGGCCCAGGTGTTGGCATCGCTACCTGAAGAGGAGCGGATCATCTTGACCTTGCACTATCTGCGCTCGATGTCATCGGGTGAGATTGCAACAATGCTAAAAGTGCCACAGCGCGCAGTAGATGCTGTTATTTCCGCCGGAAAGGCGAGGTTGAGCGCGGTTTTAGGCTTGTAGGGCCTGCACGATTTCGCTCTAGCGCTCTACATGCGAGATACTTCTCCTCTTGAACTTCCCTCTTCAATCTTTAAAGGAGTCTCCACATGGCAGCCATGAAACCCCGTACCGGTGATGGTCCTATGGAGGTTACAAAGGAGGCTCGCTCACTCGTGATGCGAATTCCACTAGAAGGCGGTGGCCGTCTGGTCGTCGAACTTAACTCTGAAGAGGCTAATAATCTCAGCGCCGCTCTTCATGCAGCGGTTGCATTAGTCAAGAAGTAAATCACAAACAGGCGATAGCCTACAACGCATGTTCTGGACACTTTCAGCTGCAAAGCCACAACTTTCAGTAGCAACAAGCGCGCACTCAATTGCTCTAGCTTTTAGCAAAGATGCCGCAGGTCTTATTTCCTTTACTGCTCCAGGAACTTTAATTGCCGATATTGAAAAGCATTTTGAAATCAATCTAGTCGATGAACTTTCATTTTTCACAGCTGCCGCAAAGCCGGGAGAGTTATTTGAGATTCCTGTTAGCGCGCAAAATTCGCTAACCGATCGGATCTTCTTAGTTGGAATAGGTGATGGTTCAACGGCGTCATTTCGCATAGCAGCTACAACTATTGCCAGAAAAGTTCGAGGAAAAAATACAACGGTCTATTGCGCATGCGCCATAACCAGTAAAGATGTTAAAGCGCATGCAATTGCTTTAACACTTGGCGCATATCTTTGGAGTTTAAAGACTGGTGAACCAGCAGGTAAACCACATTTCCTAGTAGCAACAAATGAAAAGGAGACAATCGATGCTGCTCTCTCTATTGCGAAAGCGATTACGCGTGCTCGTGATTTGGTTCATACGCCTTCTAATATTAAGACTCCTGCGTGGATGGCTACTAAAGCTCAAGAATTTTCTAAAGGAACCGGGCTCAAAGTAAAAGTTCTTGCCGGAAAAGAGTTGAAAGAGTTTGGCGGTCTAAGCGCTGTTGGTAACTCTTCGCCCAAGCCTGGCCCTCGTTTTATTGAGGTTAGTTATGCGCCATCTAAAAAGAAAAGTTCACACGCAGCCCTCCCGCATGTAGTTCTAGTGGGTAAGGGAATCACGTATGACACTGGTGGAATAAATCTTAAGCGGCCCTATGACTTAATGATTCCAATGAAGAGCGATATGGCAGGTGCTGCAGCAATTCTTGCAACACTTACTGCCCTTGAAGAGCTGCAACCAAATATTCGCGTAACCGCTTTGATGATGTGTGCAGAAAACGCATTTTCAGGTACTGCGCAGCGTCCCAGCGATGTAATTACGCACTATGGCGGCACAACTGTTGAAGTTGGAGACACGGATGCCGAGGGCCGTTTAGTTTTAGCTGATGGCCTTGCTTATGCCGATAAGAACCTTGATCCAGATTACTTAGTTGATATTGCAACGCTCACCGGAGCTGCAACTCTTGGTCTAGGTAAGCAATATGCCGCGATGTATACGCGCGATGAAAAACTTGCAAGAGAGTTTGAAGCTGCAGGCAATGAATCCGGTGATCGCGTTTGGCATATGCCACTAATCGATGACTATAAGGATGCACTTATAAGTGACATTGCAGATTTTAGCCACATTGCAAAGAAGGTTAAGTATTCAGCTGGTTCTGTGACGGCAGCTTTATTTCTAGAGCATTTTGCTGGCAACCGCCGGTGGGTTCACCTTGATATCGCCGGCACGGGACGAAGTGAAAATGATTCAGGAGAAAATCCAAAAGGTGGCACCGGCTATGGAGTTCGTTTGCTTACTCAGTGGATAATGAATTTAAAATGAGAATTGATCCACATACTTATGCTGAAGGATTTATTGCTGAGGATCCCTTTAAGGTTCATGCGCGTGCGCGCGGTGTCGAAATCGGTGCAATCGATGTAACTCCTGGCGTGGGTGCTTATCTTCGTCATCTTGCTTTTACGCTTTCTGCCCAATCAGTTGTTGAAGTTGGCACAGGATCAGGTGTTGGAAGTTTGTGGTTATTAGATGGAATGATTAATAGTGGAACATTGACCTCAATCGATGATGAAATGGAACATACGCAGGCAGCAAAAACCGCACTTTCTGATGCAGATATTTCACCTACTCGCTATCGCTTAATCACTAACTCAGTTCTAGATGTCATCTCAAAACTCACAGATCGCGCTTATGACTTAGTAGTGGTGCGTCATGATCCTGAGGATTTAGCCTTTGTCATCGGCGAGGCCCACCGTATTTTGCGAAGTGGTGGGGCCTTAGTCATCGATAATTTCTTCGGTGGGGCAAAAGTTAATGATCCAGCCCAGCGTGATATCAAGACAGTTGCCCTGCGTGATGCTGGGAAAATCATTAAGAATGACACAGAACATTGGGTGAGTACGTTGATTCCAACTGGTGATGGTTTGTTAGTTGCAACAAAGTTGTAGGAAGATAGGAACATGATCTTTCCTAGAAAGAAAAGCGCTGAAAACCCTCGACCATGGTGGGAAACAAATCTCCCAGCTAAGAGCTCTCGAAGCAAAATATTTATTACAGCCCTGCTTGCAAGTTGCCTGGGAGGTTTCCTTGGTGTTACCGCAACCGGGGGAACGATATTTAGCAGTGCAAATATCGTCAGATCCTCAAGCATAATTGAACGTGCTCCTGACTCAGTCGCTGGCATTGCACAACGTGTTTTGCCCTCAGTTGTTTCAATTAATACGCGTTCCACTTCTGGAGGTGGAACTGGTTCAGGATTTGTTTTTGATAGCAATGGCTACATCTTGACCAATAACCATGTAATTGCAGATGTCGCTGATGGAAAAGGATCACTACGAGTAACACTCAATAATGGTGATGTTTATGATGGAACTATTGTTGGCCGAGATGCATCCTATGATTTAGCGATTATTAAAATAGCAGCAACAAATCTTCCGGCACTTCAATTTGGAGATAGCGAAAAAGTAGCAGTGGGCGATCCAGTTATTGCAATTGGCTCACCGCTTGGTCTATCGGGCACAGTCACACTTGGAATCATTAGTGCAAAAGATCGACCAGTAACGGCCGGTGAATCAGGAACTGAAAGTTCATTCATAAACGCACTGCAAACCGATGCAGCAATTAATCCAGGAAACTCCGGTGGTCCACTTGTGGATGCAACTGGAGCTGTGATTGGCGTGAACTCAGCAATTGCCTCACTAGGAACTTCATCTCAAACCGGTTCGATTGGTTTAGGTTTTGCAATTCCAATTAATCAAGCAAAGAAAACTGCCGATCAACTCATTAAATCTGGAAAGGCAACATATCCAGTACTAGGAGTTTCACTTGATATGAATTTCACAGGAGTTGGCGCTCTCGTTGCCAAATCTAGTAGCGCGATTTTGGCTGGCGGGCCAGCAGCAAAAGCGGGCATTAAGGCTGGAGATATCATCATTGAGTTTGAGGGCAAGACGATCAATGCACCAGAGGAATTAATCGTGGCCATCCGTGCTAAAAACGTTGGTGATAAGGTCACTTTGACTTATTACCGTGACAGCAAAGAGGTAACTGTCTCAGTGACCTTAGAAGCGGCCAAGAACTAAACGTTGAATTTGTGGGTAGGCTTCGCGCATGTTCTTTGATATCGGTGCGGGCGAAATCCTTGGCCTAGCCGTACTCGGAATGATTTTGCTTGGTCCTGAGCGCTTACCCAAAGCTGCTGCGCAAGCTGCGCAGTGGGTAAAGAAGATTCGCGATTTGTCACAAACAGCAACGGCAGAGCTTCGTGAGAATTTAGGACCCGGCTTTGAAAACCTTCAACCCGCAGATCTGCATCCAAAAACTTTTGTAAAGAAGCAGTTGGGTGAGTTACTTGATGACAAACCCGTAGCAAAATCCACTCGCCCTAATGCAAAGATTGATCCAGATCTTATATGAGCCTCATCGACGCACTCGCAGATGCATTAACGACAGTTCAAGATCCAGAACTTCATAGATCAATTACTGATCTTGGGATGGTTGAAGATCTCTCTGAAGATAATGGCGCTGTAACAGTGAAAGTTCTACTCACTATCTCTGGCTGTCCAATGCAAGATCGATTGCGCAATGACATCACTACCGCGCTGAGCAATATTGAAGGCGTCAAGAGTGTCCACCTAACCTTTGGTGTCATGACACAAGATCAACGTGATCATGTGAAAAAAGTTGTCCGCGGCGGACGCGAAAAAACAATTCCCTTTGCTCAACCAGAGTCACTCACACGTGTAATCGGAATTGCATCAGGAAAGGGTGGCGTCGGCAAATCATCAGTGACAGCCAACCTAGCGATTGCTTTTGCTAAAAATGGATTACGTGTTGGAATCTTGGATGCTGATGTTTACGGACACTCCATTCCTCGACTTATGGGGCTTATGGGGCAACGGCCAACTGCAATTGATCAGCTTTTCATTCCGCTGGAATCTTTCGGCGTGAAGGTTGTTTCAATGGAGATGTTTAAGCCCGAGCGCTCAGATCCAGTTGCATATCGTGGCCCCTTGTTACATCGAGTACTAGAACAACTCTTATCCGATGCCTATTGGGGCGATCTGGATGTTTTACTTATTGATCTACCTCCTGGAACAGGTGATTTAGCAATCTCACTTGGTCAACTCATACCTAACTCTGAGATTGTTGTCGTTACAACACCTCAAATAGCTGCAGCTGAAGTTGCTGAGCGGGCCGGAAGAATTGCCCACCAAATTCATCAAAGAGTTATTGGTGTTATTGAAAATATGTCTGAGTTTAGCTGCCCATCGTGCGATGAAAAGATTTCACTCTTTGGTGCAGGTGGGGGAGAAGAAACATCACAGCGTTTATCAGCATTAGTTGGTAGCGAAGTTCCTCTGTTAGGGAAAATTGCTTTTAGTCCAGCACTTCGTACTGGTGGAGATGATGGTGTTCCAGTTGTTGAGGCGGCGCCACAATCAGAATCAGCGATAGCGGTCTTTGAGATTGCTGAAAAACTCATCAAGCGAAGTAAATCTCTCCTTGGTGTGCGTCTGGGAATTACACCGGAGAGCAAGTGAAGCCAAGGCCAGATTCACGCGATAGCCATACAACAATTCCAGGAAGACCAGATTTAATTCGTTTAGGTATTGGAATCCTGGGAATTGGAACTTCAGGTCCACTGATCGCAATGAGTGCGATGCCGATTCCAACATTAATTTTTTGGCGAAACCTTGGCGGATCATTATTAACTCTTCCCTTTGCTCTTAGACATCCTCGCCATCGCGAAGGTATTAAATGGGCTGTGATTGCCGGTTTTGTTCTAGCTATTCACTTTGTTGGTTTCTTTCTTGCAATGCGTTGGACTAGCGTGGCAGCAGGTACTGCTTTAGTTGCCTTACAACCGATTTTCGCTGCACTCTTTGTAAAGCTCAGTGGTGGGCATATTCCATCAAAAGCATGGCTAGGAATGATTGTAAGTTTTTCCGGAGTTCTATTGATTTCTGGAATCGATTTACATATCTCTTTGCGCTCATTTTTAGGAGATATCGCCGCACTAATCTCGGCTGCATTAGCGGCCCTCTACATGATGGCAGGATCTAAATCTCAGCGCACAGTTGAGACAACGGTTTATACGAGTGTGTGTTATTTCATCTGCGCCATTACGGCGCTTCCGATGGCGTTAATAATGGGTTTTCCGGTCTTACATTTTTCAGCACGTGAGTGGTGGATTCTGCTTGGATTAGTTTTTGGTGCGCAAATCTTGGGCCACTCAATGTTTAATGCTGCACTCAAGCGAGTGTCTCCTGCGATTGTTTCATTAATCATCTTTTTTGAAGTACCAGTCAGTTCATTACTTGCCATCTGGTGGTTAGACCAAAGACCTCCACTTGGAATTCTCCCTGGAATCGCACTGATTTTGATTGGCTGTGTTTTAGTTGTAACTCGTTCTCGAAATACCCCAATTGAGTTAGCGCCATGATTGATCTGCACACCCACACCAATAAAAGTGATGGCACAGATAGTCCACGCGAACTTGTAAATAAATCTATTGCTCAAGGACTTACTGTTCTTGGAATTTGCGACCACGACACAACCTCTGGCTGGGAAGAAGCGATTCAAACTGTGCGCGGTAATTTAGCTTTAGCGCTGGGAAGTGAAATATCCTGTTTAACGCATGATGGAATAAGTGTTCATATGTTGGGCCTTCTCTTTGATGGCGCCCACCAACAGATGCAAGTCATGTTGGAAGAAACGCGCGATGGACGCTTGCCTCGCATGCGCAAGATGCTTGAAAAAATGAATGCCGCGGGAGTTAATATTTCAATGGCCGATGTTGAGGCTGCCCGGCCAGAAGGAGCAACGTTGGGTCGTCCACATTTAGCCGATGCTTTAGTAAATAAAGGAATTATTAAATCTCGTGATGAAGCTTTTCAAGGAATGCTCAATAATGATTCAGAGTTTTATGTCTCTCATGCCGCACCAACACCTGCCGATGCCATTGCCATGATTAGAAGCGCTGGGGGAGTTGCAGTAATTGCTCACCCATTTGCCTCCCACCGGGGAGAAATACTTCAAGCCAGTGATTTCCACGAGCTTGTTGCCGCAGGCTTAAATGGCATTGAAGTTGATCACAGAGATCAAAATCCAGAGGAGAGAGCGATGCTTCGCGCTATTGCCCGTGAATTAGATTTAGCAGTAACTGGCTCCAGCGACTATCACGGAACGGGTAAACTCAACTCGTTAGCTGAGTTTCAAACAAGCCCAAGTGAATGGGAAAAACTTGAAGCTCTTGCAGATAAGCGAAGGGTGGTCCGGGCATGAAAGTTGGAGCTCTAACATTTGCAGTCCAAACTTTTGTCACCTTGTTTGTAATCATGGATCCTCCTGGTGCAACTCCTATTTTCTTGGCCTTAGTTGCAGATAAGAGCCCAAAAGAGCGCAGAGTTCTAGCAGTTAAAGCTGCAGGTGTCTCTTTTCTTGTAATTTCAATCTTTGCCTTATTTGGACGATTCATTCTTAGCTACTTAAATGTCTCTATCGCTGCGATGCAAGCAGCCGGAGCATTGCTGTTATTACTCATCTCTTTGGATTTGTTAACTGGTGGCAAAGGTGGAGGCCGTGGCGAAGAAGCCAATGCCAACATCGCACTTGTGCCCCTTGGAACTCCATTATTGGCAGGGCCTGGAGCAATCGTTGCAACGATGATCTTCGTTCAACAAGTTGATGGTCCAACGATGGCGCTAGGTTTAATTGGAGCTGTTATCGCCGTTCACCTTGCAATTGCCGCAGCATTAATGGCCTCAACGACAATTATGAAGGTGATTAAAGAAGCCGGAGTTACTTTAGTTGCTCGTATTGCTGGTTTATTACTTGCAGCGATTGCAGTTCAAATGCTGGTCGATGCAATCCGCGTCTTTGTTGCTAATTAACTCTCTTTAAACTTCTTTGTGCGGGTGCGGGTGCGCTCAACTCTTGGCTTAGCTTCGGCCTTCTTTTCAACCCTTTTCTCAGTTGTTGGCTTTTGCGCCACTGGCTTGCTCTTTGTAAGGCGTCCAGTTGAACCAGCAGGGATATCTAAGACTTCATAGAGATGAGGAGATGAAGAGTAAGTCTCTTCTGGTTCCTCAAGACCAAGTTCAAGAACTTGATTAATCATTTTCCATCTAGCTAACTCATCCCAGTCGACAAAAGTAACTGCAATTCCATGTGCGCCTGCACGAGCAGTTCTTCCAATGCGGTGCACATAAGTTTTTTCATCCTCAGGACATTGATAGTTAATCACGTGCGTGATGCCATCGATATCGATACCGCGTGCAGCAACATCAGTTGCAACTAAGACATCTGATTTACCGGCTTTGAAATCACCTAAAGCTTTCTCGCGCGCGCTTTGTCCAAGATCACCATGAATTGGAGCTGCTTTAAAGCCTCGTTCAATTAAATCTTCAGCAGTTTTTTGACATGTGCGCTTAGTGCGACAAAAGACCATTGTTGGCCCACGACCATCTGCTTGCAAAATACGTGCCAGCATTTCAATCTTATCCATGGCATGAGCACGCAACACGTGCTGCTTAATACGAGTAACGACGGCGCCTTCATCCTCTGAATCTTGGGTACGAATATGGATTGGCTGATTCATGAAACGGCGGGCTAGCGCGATGATGTCACCAGGCATCGTTGCTGAGAACAACATAGTTTGTTTACGATTTGGCGTATTAGCCAAAATCTTTTCAACATCGGGCAAAAATCCAAGATCTAACATTTCATCGGCTTCATCAAGGACAAGGCGTGAGACTTGCTTTAATCGCAGTTGACCTTGGCGCGAAAGATCTAACAAGCGCCCTGGCGTGCCGACAACTATCTCAATACCTGCCTGAAGTGCTTCGATTTGTGGCTCAAATGCCCGTCCACCGTAGACAGCCAAAGTTCTAATTCCACGATTACTTGCTAGCTCTTCGATATCTCTAGTTACCTGCGTACATAGTTCGCGAGTAGGAACAACGATGAGAACCTGTGGCATTCCTTTGTGTTCAAAGCTTTCCCACTCACCATCATTAGGTGCGATAACGCGTTCGATGACTGGAACACCAAAGGCCAGAGTTTTACCCGTACCGGTCTTAGCTTGACCTATGACATCACCATCACTGAGTGCGATGGGCAGCACCATCTCTTGGATTGCAAATGGTGCGATGAAACCATGGGCATGAAGCGCCTCAATAGTTTCGGGGCGTAATGGAAGCTCTGCGAAAGTTTTCGACACGTTAAACGGCGCCAGAAATTTGTTTATTAGTGGTGCTCATAGATGTAATCCTATCTGAGTTAATTGCGTGGGAATCCCGAAATACCTCTCCACATGAGGTTGTTTACCAATTCAACGGCCTGTTCACGGGTCAACGTGCTGTCACGATCCAACCAATGACGAGCAGTGACTTGGGCATATCCAATCATTCCAACTCCTAGGAGCATCGATGCTTCTTTTGGAAGTCCTGTATCAATTGAAATAACTGCACTTGCTGCAGCTGCACAGTCATAGGTCATGCGATTGAGACGCTCACGAACAGATGGCTCAACACTCATATCACTTTCAAATAGCAATCTAAAAGCTTCGCCCTCTTTTTCAATGAAAGTAAAGTAAGCATCAACTGTTGCATGAACACGGTTAGCGTTATCTGGAGTTGAGGCGATAGCTTTCTGGATTTCAAAAACCAATGAATCAATATGAAGGTCTAGGACCGCTAAATAGAGTTCTAGTTTTGATGGAAAGTGTTGATACAAAACTGGCTTGCTGACATTTGCTCGATCTGCAATTTCATCCATGGCCGCTGAGTGATAACCAGCGGCAGTAAATACTTCAAGGGCTGCTGAGAGTAAAAGTGCGCGACGCTCGTCGCGAGGCAAACGTGCCTTATTTGAAGTATCGACAGTGCTCATTGAAGCAATCGTAGAGGCAGTAGTGGTGATTGGCTAATAGATGTAGCAGTACATGCGTGAATACGGCAGAATTGGTATCCCATGAAAACTGCGCCGCTAGTTAATCCAGGCCCTTCACTCAATGCCGATGAATTGCGCCGCTATAGCCGCCAGATCGTGATTCCAGAAATATCTACACAAGGCCAGGAGAGATTAAAAAACGCAAGAGTTCTGTGTATTGGGGCCGGCGGACTTGGTTCACCAGCGCTGTTGTATTTAGCTGCAGCGGGAGTTGGAACCATTGGAATCGTAGATTTCGATACCGTCGATGAAACAAATCTACATAGGCAGATTCTTTATGGTCAATCAGATGTTGGTAAAAATAAGGTCGATGTCGCAAAGACCAAGATTCTTGAGAACAACCCATTCATCTCTGTCGATACCTATTTTGAGCGCATTGATAATAAGAACGCGCAAAGAATTATTTCAGGATATGACATTATTATTGATGCAACAGATAATTTTGCAACGCGCTATCTCATTAATGATGCTGCGGTTTTGCTCGACAAAGCTTATGTGTGGGGTTCAGTTAATCGCTTTGATGGGCAGGCAGCGATTTTTTGGAGCGCCTATGGTCCTTGCTACCGCTGCGTGCACCCAACTCCTCCGCACCCAGGTTCGGTTCAAAACTGCGCCGAGGCTGGAGTATTAGGCGTCTTATGTTCAACAGTTGCATCAATGCAAGTTAACGAGATCATTAAAGCCATAACCGGTATCGGTGAAGTGCAAGTGGGCACAATGATGATTTATGACGCCCTTGATTCGGAGTACTCAAAGATTGATATTAAAAAGGATCCCAACTGTGAAATTTGCAGTGAAGATGCCCCACAGAAAAGCCTCTTGGAAGATTACGAGGGGTTTTGTGGATTAGGTAATGAGATATCTGCTGGTGATTTACACACGATGCTTGAAGAAAAGCGAGATTTTCTGCTCATTGATGTGCGCGAACCCGAGGAGTTTGAAATATCCCGGATTCCTGGCTCGGTCTTAATCCCTAAAGGGTTTTTCCTAGATCACAGCGCGCTCAAGCAGTTACCCATGGACAAAGAGATTATTCTTCACTGTCGCTCTGGCATTCGATCCGCCGATTGCCTTGAAATCATCCGCAGCGCTGGCTTTACAAACTCACGTCATTTAGGCGGGGGAATACTTGCATGGGAGAAGTTATGAATAGTTCATATCAGGGCTATCGGATTCTTCTTGTGCATGCCCACCCCGATGATGAGACGATCAACAACGGCGCAACAATGGCACTCTATGCATCCCTCGGTGCCCACGTTACTTTGGTTACGTGCACGCGAGGTGAAGAGGGTGAAGTTTTAGTTCCGGGTCTATCTCACTTAGCAAGCAGTGAGAATGATGGATTAGGAAAACATCGTGAAGTTGAACTAGCCAATGCCATGAATGCCTTAGGGATTACTGACTTTAGATTTCTAGGTAACTACAGAGACAGCGGCATGATGGGTACCGAACCAAATAATCGCCCCGACGTTTTCTGGCAAGCAGATATTGATAGCGCAGCTGGAAAGTTAGTAGAAATAATTGAAGAAGTGAAGCCGCATATCTTGATTACCTATGATGAAATCGGTGGCTATGGTCACCCAGATCATATACAGGCCCATCGCGTAGCGATGCGGGCAAGCGAACTTTCAAAGTGGCAGATTCAAAAGATTTACTGGAACACCATGCCTAAATCTGTAATCGCACAAGGTATTGCAAAAATGAAAGAGATTGGCTCAGATTTCTTTGGAGCAGAAAGCGTTGATGATCTGCCATTTGCTAAAGATGACGCCTTCGTTTCTACTCTCATTGATGGCAATGCATTCGTTGAGGCCAAGATGGCGGCGATGAAGGCCCACGAGACACAGATCGCTCTGGACGGTCCATTCTTTGCGCTTTCTAATAATTTGGGATTACAGGTGTGGGGACATGAGTACTACACGCTCGTTAAAGGGATAAAAAGTGAACCCTTTGATGAAGATGGGCGCGAAAATGATTTAACTTCGGGGATAGTTTTATAGTGCGTTATTTATATTCAGTATTGATCGGTGCAGGCTTAGGTGCAGGCTCAGTTTTCATGCATGCATCCCTTGTTCCATTTGGTTTGATATTCGTAATCATTGCAACTGTGGCAGGTATCTGGAGTATTGGACGTATGTGGGGCGGTAAAACTCTTAGAATCCTTGCATCAGCGGCTTGGACGATAGTTGTTTTGCGAGCAGGATTTCCCGGAATAAATGATGAATACCTGATTGCAGGTAGTGCAATCGGTATCTCACTGATCAATATCGGCTTTCTAGCATTAGTTTTAGCAATCTTGCTTCCTGCTTAACGCCAATCCCACTCTTGCCCAAGCGTTGTATCTTTTATTTCTATTCCAGTTGATTCGAGCTGAACTCTCAAATCATCACTGTCTTGCCAGCGTTTTTCACTTCGTGCAGCCAAACGAAGTTTTAGGAGTTCTTCCTGTTGGCTACTGAGTGCCTTGGCAGTTTCAACTCGATCTAGATCTAAACCTAAGATTTGATCAGCAAATAGAAAACGTGATGCTTGATCAGTAAGGGCTTCATTTTTTTCAACATTGCGCAGATATGCAATAGCACGTGGTGTATCTAGATCATTATTTATGATTGCCAAAAACTCATTATCGATAGAAAAGATATGGTTTTTCCATGTTTTCATTTTCTTTCGCCAGCGCTTAAGAAGCACGTCAGCTGCTTCGATAGCTGCCCACGTTAAATCCATTTGCGAACGGTAGCGATTTTCTAAAAAGCATAATCTCACAGCAAGTGGGTCAAAACCCCGATCGATGACATCCTGCAAGAGAACCACGTTGGCCGCGCTCTTAGACATCTTGCGACCTTCAAATAAGAGATGTTCGCCATGAAGCCATAAATCTACGCTCTCATTTCCTGTGATTGTATTTGATTGTGCGCGCTCATTTTCATGGTGAGGAAAACGCAAATCAATTCCTCCGATGTGAACATTGATATGAGAATCTAAGAAGTGCAGTGACATTGCAGAACATTCGATATGCCACCCAGGAAAGCCTGGACCCCACGGTGAATCCCAAATCATTTCAGTGCGGGAACCAGCAGCTTTCCATAGAGCCCAATCTGCATGAAATCTCTTTGCACCATCTTCGGTGTATTCAAAACGGTGACCGGGTTTTAGTGCATCTAATCTATTTCCACTTATCGCCCCATAGCTATCAAAACTTCTTGCATCAAAATAGACAGAATTATCATCACCAACGTATGCAAATCCCTTTTCGATAAGCTGTTGAATCATCG
>CAIVDO010000125.1 GCA_903904665.1 uncultured Actinomycetes bacterium | reverse complement strand
CGGTAAAAGATTGAGCAATCTCAAGAGATCGGCGCTCATCATTAACTGTTAATCCATACCCAGATTTGATTTCAACTGTTGTAGTGCCCGTTGAATAAGCCTCATTTAATAGGGATTGCGCGTTAGATTTAAGGAGTACATCACTTGCTGCACGTGTTTGTTCAACTGTATGAGCGATCCCGCCGGCGCTATAGCTTTCGCCAAGCATGCGTGCACGAAACTCTTTACTGCGATCTCCCGCAAAAATCATATGTGTGTGACTATCAACAAAACCTGGAATCACAGCACGGCCATGGGCATCAAAGCGGCGCTTGATGTGATGTGTAGGTGCATCGCTATCTGGACCAGCCCAGGCAACAACACCATCTTCAATCAGAAGTGCTGCGTTTTCTATAACACCTAACTTGGTTCCATCATGTTGTGAATCATTTGTAACAAGTTGGCCGATGTTATGAACAAGTGTGCTTGTCATTCAATGTCCAGCATTGGCACATGTACATGGCGTTCTTTGGCCGTATCAACTGCTAAGTCATAGCCAGCATCGGCATGACGAATAACTCCCATGCCTGGATCATTTGTTAAGACGCGTTCAAGTTTTTGCGCCGCTAACTTTGTGCCATCTGCAACAGATACTTGTCCAGCATGCATCGAACGTCCCATACCAACGCCGCCGCCATGGTGCAGTGACACCCATGATGCACCGGAAGAGATATTTACCATCGCATTGAGTAAGGGCCAGTCAGCGATTGCATCAGATCCATCGATCATCGCTTCAGTTTCGCGATAAGGCGATGCAACGGAACCACAATCTAAATGATCGCGACCAATAACAATCGGTGCCGATACTTCACCGCGTGCAACTAAATCATTAAATGCAAGGCCGGCCTTGTCTCGTTCGCCATAACCCAACCAGCAGATACGTGCAGGCAGTCCTTGGAAAGCAACTTTCTCTTGCGCCATCGTTATCCAACGATGCAGGCCTTCATTTTCTGGGAACAAATCTAATACTGCTTTATCGGTGCGATAAATATCTTTTGGATCTCCTGATAAAGCTACCCAGCGAAATGGTCCCTTTCCTTCACAAAAGAGTGGGCGAATATATGCAGGAACAAAGCCTGGAAATGCAAAGGCCCGTGAATAACCGCCTTGGCGGGCCTCATCACGGATTGAATTACCGTAATCAAATACTTCAGCGCCTTTATCCATAAAGCCAACCATCGCTTCAACATGCTTTGCCATTGAAGCCTTTGAGCGCTTAGAGAAATCTTCCGGGTTATCTTTTGCCATTTGCGCAGCTTCATGAACATCTACGCCAACAGGAATATAAGCAAATGGATCATGGGCCGATGTTTGATCCGTAACGATATCGATTGGGACATCCATTGAAAGTAGCAGTGGAAAGAGCTCGGCGGCATTTCCAACTAAGCCAACAGATAATGGAACTCGAGCGTTCTTGGCCTTTAGAGCACGTTCGATAGCATCATCGACGTTATCTGCGATCTCATCTAGGTAACGGGTTTGAATTCGCTTTTCTAAACGGGTCTTATCGATATCGATAATCAAACAAACGCCACCATTCATGGTTACTGCAAGTGGCTGGGCTCCACCCATGCCACCGCATCCACCAGTTAATGTAAGAGTTCCTTGAAGAGTTCCGTTGAATCGTTTTTGCGCAACTGCAGCAAAAGTTTCATAAGTGCCTTGCAAGATTCCCTGTGTGCCAATGTAGATCCAAGAACCGGCAGTCATCTGCCCATACATCGTTAAACCAAGTTGTTCTAATCTACGAAACTCTGGCCAGTTAGCCCAATCCCCCACAAGATTTGAGTTAGCAATCAAAACGCGAGGTGCCCATTCATGAGTTTGAAAAACTCCTACGGGCTTTCCAGATTGAACAAGAAGCGTTTCATCATCTTTCAAATTGGTAAGACTCTTCACAATTGCATCAAAGGATGGCCAGTTTCGGGCAGCTTTGCCTGTGCCGCCATAGACAACTAAGTTTTCTGGATGCTCGGCAACTGCTGGATCTAAGTTGTTGTGCAGCATGCGAATTGCAGCTTCCTGCGCCCAACCTTTAGCAGTTAGATTTGAACCCGTTGCGGCATGCAAAATGCGCGGTGAAGATGTCATAGCGCAACCTTATCTTGGCATTGATGGCGTGCAAAGAGGCTAACTACGCAGGCTTTGGGCCCATTCTTGATATTTCGTCGAGAGGATTTTCATTGCCGTACTCTACTCGAGCAGTGTTTTAAGGGTGCAGAATTACTGGAGTCCACGCAGGGCCTAGCTCGGCAAACTCAGTATTAATATCGCCACCGGTTCGCCCTTTAAACCATTGATCAATATCCCAGCGGGTGTGGGTTTTAAGGTCTGCAAAAGCTAAGTTATAGCCACCGTGTGGGATAAGAAAATCACCCGTCACGTAGAAAATAAATCGTGAACCATCTTCGTAGGGATAAGAATCTGAAGTATCCCAATCAGGTGAGTTAAAGAAATAGTTAGTTGAAGGTGAAGCGTCGTAGTTGCCTTTCATAATCGCATCATGGCTAGTGCTTTGAACACGTGTGTAGAGAAAGGATTCTTGGTCTAGGCCT
>CAIVDO010000124.1 GCA_903904665.1 uncultured Actinomycetes bacterium | reverse complement strand
CGTGGTGTTTTAGTAATTGGACATGATCGCGGCGGTTTAACTGTCGATGCCGTTAATAACTTTGCTAATGAATTGGGTTGGCCAGTTATTTCTGAAGATCCACTTTCATTTCCGCAGGCAGTTGCTCACGCTTCAATCTTTTTAACTTCTGCTCAGATTCGTGCAGCTCTTATTCCACAAACAGTTATTGTTATTGGTCGTACAACTTTATCCCGTTCAATTAATGCATTTGTGAAGCTAGCGCCAACTCAAATTGTTATTGATCCACGCATTGCAACTGTTGATAGCGACAGGCAAGCAGATAAGCGTTTTGTTGAAATCCCTCAGTTAAATACCCGTAAGGGATCAGAGGAATGGATGGAGTTATGGCAAAAATATGCATCGCGCTGTGCAAAAAACATCGATGCCCTTACTGGATTTACAGAAGCCACGATTGCAAGGCAAATCGCAGCATCCATCCCTAATGCGTCATCGCTCTTTGTCTCTTCATCACGACCTATCCGTGACTTAGAAGGTTTTGCGACCCCTCGAACTGGTGTAACTACATTTGCAAACCGTGGGTTAGCTGGAATCGATGGAAATATCTCTACGGCACTTGGAATCGCATCTGCAAGCACAGCGACATTTGCTCTGCTGGGAGATCTCTCTTTCTTGCATGATTTAACTGGATTGATTCAAGGTGAAGATATTAACTGCTGCTTTATAGTCATTAATAACGATGGTGGGGGAATATTCTCAACTTTACCTCAGCGTGGAGTTGAAGGTTTCGAATCCGTCTTTGGAACACCTCACGGTCTAGATCCAGCAGCGATAGCAACAGCGATGGGAATCACCGCTTCAACTATTACATCTTTAGATGCGTTAAAGAAAGTATTAGCCAGTCCCGTAAAAGGAATAAGCGTCGTTGTGGCTAATGTGCCTTCACGAGAAGCAAATGCAGATTCTCTAAAAGCTATTTATGAATCGATGAACTCGATTTAAATTATTTAAGGGCACTGCGCATTGGTACAAACTTAGCTTCACTTTCAGCTAACTCTTTTACAGGATCTGATCCTGCAACAATTCCGCAACCAGCAAATATTCGAATCGAATCACCCTTAATCTGTCCACAGCGCAGTGCGATTCCTAACTCACCATCACCTGCAGCATCGATCCATCCAACAGGACCTGCATATCGGCCACGAGACATTGCTTCAATTTCGCTAATGAGCGCTGCAGCTTTTGGTCGAGGCGTTCCACAGACCGCAGCCGATGGATGGAGTTGTTCAAGAATTGTGAATGCATCAACGTGTGCCAAAGTTTCGGCAAGTGCACCGGTCACATCCGTTGCAAGATGCATGACATTTGCTAAGTGCAATACAAATGGAGATTCAGGAACGTTGATTGAAGTGCAGAAGGGTTCGATTGCATCTGCAACAGAGCGCACTGCGTATTCATGCTCTTCTAAATCTTTTGATGAACGTGCAAGGGATGCAGCTAGCGCCAAATCACGTTCGTCATCACCTGTTTTGCTAATAGTTCCGGCCAAGACGCGGGATGTGACCATGCTCTTGGTTAATCGAAGAAGAAGTTCAGGGGTTGCACCGACTAAACCAGAGACAGAGAAGTTCCAAGTTGAAGGATATTCAGCGGCCAAGGTTCGAAGAATCGAACGCGCATCAATTGCAGTTGGAGAACTACCGAGGGCATCTCTAGCCAATACGACTTTATCTAAAGCATCTCCTTGAATGCGATCGATAGCTGTTTGTACGCGAGATTTCCAAGCTTGATCGCTATTTTCATTGACTTCCCACACCACACTAACTTTAGGAAGATTCGGTGCAACTGAGTTCAATACAGGTTGTGGTTCAGAACCGATCCATGTAATCCATGACTTATCACCTTTTTTACCCACAATTACTTTAGGGATAACTAGTACCGACACATCATCGGGTGAGAAAGAAAAAGATGAGAATAGAACTGGACCTGTTCCATTTCCATGAACGGTATTTGTAACAGCGAAACCTTCTAACTGTTTCTGCCACCAATGTCGTGCATCTGCAAAACGATGGGGACCACTAACAGTTGTTGTGGCATGAACTCCCCAACCAACTAAACCTTCACCAGATCGGACCCATGCAAAGGGTTGTGAATCAGGGAGTAAATCAAGTAGAGGTAAGTGCGCGCCAAGGCGAGTAGTTGTTACAGGGATAAGGGAAGTCATGAGTTATCTGCTTCTTAAGCGTGCTTTCGATTAACTAAACGCCAAAGAAGTGGAAGTGATGTTCCGGCAATAAGAACCTTTAACGCCTCACCAACAATAAATGGTGTTAAACCCGCGTTGATTGTCCAGCTCCAACTTTTTCCAGTGAATTGGTGTAACCAGAGAAGACCAACGGTGAAAGTTATTAATGTTCCAATAAGCATTGAAGGAAGCGCAGTTGTAAATTTTTGATCAAAGCGCTTTTGTGCAAAAAAACCTAAAACAAAAGTTGAGAGAAGCATTCCTACTAAATAACCACCAGTTGCACCGATAACTCTTTCGATACCAAAACCGGAACCTGCAAAAACCGGTGCCCCAGCAACTCCTGCTAATAAGTAGAGTGCAAAAGTTGCCACACCAAGTGATGCGCCATACGTAGTGCCAATTAAAAGCACACCCAAAGTTTGCCCTGTGACTGGAACTGGCGAGCCAGGTACTGCAATGGCGATCTGCGCCAAAGCTGAAAGAACGACCACTCCGCCAACGATCACAACGGCATTACTCAGCGCAGTTGCGCGGGGGATTACTAGCGCCCGGAGTGATGTAGTTGGAAATGACATAGTCACATACCTTTCTCGCGCCGTAAGTTGTGGATGAGCCTACTTCAAGGGAGAATATGGCCATGTCGCGCGCGAATTTGAATAAAGATCCCGATGAAGTCGCGGCGATGTTTGATGGTGTAGCCAAGCGATATGACCTGGTCAATGATCTTTTGAGCCTGGGCCGCACCAAAGCCTGGCGAAAAGCGGCGACCACGATCATCGCCCCAGCCCCAGGGATGAAAATCCTAGATGTAGCGGCAGGTCCTGGCTCATCCTCAGAGCCCCTGCATAAAGCCGGCGCCACGGTCTTTGCCACTGATTTCTCTGAGGGGATGCTGGCTGTGGGCCGCAAAACCCGCCCCTATCTACACTTCTCCAAGGCCGATGCGCTCAATCTGCCCTTTGAGGCCAATACTTTTGACGTTGTGACCATCTCCTATGGCCTTCGAAACACGGTTGATTACCCCAAGGCGCTCGCAGAAGCCCTGCGCGTGGCCAAGCCTGGCGGACGGATGGTCATAGTTGAGTTCAGCCACCCCACCTGGCCGCTATTTCGCACCATATATACCGAGTATTTGATGAGGCTGCTGCCGGTAATCGCCCGCAAGAGCTCATCCAACCCCGATGCCTATATCTATCTCGCCGAATCGATCCGTGCCTGGCCTGATCAAGGCGCTTTAGCCAAGTCGATGGAAAAGGCGGGCTGGTCACAGATCACCTGGAAAAACCTGACCGGTGGGGTTGTTGCAGTTCACAGCGGGATTAAGGGGTAGCGGTCACCGGCACGCCTCCGGCGACTCTAAGATTTCACACGTGATATCCACATCAAATCCATACGTGCCGATTTTGGCGCTAGGGGCAATCGGTTTTGGTTTTGCAATGATCTCAGTTGTTGCTGGAGCACTCACTGGTCCTGCGCGATACAACCGCGCTAAAGCCGATGCATATGAGTGCGGAATCGAACCATCACCGCAAGCTGCAGAAGGTGGACGTTTTCCAGTTAAGTATTTCTTAACTGCGATGCTTTTTATCATCTTTGATATTGAAATTGTCTTCCTTTATCCATGGGCAGTTACTTTTGATGCCCTAGGCATCTTTGGTTTAGTTGAGATGGCAATTTTTATTGGAACAGTATTTATTGCATATGCATATGTGTGGCGACGCGGTGGATTGGAATGGGATTAATCGATGGGTCTTGAAGAGAAAATCCCAAGCGGCTTTGTTTTAACAACGGTAGAAAAACTTGCAGGTTACATGCGTAAGAACTCTTTGTGGCCTGCAACATTTGGTCTTGCATGTTGTGCAATTGAAATGATGGCTGTTGGATCAGCTGCTAAATATGACATTTCACGTTTTGGTATGGAAGTTTTCCGCGCCTCTCCACGACAGGCAGATTTGATGATCGTTGCCGGTCGAGTATCAAACAAAATGGCGCCAGTACTACGACAGATTTACGATCAAATGGCAGCCCCTAAATGGGTTATTGCAATGGGTGCCTGCGCATCATCAGGTGGAATGTTTAACAACTACGCAATCGTGCAAGGTGTGGACCACGTTGTTCCAGTAGATATTTATCTGCCAGGTTGCCCACCACGTCCTGAGATGTTGCTCGATGCAATCTTGAAACTTCACTCAAAGATTTATGATGAAAAACTTGGTTCAAATCGCGCAGAAATCATCAAGGAAGTTGAGCTTGCTGCAATGAATGCAAAGCCAACTATTGAGATGAAGGGCTTGCTGGCATAAATGAGCGATCAAGGAATGTTTGGTGCCCGTGGCACCGGAGACACATCTGGCTATGGCGGACTAGTTCGCACAGCGGCATCTACAGGCTCATCTGAGCGTCCCTATGGCAGCTATTTTGATGAAGTTGCCGATGATTTAGAGCGCGCGTACCCATTATTTTCAGAGGCAATTGAGCGCGTGGTTGTTGATCGCGGTGAATTAACTCTGCATGTAAAGCGTGAAAAACTTGTTGAAGTATCAATGATTCTTCGTGACACATTGAAGTTTGAAATGTGCATGGGTGTTTCTGGCATTCATTACCCAACTGATGCAGGCCGCGAACTACATGCGGTTTATCCTCTACTTTCACTTACTAATAATCGACGTGTGCGTTTAGAAGTTTCTGTTCCTGATGCAGATGCACATATTCCATCTGTTGTTGAAGTATGGGCTGGTAATAACTGGCACGAGCGCGAAACTTTTGACATGTTTGGAATTATCTTTGATGGTCATCCAGGTCTTACACGAATCTTGATGCCAGATGATTGGCAAGGTCACCCACAACGCAAGGATTATGCACTTGGTGGAATTCCAGTTGAATACAAAGGTGCAACAACTCCGCCTCCTAATGAGCGAAGGAGTTACAAGTGACAACTTTTGATCCGTATGCACCATCTCGTGATACCACTGAAGGAACTGTCTATTCAGTAACTGGTGGCGATTGGGATTCACTCGTTCAAGAAATTGGTTCTACTAAAGAAGAGCGCGTTGTTGTAAACATGGGTCCGCAGCACCCATCAACACACGGTGTGCTTCGTTTAGTTCTAGAACTTGAAGGCGAAACCGTTACCGAAGCACGTTGCGGAATTGGATACCTTCACACAGGTATTGAAAAGAACATGGAATATCGCAGCTGGACACAGGGCACAACATTCGTCACACGTATGGATTACCTAGGGCCACTCTTTAATGAAACTGCTTATTGCTTAGCGGTTGAAAAACTCTTGGGAATTACTAACGATGTTCCAGAGCGCGCAACTGTTATCCGCGTGATGATGATGGAGCTCAACCGTATTTCTTCACACATGGTGGCACTTGGTACAGGAGCCCTCGAACTCGGTGCAATTTCACCTATGTTCTTTGCTTTCCGTGAGCGCGAAATCGTTCTAGATCTCTTTGAAATGATTACAGGCCTTCGCATGAATATGGCCTATGTCCGCCCAGGCGGAGTCCAGCAGGATCTTCCTGAAGGTGCGATTCCAAAGATTCGTGATGCAGTTAAGTTGATGCGCAAAAACTTCAAAGACAACACAACACTGCTTGTTGGAAACTCTATTTGGATGAAGCGCACACAAGGTATTGGCTATTTAGATCTTGCAGGTTGCACAACTCTTGGAATCACAGGGCCTGTACTTCGCTCTACCGGTCTTCCTTGGGATCTTCGCAAGATGCAACCTTATTGTGGATATGAAGACTATAACTTTGATGTTATTACAGCAGATACTTGCGATGTTTATGGTCGCTTCTTAATCCGCATGAATGAACTTGAACAATCACTTCGTATTGTTGAGCAGGCACTTGATAAGTTAGAAAAACTTCAAGGCGCGCCAGTAATGGTTGCCGACAAGAAGATTGCATGGCCAGCGCAGTTAGCTCTTGGTGGCGATGGACTTGGAAACTCTCTTGATCACATCCGCGAAATCATGGGAACATCAATGGAGTCTTTGATTCACCACTTCAAATTAGTAACTGAAGGTTTCCGCGTTCCAGCCGGACAGGTTTATGCAGCGATTGAATCACCACGTGGTGAACTCGGAGCGCATATTGTCTCTGACGGCGGAACGCATCCATATCGTATGCATTTCCGTGAACCGTCTTTTAATAACTTGCAAGCAACTTCTGCAATGAGTGAAGGCGGAATGATCGCTGACATCATCGGTGCAGTTGCTTCTATCGATCCAGTTATGGGAGGCGTTGACCGCTAATGTCATTCTCAAACGAAGATCTAGCAATTATGGAAACGATCATTAAGCGTTATCCACGTTCACGCTCTGCAATCATGCCTTTGCTGCACTTTGTTCAATCACGTGCTGGTTATGTAACTAACGAGGGCATTGAAGTAATTGCAAAGCTACTTGATTTAGCTGCGGCTGAAGTCACTGCTGTATCTACCTTTTATACCCAGTACAAGCCAACGCCAGTTGGTGAATACCACGTAGGAGTTTGCACAAATACTTTGTGCGCCATTATGGGCGGAGACGCAATCATGGATGCACTTAAGGATCACCTTGGTATTGAAAACGATGGCGTTACTACTGATGGAAAGGTTTCACTCGAGCATATTGAGTGCAACGCTGCATGTGATTATGCGCCAGTTGTAATGGCCAACTGGGAGTTCTATGACAACCAGACTGTGCAGTCAGCAAAAGATCTAGTTGATTCAATGCGCGCTGGCAATCCAAAGCCTCCAACACGTGGACCAAATACTTTAGTTACATGGAAACAAGCTTCAGAAGTACTTGCTGGATTAAATGATGGAAAAGCACATGAAGGTGTTCAAGCAGGTGCTCCGTCACTTCTTGGTTTGAAAATCGCTAAGGGAGAAACTAAGTAAATGACTAAGTTAACTCCGATTCTTTCTGCGCACTGGGATGAAAAAGATTCATTTACCATTGAAGCCTACAAACGTCATGGCGGATACACCGCATCTGCAAAGGCACTTGCTATGGATCCAGATGCTGTCATTCAACTTGTTAAAGATTCTGGTCTTCGTGGTCGCGGTGGCGCTGGTTTCCCAACTGGTATGAAGTGGGGATTTATTCCTCAGGGCGATAATAAAGATCACTACTTGGTTGTTAATGCCGATGAATCAGAGCCAGGAACTTGTAAGGACATGCCATTGCTTATGGCCAACCCACACGTTCTTGTTGAAGGATGCATCATTGCTTGCCATGCTATTCGCGCAAAGCATGCATTTATTTATATTCGTGGCGAAGTAACGCACGTTGCGCGCCGCCTCAATCAAGCTATTGAAGATGCCTACAAAGCAGGTCTCTTAGGCAATGGAATCGATGTTGTTTTACATATCGGTGCCGGTGCATATATCTGTGGTGAAGAAACTGCGCTCCTAGATTCACTCGAAGGTTTCCGCGGTCAGCCTCGTTTGCGCCCACCATTTCCAGCTATTGCAGGTCTTTATGCACGTCCAACAGTTGTCAATAACGTTGAATCAATCTCTGCAGTTCCAGCGATTATTGCTAACGGTGCCGAGTGGTACCAAGCCATGGGCACCGAGAAGAGCAAAGGCGCAACGCTGTACTCATTATCTGGCCATGTAAAAAACCCTGGTCAGTTTGAAGCACCACTTGGAATTACATTGCGCGAAATCCTTGAACTATCTGGCGGAGTTCGCGAAGGACACACATTGAAGTTCTGGACACCTGGTGGTTCATCTACTCCAATCTTTACAGCCGAGCATTTAGATGTTGCCCTGGATTACGAAGGCGTTGCAGCAGCTGGTTCAATGCTTGGCACAAAAGCGCTACAAATCTTTGATGAAACAACCTGTGTTGTTCGCGCAGTATTACGTTGGACTGAGTTCTATAAGCATGAATCATGTGGAAAGTGCACACCATGTCGCGAAGGCACATGGTGGCTAGTTCAACTCTTGCGCGATCTTGAAGCGGGCAAGGGCACTGAAGCAGATCTTGCTAAGTTGCTCGATCTTTGCGACAACATTATGGGTCGATCATTTTGTGCGCTTGGTGATGGCGCGACAAGCTCAATCACTTCATCAATTAAATATTTCCGCGATGAATACATCGCACACATCACTCATGGTGGTTGCCCATTTGATCCAGTTGCATCAACTCTCTTCGCAGGGGCAGGTGCATAAATGACTACCGAAGTTTCCGAGATGATCACGGTCGTAGTTGATGGATTTGAAGTTAGCGTTCCTAAGGGAACTCTTGTTATTCGCGCGGCAGAAAAACTTGGAATTCAGATTCCGCGTTTCTGTGACCACCCACTTCTAGATCCAGTTGGTGCTTGTCGCCAATGTCTAGTTGATATTGAAATTAATGGACGTGCATTTCCAAAGCCACAGGCTTCTTGCACGATTCCAGTTGAGCCAGGAATGATTGTTAAGACTCAACTGACTTCACCTGTTGCCGAAAAAGCACAGCGCGGAGTGATGGAGCTTTTGCTTATTAACCACCCACTTGATTGCCCAGTGTGCGACAAGGGCGGCGAGTGCCCATTACAAAACCAGGCAATGAGCAATGGCCAGGGAGAAACTCGTTTTGAAGGTGTTAAACGCACATTCCAAAAGCCAATAAATATCTCTTCACAGGTTTTACTTGATCGCGAACGCTGTGTTCTATGTGCTCGCTGCACACGTTTCTCAGCACAGATCGCTTCAGATCCATTTATTACATTGAATGAACGCGGCGCATTGCAGCAAGTAGGAATTTACGAGAACCAGCCATTTGAATCCTATTTCTCTGGCAATGCAGTTCAGATATGTCCAGTGGGTGCGTTGACTGGCGCTTCATACCGGTTCCGTGCACGTCCATTTGATTTAGTATCAACACCATCTGCATGCGAACACTGCGCGTCAGGTTGCGATATGCGTACCGATGTTCGCCGCGGAAAGACTTTACGTCGCCTTGCCGGTGATGATGCAACTGTTAATGAAGAGTGGAACTGCGACAAAGGCCGTTGGGCATTTAAATATGTAACGTCAGTTGATCGCTTAACTACACCACTTGTTCGTAATTCAGCGGGTGAATTAGTTGCAGCTTCTTGGCCAGAGGCGTTAGCTGCTGCAGCAAAAGGTTTAAAAGCTGCAAAGGCGGCAGTTCTTGTTGGTGGCCGAGCAACACATGAAGATGCATATGGATATAGCAAGTTTGCACGTGTTGCACTTGGCACAAACGATATTGATTTCCGTTCACGTCTTTCATCTGATGAAGAGCGCGAATTCCTAGCAGCACGAGTTGTTGGTTCAACAACTACTTATTTGGATATCGATCGTGCAGATCAAGTTCTACTCGTTGGCTTTGAGCCAGAAGAAGAATCTCCAATTGTCTTCTTGCGTTTGAATAAACAAGTACGCAAACGTGCTTTAAAGATCACTGCAATTGCAACCAAGCTTTCAATTGGAGTTGAAAAACTCAAAGGTGAGTTTGTAAAGGTTGCTCCAGGGCAAGAAGCAGGAGCTATTGCTTCACAATCACTGAGCGCAAAATCAATTATTTTGGTGGGCGAGCGAGCAGGCGAAAGCGCTGGAGTATTAAGTGCAGTTGCCGCCCTTGCCGATGCAAGTAGCGCAAAGATTGCATGGATTCCACGTCGCGCAGGAGAACGCGGCGCCCTTGAAGCTGGAGCTATCGGCAATCTATTGCCAGGTGGTCGTCCAGTTACAGATGCAGCAGCTCGCGTTGATATTGCAGCAGTGTGGGGCACAGATGCACTGCCAACTTCAATTGGAAAAAGCACACAAGAGATCTATGCCGCGGTTAACTCTGGTGAAATCGGAGCATTACTAGTGGGTGGCGTTGATCCACTTGATGGTGAAAATAGCCAAGCAGCTCTTGCAGCATTAGAAAAGGCATTTGTAGTTTCACTAGAGATCGCAAGCAGCGCAGTTACACAACGTGCAGATGTTGTCTTGCCAGTTGCAGCAGTTACTGAAAAAAGCGGGTCATTCCTCAACTGGGAAGGCCGCGCACGTTCATTTGATGCCGCCGTTGCCGATTCACTCAATCGAAGTGATCTT
>CAIVDO010000123.1 GCA_903904665.1 uncultured Actinomycetes bacterium | reverse complement strand
ACACCGTTCGCGAACTTGCAGACATGATGATTGCTAAGGGAATCGATGTTGCATATGGAATTCACCCAGTTGCAGGTCGTATGCCAGGTCATATGAACGTTCTGCTTGCAGAGGCAAATGTTCCTTATGAACAGTTAGCTGAAATGGATGAAGTTAACCCAACATTTGGTCAGACCGATGTGGCGATTGTTATTGGTGCAAATGACGTTGTTAACCCAGCGGCACAAACTTCACCAGGTTGCCCAATCTATGGAATGCCAATCTTGGAAGTTAATCAGGCAGCAAACATCATCTTCTTAAAGCGTTCTATGCGTCCAGGTTTTGCTGGAATTGAAAATGAACTGCTTTATGATCCAAAGACGATGTTGTTGTTTGGCGATGCAAAGGCATCACTAACAAAGGTTGTTTCAGCACTCAAAGCCCTTTAATTCTCTTGGCGGTGGCCTCGAATGAGGCCAAGTTGCTGGTAGTTGAATGTTCAACTACTCTTGATGTATTAGCAATACATGCACAAGAGGAGAGTGAAGATGCCTGCAGTAAGCGTTGCCGATATAACTGTTGTGCCACGTGTTAGCGAAGTACCTGGCGCGCGTGCTCGTTCGGTAATCAGCATTACAACTGCGCCTCAAGGTTTTGAGGGTGAAGGTTTCCCTGTCCGCCGCGCATTTGCCGGAGTTGATTTAGCACAACTTGATCCATTTATTCACTTAGATCAAATGGGAGAAGTTGAATATGCACCAGGTGAACCAAAGGGAACTCCTTGGCATCCACACCGTGGTTTTGAAACCGTTACATACATTATTGATGGGATCTTTGATCATAAAGACAACAATGGTGGCGGTGGAACGATTTCTAACGGTGACACACAATGGATGACCGCCGGTGCTGGAATTTTGCATATTGAAACTCCCCCAGAACATTTAGTGATGAGTGGTGGTTTGTTCCATGGTTTCCAACTCTGGGTAAATCTTCCTGCAGCTAAGAAATGGTCAGCACCTGCTTACCAAGATGTTCGCGCAAAAGATGTTGCACTACTTTCATCAGCTGATGGCGGCGCATTAATTCGCGTTATTGCTGGTGATGTAGATGGCCATACTGGCCCAGGAACTACACAAACTCCAATCACGCTAATTCACGCAACAGTTGCAGCTGGCGCCGAACTACGTTTGCCATGGCGACGAGATTACAACGCACTTGTTTACACAATGGCAGGACATGGTTTTGTTGGTGAAGAAGAGCGCCCGGTTCATACAGGTCAATTAACTCTCTTTGGTGAGGGTGACTCCATCGTTGTTCGTGCGGCGAAGAATCAAGATGCACGATCTCCTGAAATGGAGCTCTTTATTTTGGGTGGAGAACCCATTAAAGAGCCCGTTGCGTGGATGGGGCCATTTGTAATGAATACAAAGCGTGAAGTTCTGCAGGCATTTGAAGATTTCCAAAAAGGTTTACTGGGTTCAATTCCAGCAATTTACAAAGATGATGCAAAGAAGCCTTTAAATCGAAGTGGGGCAGGGACAAAGCTTGGCGGGGATTCACAAGCTGCCGATATCCTTGATGTTCACGGAGCACCTACTGGAGTTCAAGAGGGCTGACAATTCACTTTTCTTTCTGCACAGGTCTTACTTAAAGTCAGTTAATTTTCGTATTCATTCATTTTTGTAATTCTACATCTCCCTATGTATAGCCCTTACTCCACAGTTAATTACCACTGTTAATACGTAAATAATTTGTCAGTACCCGTAGACAGAGTGCGATACATGACAAGTGCACAGATGTACTCCATCGACAATGATCTTTCAGATGTAGTCCAAAGACTGCTTGCTGCAATTCCTGGCATCACTACATTGGCCGATTTAGTTGCAATAGATCCCCATAAACTATCCCCCGCATCGCGCATCGATTACTTATCTGCCTTGGAGCGCCAGTCGGCGTGGTTGCAGGCGCTCATGCAACGCGCGATTGTTGCAGTTGCTGGAAGAGATTCAACTCTCTCTGAGAAAATCTGGGACGGTGTAGATGAAGCAGAACGCGAAGAGATTTCTACCGCGCTTCGACTGTCTCCAAATACTGCACAGATGAGAATCGATGTTGCACGAACTCTTGTTAATCATCTTCCACATACCTGCTCGGCATTAGCAATGGGAGAAATCTCCACTGCGCATGCAACGGTGATAGCAAAAGAAGCGGCAGCTGCAATTCGTAATGGATTAAGTGAATATGCCATCTACCAAGTGGAAGAAAAGGCTTTAAGTTTTGCCGAATTTCATACTCCAGGTCAGGTGGCCAATAAAGTACGAACAACTATTGCCCAGCTAGCTCCTGCCGAGTTTGAAGAAGTAGTCGATCGTGCCCGTGAAAGCCGCCGGGTTAGTTGTTATAACGATGCCGATGGCATGGCTACCGTGGTTGCGATTTTGCCTGCCCAAGATGCACAGATTGTTATGAAATCTATCGAGGCTTACATTCTGACGATGAATGCACACGATGAGCAAGAAAGTAATACATGGTCATTACTATCGGCAGATAACAAGCGCGCTGATGCCCTAACTGCAATCCTTTCGGCCGCCCTCTCTGACTCTTTGGAAACGGTTAAGCCACATCGCCGTGCAGTAACAATAAATGTGACTATTGACCTTCCAACTTTGTTGGGGTTAGCGCAAAATCCTGGTCAACTTTCTGGATATGGTGCAATCCCTGCATCAGTTGCCCGGGAATTAGCATCTGATGCAACCTGGAAAAGATTCATCACCGATCCACAAACTGGAAATCTCTTAGATTATGGTCGAGAGAAATATGAACCGCCTCAAGGGCTGGTTGATTTTCTACTTGCACGAGATAGAACATGTCGCTTCCCTGGTTGCCGTCAACCTGCAACTCGCACTGATATCGATCATGCCCACAGTTGGGAATCCGGCGGGGAAACTAATTGTGAAAATCTTGGACTCCTGTGTCGACGACATCACCGTCTAAAAACGCATGGAGGATGGGGCCTTGTCAGCAACGACAATGGATCCTGTGAATGGACATCTCCAGCGGGTAAGAAATATTTTGTGCCTGCAAGGCCCATAAACGAAAGCCAATAAATTGCTGTGGTGCATACTTGCCAAATGATTTGGTGGCCCAATGAAGTTCCGAGGCTTTCTCATGGTCTGGTTACTTTGCGCGCACCACAGGAGAGCGACATTCCTCAAATATTTCAAGGCGCTCAAGATCCAATAATTCCGATCTTTACTCGCATCCCCTCCAACTATTCAATGGCAAATGCCGAGTTTTATGTGCGCGAGCGATCCCCTAATACCTTTGCCAACCAGACCGAACTTCAAATGGCAGTTCAATACGGCAACGGCGATGATGCCCTCTTTGCCGGTGCTTTCTCTTTTCACAGCATGGATCTTCGCGAGCATGTAGCTGAGATTGGTTACTGGCTCACCGCTCCTATGCGCGGAAAAGGAATCGGCACAACTGCCACAAAGATGCTGACCCAGTTTGGCTTTGAAAGTATTGGCTTTGAGCGTATCGAAGCCGTTGTTAATGTTGAAAATGAAGCTTCACGCAATCTTTTACTTAAATCTGGGTATAGCCTAGAAGGAATCATGCGCAATAAATCGCGCAAAGAGGATGGAACGCAAAAAGATATGGCGCTTTATTCTGCGATTCGCGATGATTGGCAAGGGGTATAAATGGAAAGTCTTGTAGTCCTAGTAACAATTCTCTTTGCCATTGCAATTATCTCTGGACCAATTGCAATCGCAATCGCCAGAATAAAAGTACAGAGTCCACTGGCTTTAATGCTCAAACGCATTATTCATGCACTCTTTATTGTGATGGGAACCATGGTTGGTGGGCAATGGATATTAATTCCTGGTCTGCCTTTATTCCCACGACTTATAGGTATCTTTTCTATCATTTTGTGTTACATCGGTAGTAGAGATGAATACTTTCCACAATTTAGGGTGCTGGAGTATCTAGGCAATAAAACTGGATTGAGAAAGAGTGAAAAGAAAGAAATTGGTGAGATTAATAAACCTGCACATGGTCCTGTTGCCAAATGGCGCAAGCGCGGAAGCAGTAATGGAAAAGATGGACACGGCCCAAGTGGGCAGCATTAATCTTTTGTAGATAGATGGTGGAGGTGCCGGGAATCGAACCCGGGTCCTTCGGTGCAAAAACAGGGCTTCTACGGGCGTAGTGTGATTAACGCTTTCTCAGTCCCGAAGTTTCTCCACACGACTCTTCGACGAACTCAGTTGCAAAACTGTTCTCCCGCGCTGTTTGCAACACCAGCGAAGTGAAAAGCCCTCTAGCGACGCTAGGTTCCAGGTCGAGAGCGGCACCTGGGCTAACGGCTTCGAAATGCTTATGCAGCGAGTTCGAAAGCTTGCTGATTAGTGTCAGCAGTTATTTTTT
>CAIVDO010000122.1 GCA_903904665.1 uncultured Actinomycetes bacterium | reverse complement strand
TGAAGTCTACGAAGGCATGGTTATTGGCGAGAACTCTCGTAGCGATGACATGGACGTTAACTGTGTTCGCGAAAAGAAACTTACTAACATGCGTGCCTCAGGTACCGATGAATCAGAGCGTTTGATTCCGCCTAAGAAGCTCAACATGGAAGGTGCTCTTGAGTTCTGCCGCGAAGATGAGTGTGTTGAAGTTACGCCAGCAGTAGTTCGAATCCGCAAGGTTGTCCTTGATGGTGACGAGCGTGCCCGTACAACTGCCCGTCAGAAGAAGGCCAACCTTAACGTTTAAGCCTTTGCCACGTTCTTTCGAAGCCATGGTTCAATCGTTGCTAATTTGAAAGTACCAGTGTCAAAGAACTTCATCATTGCCGTATAGATTTCTTTGCTGTTTAAAGTAAGGCGATATCCATTGATGCGCAGAAATACATCGGTTGCAGCAAAAGCTACGCGCTTGTTTCCATCTATAAAGGGATGATTGATTGAAAGGCTCTCAAAAAGTGCGGCAGCAGATTCAACGACATCTTTGTAGTATCCAGATTGTGGGCGTGCAACTGCAGACTCCAAAGAACCCATGTCGCGAACGCCATCATTGCCACCATATTTCTTAATAAGCACCATATGCATAGCTAAAACATCGGGCAAAGTTAGATAATTTACTTCAGCCATCACTGGGCAAGCTTTTGATATAGATCGTCAAACTCATCCATGCTTAAACCAAAAGCCTCCATGACATGAATGCGCGGACGTTCATTTTGATGGCGCTCGAGGTACTCAGTGAGGGCATCTTCAAGGATTGATTGAAACTGACGACCTTGAGAATGCGCCAGATTGCGTACGGCAGAGAGCAGCTCTTCATCGGCTTGAGAAGAGAACTTTTCACGCTTAGTTGTCATTTTTTGCTCCCGACTATTTATCTTGATATATCTTGATGAATCATGATAACAGAGCCTACGGCACGGAGTTGGGCATTTATCGCAAAGACAGTTTTGTCATAGCGGTCGGGCAAGATAACCACTGTGAGTAAGCAGCCCTTTACCCTCGTTGCGCCTAGCGCCCCGATGGTTACGCCTGCCCTTTCTCCTGATCAGTTGGCCGCCGTTACTCACCGTAACTGCCCCTTAGTTATTCAAGGCGGTCCGGGTACAGGCAAAACAACGGTATTAGTTGAAGCTGCTGTGTCACGTATTGCCGATGGGCAAAATCCCGATTCAATACTGCTTATAACTTTTGGCCGCGAACGCGCATCCGAGCTTCGTGATGCCATCGCACTTCGCACAACCAAGACAATGTACGAACCTTTGGCCCGCACTTTTCACTCACTAGCTTTTTCCATTATCAAGATGAAAGCAAGGCAAGATCCAGAGCCAATTCTTCTTAGTGGTCCCGAGCAAGAGAGTTACATCAAAGAGCTGCTGCAGGGTGATATCACAGATGGTTACAAAGAGTGGCCAGAAGATTTGCATGCAGCGCTAACAACAAATGGTTTTGCTCGCGAGCTACGCGATTTAATTTTGCGTGCATCAGAGCGCGGTATTGCTCCTGATGAGTTAGAAAAGCTTGGGGCAACTGAGGGTGAGAAGTATTGGTCGGCTGCGGCAAAGTTTTGGAAGCGCTATTTGAATTCAATGGTGATGCGCGAAATAAGTGCAACCGATGCAAAACTGCGTATTGACCCTTCTGAATTAGTTTCACGTGCTGCGATTCATTTACACAATAACCCAGATGTCCTTACAGCCTTACGTGCTCGCTTTGCGACGGTCATGGTCGATGAGTTTCAAGAATCCGATCCAGCACAGCGAGCACTCCTTGCCATGCTCACCGGTAACGATGTAATTATCGCCGCCGATGCAGATAGCGCCGTTGGTCGCTTTCGTGGGGCAGATCCCGATGGTTTATCTGCAGCCCTTGATCCTTATCGCGCTAAAGAGATTGTCTTAAAGACCGGTTTTAGAAATGCTTCTAGCATCTTTGATGTCGGTTTGAAATTTGCTCAGAATATGAAAGGCGCTCAGACCACCCGCAAACGCATCTGCGGCAATGAAAATCTGGGGCAGGTGCAGGTTCATCGCTTTAGATCTGGGGCCGAAGAAGCAGCATTTATTGCCCATCAATTCCGCAGTGCACATCTTCGTGAGGGTATTTCATATAGCAACATGGCCGTTATTTTGCGAAGCCCTGGAATGCAGGCATCTTCGTTGCGTCGCGCATTTTCACAGGTTGGAATTCCAGTTGCCTCTGAACTTCAAGCGCTGGCCGGCAACCCTGCAGTTGCACCATTCCTACTGCTTGCTCGCGTTGCACTAAAACTGCAGCCCCTTAACTTTGATACCGCAGAGCGATTGCTAATGAGTGAATTCGGCGGAGCAGATTCAATTTCTTTACGTCGTATTCGCCGAGCACTTATTGCCGCCCGTGCAGATGGTGATGATCGCACCGGAACTGCGTTATTAATCGCAGCTCTAGATTCTGGTGAGTTGTTTATTGAAGGAGCTGCTGAGATAACTCGCGTGCATGAACTTCTTGAAAAAGCCCGTGCAGTTGCTAGAAACAAAAAAGCAACGGCCGACGAACTTCTGTGGGTGATTTGGGACAATGCACTGACTTCAGATCAAAATAAACTCTCGAGCGCATGGCGCAATCAAGCTCTGCGCCCTGGAGTCCGCGCAGCTGCAGCAGATCGAGACCTAGATGCGATGATGCAGTTATTTGAAAGCGCCGCTCGATACTCCGAACGTTTTCCTTTGTCAGGCCCCGGTGCTTTTATCGCTGAAATTGCAACTGAAGATATTGCTGGTGATGTGATTACAGCAAAAGGTGTGCGACCAGATTTTGTTGAAATCCTTACCGTGCACAGCGCGAAGGGGCGTGAATGGGATCTAGTTGCAATCGCAGGTCTGCAAGAAGGTTCCTGGCCAAATCTAAAACAGCGCTCTTCGCTATTAGGGGCCGAACGATTAGTTGAACGTCAACGCAACCCTGACATCGCCCGTGATCAGCTAGATGTAATTGCTGCAAGTGGTCTTTTGCAGGACGAAGAGCGCTTGTTTCATGTGGCAATAACCCGCGCTAAACAATCATTATTTGTCACTGCAGTGCAGCGCGATGATGAAGAGCCATCACATTTTTTTGAAACAGTTGAAGTTCTAGTAAAGAAGATTGATGAAGAAGTAGGACCTGAGTTAACCGAAGTACCAAGGCCCATTACGGCACCTGCATTAGTAGCTGAACTTCGTAGCCAACTAGATGGCGAAAATGCTCAAGAGGCTGCAGCGTTATTGAGTGCAATGAAAGCTGAAGGGATCTATCTAGCCGATCCTGCTCATTGGATTGGATCTGTGCCACTGAGCACGGATGCTCCCGTGATTAGTCCTGAACTAGAAGTTGTTGTGTCTCCAAGCGGCGCCGAATCATTTGTGGAGTGCGGCGTTAAGTGGTTCTTGCAAAATAATGGAGGAAGCGATGGAGATAGCACCGCTCAAGTTCTAGGCTCTGCAATCCATGCCTTTGCCGCCAAGATGGTGCAAGAGCCAGGAACATCGAAGCAAGATTTGATTGCTAATTTACAAAGTTCATGGAAACTCATTGATCCAGAATCTGGTTGGGTCAGCGCTTCACATTTAGAAAATGCTGTGACAATGCTTGAGAAGTTTGTTACCTATCACAATGAATCAAAGCGAGAAGTAGTGGACGCTGAAATTAGATTTGATGTGAAATTGGGTCGTGCTCGAATTCGAGGAAGCGTGGATCGATTAGAGGTTGAAGCCGATGGTTCACTTTTTATTATTGATTTTAAAACAGGTGGAACGGCCATCTCATTAAAGGATGCGAAAGAGAATCTGCAGCTTGCTAGTTACCAAGTTGGTATTACCGAAGGTGGATTTACTCAAGGCAATGTCAGCGCTGGAGCAGAACTGGTGTATCTAGGCACAAGCACCGCAGGTGCAACTCTTAGACCACAACATGTCATTGATGTTGAGGCAACAAAAGAAAAACTCAATGAGATTGCCGAAGGTATGGGAGCCGCAACATTCTTTGCCACAGTAAATAAGCGCTGTAAAGGCTGCCCAGTGCGCACATCTTGCCCCGTTCAAAATGATGGACGGACGGTGGTTGAGCAGTGACATTTACAAACATGGAGCGAGTAGCTAAATATTCACCGGAAGAGATAGTTGCAAAGCTTGGGCTCAAGCCTGTAACAACATATCAATCCGAAATCATTAGTAGTCCACTAGAACCTTCAGTTGTAATTGCAGGTGCGGGTTCAGGTAAGACTGAAACGATGTCGAACCGTGTGTTGTATTTAGTTGCTAATGGATTTGTCACACCTGATCAAATCTTAGGTCTTACTTTCACGCGGAAAGCTGCAGGTGAGCTTTCAGTCCGTATTCGAAAGCGTTTACGTCAATTAGCCGCACTTGCTGAGTTCAAACACATCACATCTACTTCTACATCTGTTACTACCTATCACTCCTATGCAGGCAAGCTCTTGAGTGAACATGCAATTCGCTATGGCATCGATGCCGATGCAGAGCCGCTGGGTGAGGCTGCTATATGGCAGATCGCATCAGATGTCGTGCGCAACTGGTCAGATGATTCTTACCGCAACCAAAGCGCAGTTAGTACCGTAATCAAAGATCTATTGGGACTATCTAAGTTAATGCTGGAGCATCAAGTCAAGGCTGAAGATATTGAGCGAATCGGTAATGAAGTTTTATTATCCTTGCAACCTCTTACTGGAAGTAGCAACGCTGAAGTCCGGGATGTTGCTAAAGCTATGCGTCAGCGAAACTCACTACTTCCAATGGTTGAAAGCTTTATGCAGCGCCGTAAAGCTGCCGGGGAATTCTCCTTTGATGATCAGATGTCACTCGCTGCAGATATTGCTCAGAACTTTGAAGATGTTGGTGTGTTAGAGCGTGGTAAATACAAAGTTGTTTTGCTCGATGAATATCAAGATACATCGCAATCACAGGTGCGAATGCTTTCATCTCTCTATGGCGATGGGCATCCAGTTATGGCTGTGGGCGACCCATCGCAGGCTATTTATACCTGGCGCGGAGCCTCTGCCGGCACCATGGCATCTTTTGCGAAGTATTTCCCTAAGAACGTTGATCAAGTGGGTAGCGCCAAGTTCTCACTTCCAACAACATTTCGTAATGATGAAATGATTTTGTCGGTTGCAAACCGTATTAGTGGTGAAATTAAGTTAGCAGGTGGTCAACAAGTTGTTGAACTAGAGGCGCGACCAAAAGCTGGTAAAGGTGAAGTTGCTTACGGAGTCTTTGAAACTATTGATGCTGAAGCAGCGGCTATCACCGAATATGTAGAGAAGAACTGGGCTGCTGGTACTGGCAAAACATGCGCCGTGCTCGTACGCAAGCGAAGTCAAATTACTGCAATTGAAGCGGCGTTGCACCGAGCTGATATAGCAGTTGAAGTAATTGGAATCGGTGGATTGATTCACGTCCCAGAGGTAGCTGATGTTGTGACAATGTTAAAGATTATTACCGATCCAGATGCAGGATCTGCTGTGATGCGCCATTTAACTGGACCACGTATCAATCTAGGTCCACGCGATATCGCAGCACTTGGCACGTTCTCACGCGATCGTGCCAAAGCAATGCATGCTGATTCAAAGACATTTATTAAAAAGATTGCCGCCGGTAACCCAGAACAGTTAGAGGCCGATGATCAATTTGCTGGATCGATAATCGATGCCATAGATGAAATTGCCGATGCGAAGAAATTTGGTTTTAGCGATATTGGATATCAACGGCTGATGCGATTTGCCAGTGATTTACGTCGATTACGCGCACGAACAGGTGGGCAGATCACTGATTTGATTACCGAAATCGAAAATTACTTAACCCTAGAAAGTGAAATAACTCTGCGCGATGGAAATCAATCTGGTCGCAGACATCTAGATCGATTCCTTGATGAAGCGGCAAAGTTTGAGCGCACGGGTGGAACAGTGTCGGCCTTTCTACTGTGGCTAGATATTGCAGCCGATGCTGAGGGCGGATTAAAAGCCGGGGCCCCTGAAATTCGAAGTGATGTCGTGCAGATACTGACGATTCATATGGCAAAAGGCGCCGAATGGGATGTAGTTGTCGTGCCGGGATTAGCCGAGGGAACATTTCCTGGTGGCAATACGGGGGATTCAGATAATTGGATTAAAAATGAAAAGCATGTCCCATTTGAACTTCGCGGTGATGCTCATGAGCTTCCTCATTTTTCTCTTCACGCAATAACCAAGAACAGCGAAGCGGCCAAAGCAATCAAAGCCTTTGGTAAGGAGTGCACTAACAACATCAAGATGCGCGAAGAGATGCGCCTTGCATACGTTGCAGTTACTCGCGCTAAATCACATCTGCTGTGCACAACCTCTTGGTGGCGTGATGGCACACAATCTGTGGCACCCAGTGAAATCTTCACGATGATTGCAGGGGCGGCAAGTGGATTAGGTGGTCTGTTAGTTAGCGATGTTGCAGCACCAGAAGATGGCGCAGAAAATCCAACGATTGAGAACCCAATCACCGCACAATGGCCCCGTGATCCATTAGGCAATCGTCGCCAAGCATTTGATACTGCAATTGAATTAGTAGAATCTGCACCCATGCATTCACTACAGGAATCTAAATCAGCAGAGATTAACTCTTGGATAGCCGATGCTCAAGCCCTCATCAATGAGCAACGCAGAGTCAAAGATCAAACTATTCGTGTTGCTTTGCCTCCACGTCTTTCAACTTCAACCCTTGTGGCACTTCATAAAGATCCTCAAGAACTTGCACTTAATATTCGCCGTCCAATGCCACGCGGACAAGATCAATACTCAAGGCGCGGAACGGCTTTTCACTTGTGGGTTGAGCGCCAGTTCACCGAAGCGGCCACTTTATTTGGCGATGAGTATTTAGATTACTTAGATCCACTAGATGAGGATTCAAAGTTAGAGGATCTTAAAAAAGCCTGGCTGGGCAGTGAATTTGCCAACCGCACACCGGTGCGCGTTGAGGTTCCGTTTGAAACAACGATTGCAGGCATATTGGTGCGTGGTCGTATCGATGCCGTTTATGCAACTGCCGATGGCTTCGAAGTCGTGGATTGGAAAACCGGAGCCACCAAACTTGATGCTTCGGCAGCAGTCCAGTTGGCAATGTATCGCTTAGCGTGGGCAAAGCTATCGGGTACAGATATTTCAAAAATTAGTGCAGCTTTTCACTATGTTCCAACGTCTGTTACTGATCGTCCAGCAGACATACTCGATGAGGCTTCACTTATTACCTTGATTGCTAATGCCAGCAAAGAAGGCGCATGAACGTAAAGATTGCGATTCTAATTGCATCCATGATCAGTTGGGGAATCTCTAACCCGTTAGCAGATTTAGCAATCACTGAGTTTTCACCTTTATTGCTCTCACTGATTGAATGCAGCGTTGGCTTTGTCTTCATTGCAGTTGTGGTTTTAATCCGGCGCAATATGCCACACATCCCGTGGCGATTAGTAATTCCTATTGGAATCATGCAACCTGGCCTTGCATGGTTACTGGGTAATACTGGTTACACACATGAAACGGCGAGCACTGGGGTTTTAATTCTGACCGGTGAAACTTTGTTCACCGTATTAATTGGAGTTTTCTGGCTAGGAGATCGCTTAACTAACAAGCAATGGTTATATTTTCTTTTAGGTATGTTTGGAGTAGTAGTTGCTAGTGCCACGGGTACTCATCTAGATGCTACTTCTACCTCTATCTACTTTGTTCTTTCAGCATTTCTCTTTGGAATATATGCAAATATCCTGCGCAAACATCTTTCAGAGTATTCCCCAGTTGATTTAGCACTAGGTCAAACCTTGATTTCAGTGATTTTCTTAAGTGCTTTCTATTTAATCTCAGATCAGAGCGTTCCAACTAATGTGGGTACGCATATCTGGGTATCTGCTGTTCTCTCTGGATTTTTCGGCGTTGGCCTGCCCTTTGTTGCCTTTAACTACGCGCTTCAAAACCTACCCGGCCGAATTACTGGTCCATCTCTGAACATAATCCCCATCGCAGGCGTAGCAGCCAGTATTGCTTTAGGACGAGGAGCGCCAACGCTTGCGCAGTTAGTGGGTGGAGTAATAGTTATTGCATCTGTTGCACTTATTTCGCAAAAAGATAAAGCAGAGAATTAAGCCTTGACTTCAATTACAAGTGGTAAGTGATCACTCATACCAGAGTGCGGGTATTGAATGTGAGTAACATCTTTAGCAGTTAAGCCCTGTGAAAGAAAATAATCAATTTGCACTTTTGGATACCAACTTGGAAATGTGCGCTGGGTTGCTAGGGATTTCCACCTAAAACCTTTGGCAAAGATTGCAAAAGGAATATTGAGATCACCCATAATGATGATTTTGGATTTATCCGTGACGCCCAATTTATTTGCCCACCTTTTAATCTTTATAAGTTGCGCTAGAGAAAAACCAGGCACAAATGAAAGATGCGTATTAATAATCAACCAGCCATTTTCTAACTTGGCAGCCAGGGCGCTTCGCGGATGATCGCGGACATAGAAACGTTTCATCTTCCCATCAACTGGAAATGCCATGAAAACTCCAATTGGAGATCCCTTCAAATCAAGACGATGCCAAGAATCAACAGGAAGCTTTGAGACCATTCCGATTCCATAACCAGGCAGTGAGACTTCACTCGTATCAGATATGAGTTTGTCATCGCTTTCATTAGGATTTCGCCAATTTTCATCTGGGGAGCCCATGAGTGAAGGTGCAAAGGCCCATTGCTGTGCTGCCATTATCGATGCAACGTTTTCTACTTGATTATGATCACCTGATCGCTCAAGGAAGTAATCAACCTCTTGTAGGCCAATGACATCGCTCGCTAGCTGACCCAAAGCCCCTGCTAGCAAGGCTGGCGCGTCGGCCTCTTTATCCGGCGGCATTGGCTGTGCATGCAGCAGATTCCACGATGTTATGCGCATGGGGCGATGCTAGTAGCGTTCACCCCTATGAGCGCGCGCAATCAATCCCTGTCCCCGATAAATCGCGCCAGCCACCTGCGAAGTGATGCCAAAGCCTTAGATCAGCTCTGGGATAGGGCATTGATTCTCCAAATAATTGATGGGCGAATTGCTGCCACCGACGATGCGCTAATTTTCTGCGATGCGCCAACAGTGGCATCACAACAACAATCATTTGAAGTAGGCGAACGATTTTTCTTAGGTCTGGGCAGAGATAACAACACACCATTTTTTGCTTGGCGAACATCATGGATCACAGAACCAGCAACTGAGGAAGAAAAATACGAAGGTTTTGCAACTTTGCGTGAAGTTGGCAGCAACCTAGATGAAATGGAAATCTCACTTGCGATGCATGCAGTTGGTCTTGCTAACTGGCATGCAACACATCCTTGTTGTTCAAGGTGTGGTGCGGCAACCATTAGTGATTTAGGTGGAGCAGTACGTGTTTGCGTCGAAGACTCAACTCAACATCATCCCCGAACAGATCCTGCAGTAATTGTCTTGGTAAAAGATTCGCAGGATCGTATTTTACTTGGCCATCAACCAATCTGGCCGGAAAAACGTTTCTCAACATTTGCAGGCTTTGTTGAACCCGGTGAATCTTTTGAGGAGTGCGTTTCTCGTGAAGTCTTTGAAGAGGCTGGCGTGTACTGCAATGATATTAATTATCTGAGATCTCAAGCTTGGCCATTTCCAGCATCGATCATGATTGCATTTGAAGCAGTTACTGATCATCCAGATAACGCTCGTCCTGATGGCGAAGAGATAACTGAAGTACGTTGGTTTACTCATGATGAGATGAAAACTGCAGTAGCAACCGATGACATATTGCTTCCACCCTCAATCTCTGTTGCTCGAAAAATGATCACGGCTTGGTATGTAGGCAAAGATGGTTACCTTGCAAGTGATTTAAGTGGCGGGGAGACGTGGCGCTAGTGTCCGACCTGCGTGCAGAGCAGATTTTAGAATCTCTCGATAACGAACAAAGGGCTGTGGCCCTTGCTACACGCGGGCCTGTCTGCGTAATTGCAGGTGCCGGAACTGGAAAAACTCGAGCAATTACGCATCGCATCGCATATGCCGCAGCGATTAATGTGATGGATCCACACAAAGTATTAGCACTTACCTTTACTGCACGCGCTGCCGGTGAAATGCGAATGCGTCTTCGCTCACTTGGCGTTCCTTCCGTTGCTGCGCGCACGGTTCACGCAGCAGCACTTAAGCAACTGACTTTCTTTTGGCCTCAAGTATTTGGTGGTCGAACACCAGATCTGATTACTTCAAAGACGGCCTTTATTACCGAGGCAATCAAGCGTGCAGAGTTAACGGGCGAGCTATCAATTACCTCTCGTGATTTGATGCGAGATATCGCATCAGAGATTGAATGGTCAAAGGTCAGTGAAGTTGCGCCTATTGATTATTTATCCGAACTTGGAAAGAGAAGCGTCAAACCACGGATTAATCCTGAGCAGATGGCAAAGGTTTACACCGCTTATGAATCAGTAAAGCATCAAGAACGCGCGATGGATTTTGAAGATGTCTTGCTGTTAACAACTGCCATGATTGAACAAGAGCGCGAAGTACGCGAACGTGTGCAAGATCAATATCGATTCTTTACCGTAGATGAGTATCAGGATATTTCACCTCTGCAACAGCGCTTGATTAATGCCTGGTTAGGTTCTCGACAAGAGATCTGCGTTGTGGGTGATCCCGCGCAGACTATCTATTCCTTTGCCGGAGCAACTCCGGTTTTCTTAAACTCATTTACGCAACGCTTTCCGCAGGCCGAAGTTGTTCGTTTAACCACTGGTTATCGATCCACACCTGAGATAACTTTTATGGCCAACTCGCTTTTGCGCAAAGCGCAGATGGGCCAAGAGCTAGTTGCACTCAATGATCACGGTGACAAGCCATCAGTTGATGCCTATAGCGATGATTCATCAGAGATCGCCGGCATCATTAATTTCATTACTCAGTTAATTTCACAGGGAACCCCACCGCAGGAAATTGCAGTATTGGCCCGGACCAACAGCCAACTTAACTCAGTTGAACGGGCCATGAATGCAGCCAAAGTGCCCTATCAAGTCCGCAATAGTGAGCGTTTCTTCGATCGCCCTGATGTGCGTGAGTTCTTAAAGCTTGTGCGAAATGCATCGGTGATTCCTACCGAAGGTGTTTCTTGGCTAGATGAGCTGCGCACACTTGCCCAACCCTTTTTAACTGGCGCGCATATCGATGGAATTGCAGCCCTTCTTCACTTAGCTCGCGAGCTCGATGCCGATAGCGGATTTAATCCTAAGAATCTGCGCACATATTTGCGTGAACTTGAAGATCGCGTGCAGCAAAACAATCCACCAACGATGCCAGTGACGACCCTTGCAACATTGCATGCAGCAAAGGGGCTTGAATGGGAGCGCGTCTTTTTGATGGGAGTGAGTGAAGGATTACTTCCACTTGAAAATAACTCAACAACTGGAGATCAAGCATCAATTGATGAAGAGCGCCGCCTGTTTTATGTTGGAATCACCCGCGCGAAGGTCGATCTACATATGAGTTATCGCGGTAAGCCATCGCGTTTCTTAACTGAAGCTGGACTTGTTTAGCACTTCATTATTAATTATTCAGGAAAGTGGCAGGCAACTTGTGTTTTGCCGATTTGTAACAAAGCTGGTGCTTGAGTTGCACATATATCGGCAGCTTTCCAACATCTAGTTCTAAAGCGACAGCCAGAAGGTGGATTGATTGGATTGGGAACATCGCCAGTTAATCGAATACGTTCACGGGCACCTACAGCATCCGGATCGGCTTCTGGAACTGCTGAGAGTAAAGCCTTTGTGTATGGATGTTTTGGAGTTGCATATAAAGTATCGCGATCTGCAATTTCAACGATATTTCCCAGATACATAACAGCAACGCGTTGAGCAAAATGTCGAACGACGGCTAAATCATGGGCGATAAATACAAAAGTAAGACCGAAATCTTTTTGCAGATCTTTCATTAAGTTAATAATTTGAGCTTGGATAGAAACATCTAGAGCACTTACAGGTTCGTCTGCGACGATTAATTTAGGACGCAATGCTAAGGCACGGGCAATACCAATACGCTGGCGTTGACCACCAGAAAACTCATGCGGGTAACGGTTATAGTGCTCAGGATTTAATCCAACGATTTCAAGGATTTCTTGCACACGCTTCTTTACTCCGCCTTCAGGCGTGACTTTATTAATTTTAAATGGAGTTGAAACAATAGTTCCGACTGTGTGTCGAGGGTTAAGGGATGCATATGGATCTTGGAAGATCATTTGCAGTTGGGTTCGAATCGGTTGCATCTGCGCATTAGAAAAATGTGAGATATCTTGGCCTTCAAAAACTACAGAGCCAGCAGTTGGTTCTAGTAAACGTGTGATTAAACGACCGGTAGTTGACTTTCCACACCCTGATTCACCAACAAGACCAAGTGCTTCACCAGGTGCAACATCAAAAGTAACGCCATCGACTGCCTGAACTACATCGCGCTTACCAAAGAAACCTTCACGTCCACCTGGAAAGTGTTTTGTAAGTCCTTGCACACTCAGTATTGGACTATTTGTAGTTGTCATAGATGTGGTGCTACCTGACTAGTAAATAGTTGTTCGCGCACCTTTGCACTCATATGGCAGCGCACCGAGTGGTGTTTGCCTTCTGAAACTGGAATTAACTCTGGAATGAGCGTTGAGCATGCCGCTCCAACGTTGTCCACGTAAGTGCAACGAGGATGGAATGCACATCCAGATGGCACCGAAATCAAACTAGGTGGTGCACCTTGGATCGCAGTCAATGCAAGATTTGGATCTCCAGTAAGGCGGGGAATTGAAGTTAAGAGACCCCATGCATATGGATGCTGAGGAACTTGTAAGACATCTCGAACTGTTCCGTATTCAATCTGCTTGCCGGCATACATCAACAAAATATCATCGGCGGTTTCAGCAACGACACCAAGATCATGGGTGATAAGAATAATCGCAGTACCAAACTCTTTTTGCAGATCGCGCAAAAGCTCAAGTATCTGTGCCTGAACTGTCACATCAAGTGCAGTTGTTGGTTCATCGGCGATAAGTAGCGATGGATTACAAGAAAGTGCCATTGCGATCATGGCTCGCTGTCTCATGCCCCCTGAAAATTGATGCGGGAAGTCATTAACACGCTTGTGAGGCTCTGGAATTCCAACTCGATCCAGCATTTCTACTGCCCGTGCCATAGCCGCCTTCTTGGAGACATCGTTGTGCACAAGATATGCCTCAGCGATTTGGTGACCAACGGTGTAGTAAGGATGTAGCGCAGCAAGTGCATCCTGGAAAATCATAGACATTGCCTTACCGCGTAGTTTGCGGACTTCTGATTCAGAGGCGGCAACAATTTCATTACCATCTACCCAAATCTGACCCGAAACTTTTGCCCGCGAACCTTTTTGCAATCCAAGAATTGCAAGACTAGTCACAGACTTTCCGGAACCAGATTCGCCCACGATTCCTAGAGTCTTACCTTTTTCTACTGAAAATGAAAGTGAGTCAACTGCTTGCACAACACCATCCTCTGTTGGAAATGCAACAGAGAGATTCTTTACTTCTAGGAATGCGCTCATGTGAGTCGCACCTTTGGGTCTAGAACTGAGTACAGTAAATCAACAACAATGTTTGCTGTGATAATAAAGAATGCAGCGAATAAAACAGTTCCAGTAACAACCGGAAGATCGAGGTTAGTTACTGCCTCGGTAGATAGTTTTCCTAAACCTGGAATATTAAAAACATATTCAGTAATTACTGCGCCGCCAAGAAGAGAGCCCAGATCTAAACCAAAGACTGTGACGATCGGGGTCATTGCAGCGCGTAAGACATGTTTCAAATTAATATCACGAGAGCTCAAGCCCTTAGCGCGCGCTGTGCGAACAAAATCTTCACCCATTGTTTCGATCATGCCCGAGCGGGTAAGTCGTGAATAAATCGCAGAAAGTAGAAACGCTAGCGTCACCCATGGCAACACCATTTGTTTTGCCCAATCCATCGGGTAATCAAAGGGCGATGTGTATCCTGGCATTGGTAGCCACGCTAATTTATCAACGAAAATGAACTGCAAAATTAGACCAACAAAATAAATCTGTAACGAGGCAGCAGCCAAAGCAAAGCCTTGGGAAGTTCTATCAATCCACGTTCCTCTGCGCAGTGCAGAGATAATGCCGCTAGAAAGGCCTATAAGTAGCCAGAGAATCGATGCTCCAACTGCAATTGAAAGCGTTGCGGGCAAGCGATCCAAGAGCAGCTCGGTTACTGGTAGATCAGTTTGGTATGAATAGCCCAGACATGGTGCCCCGCATTCACGCGAAGCATCAGTATTTCCTAAATATGTTCGTCCAACAAAAATGCCCTTAATAAATCGTCCATATTGAATAGGCAGAGGCTGATCAAGCTCGAGAGCCACTTGAATGCGAGCTACTAAATCCGGTGTACAGGATTTTCCACATGCAAGTCGCGCAGGATCTGAAGGAAGAATGTAAAAGATAGCAAAAACAATTGCAGAGACGATTCCAAGCACGAGCGTTCCGCTAATTATGCGGCGAAATGTGTACTTGAGCATCTGTCTCCCTTTCTCTTAGTGAGTGAAAAATTTAAATCTTGTGGAGCTAGTAGTACTTAAGTGGGGATGAATGTGCATCCACCCCCACTTAAGTGATTACTTATTTAGATTCTTACTTCTTAACGTAAGCACCTAGAACGCTGAGTGTGGAATATCCACCATCAACTTGTAGTCCGCCAACCTTTGAACCAGCCATGTAGTGAGAAGTTTCAAAGTAGACAGATACGTGAGCAGCCTTATCAACGATCAAGCTCTGCTCGATGTCGCCCAAGATTTTTTCCTGAGCAGCAGTTGCTGATGTATCAGCCTTAGCAAAAAGCTTCTGCAAGTCAGCGAAATCACCGCGTGACTGATTACTCTTTGCATCTTCTGGTGTCATTGTGCGAGCATCAAATAACGCATAAACAATTCCTGAAGCCGCAGCCCAGTCAAATGCCCATGATGTCTGAATGATGTCTGGCTCATTTGCTCCGCCACGCTTTGCAGCTGGTGCATAGAAGTCAGATGATGGGTACTTGTCCATGATTACTGTAAATCCTGCAGCCTTAAGGCTCTGCTCTAGAGCAGCAGCACGAAGTGGCTCTACGCCACGATCGCGGTATGCAAGACGCAAAGTAGTCTTTGGATTTGTAGCCTTTGCAAGGAATGCCTTCGCTTGATCTAGTTGAGCCTCTGGCTTCTTAGAAACATCGCGACCGCAAACATTGAAGTTACGGTAAGCAGCCTTGATTGACTTAGGAATTGTTGAGTTTGCGTATGAACCGGCAGAAGTTCCACCAGCAGCTAGCAAGATTGACTTGAAGTCAACTGCACACTGAATTGCCTTACGCACGTTAATATCTTTCACAGTGTCAACGTTAATTGCGTAGTAACGGTTGTACGCGCTATCAAAGTTAAATAGGCGATCCTTGTACTTAGCAACGTTAAGAACCTTTGAAAGATTAGTAATGATGTTTGTATCAAATGAGACAGAAGTCTTGGCATTGCCTGAATCAGAAATCAAGCTCTGCTCGATTACGTTCTGATCGGCACCCATGATTACGTGGTACTCATCTGGATAGTTCCAGCGAACTGGATCTGTCTTTGCATCCCACTTGTCATTACGTACTAATACAAGTTCCTTACCGCGTGAGTAAGACTCAATCTTGTATGGACCACTTGAAAGTGGACGTAGTTCGTAATTCTGCTTGGTGTCTTTCGCCTTTGGAATTGGTGAAAACGCACCGAAAGTAGTTACGTAAGGGAAGTATGGAACTGGAATAGCCAACTTGAATGTAATTGCGTCACCCTTAGGGCTACAAATTACTGATGGAAGATCTTTCCCTGGTTCTGTGTATGCACCCTTGTAGTTTGTTGGGTTAGCGATGAAATCCTTGGCATAAGTTGGTCCGCCATCAAGAATGTCATCGTTGTATGAGCGCATAACGCCATACTTCATGTCAGCACATGTAATTGTGTTGCCATCCTCATACTTAAGATTGGTACGAAGCTTGAATGTCCAAGTCTTTCCACCATCTTTAGTAGTACCAAGGTCAGCTGCAACATCTGGAACTAAATCAGTCTTGCCGTTAACTGTGCGGTACTGAGTGAGTGTGCGAGTAAATAGGCGGTAGAAATCAAGAGTTCCACCAACATAGTTACGGGCTGGGTCAAGGTGCTCGAAATCTCCCTGAGCCAAAATTGTGACAGTTCCACCTTTTACAGCGCCTTTAATTGGGGCAACTGGTGTAGTGAAGGTCGTTGCTGCTGATGCAGCATTTACCGAAAGCAGTGCTGTTGAAGCAAGTGCTGCTGCTCCAACGACCGCTAAGGCCTTCTTCTTTAGACTCATGTGAGTCCTTTCTTATCGATAGGGGGTCTTTTGCGCCCGATAGTCATATGTTCTATCGGGAACTCCGTGGGTCTAACGCATCTCGAACGCTGTCGCCGAGAAGATTGAAAGCTAAAACTAAAAGGAAAAGTCCAAATCCTGGAATGAATGTATAGGTTGGATCAACGCTGTAGAACGGCACTGATGCCAAGAGCATTGCTCCCCAATCTGAAGTTGGATCAATTACTCCAGCACCCAGGAAAGTAAGTGCAGCTTCAGAGGTGATCATTGTCGGAATATTTAACGCAACCGTGACCAAGATTGGCGCCCAGAGATTAGGAAGAATTTCTCTAAAAACTAAATGAACTCGTGATGCACCAATTGACCGGGCAGCCTCAACAAACTCTTTTTCACGGATAGATATAACCTGACCGCGAACGATACGTGCAATATATGGCCAGCCAAACATTGATAAGACGATAATCATTACTGGGATACGTGTGGCATTTCCGGTAGGAACGCCCCAACTTTCCAGGAGGTTTTCAAAAACGGGCGTAACGGCTAGCGCAAAGAGAATTGATGGAAATGCCAAAACAATTTCCATTGTGCGTGAGAGTACGAGGTCGATCTTCTTTCCATAAAAACCTGAGGTCAGACCAACTAAAACACCAATGATTGTTGCTAGCGCTGTTGCTGAGAGCGCAATAGATAAAGATGTTCGGGCGCCATATGCAAAGCGCAGAAAAACATCGCGGCCAGTACGTGGCTCTACGCCAAACCAATGCTGTGCAGAAATGCCACCTAACTTTCCGATGGGATTTGTTCCAAAACTTGGATCAAGGGTCTCAGGGTGAAACTGGTCGGGGGATGTGTGAAGAATCCACGTGAAAATTGGAGCGGTTAGAGCTAAGAGTGCAAATATTCCAATTGTGAAAGCAGAGATTTTCGCAGTTCGATCTTTTTTGATTCGCTCCCAAGCCATACGCGCAGGTGAGCGGCCTTCGATAGGCGCACCTACTGCCAAGCTGGCTTTCTTACTCAATGTGGAGAACCTCTCGTAGCTACTTCGCCGTTGGCTTAGCCAGTAGAAGCAGATTCTAACTTGATTGCATGCAGGCTGAAAACCCTTCTGAAACGCTTATTTTCAGCGGCATTTAATTAACTTGCACGAGGCTGGATGCATGCTTTACCCTTACCTTTCATCGTTTTCATGGCGAAAACGAGATGAATAGGGAGGATGCGAATATGTCTAAAAACTTATTCCGCTGCGCACAGGCCATGCCTGCTGCTGTAATTCTTTCTGCTCATACAACCAATAAGCCTGCATCTTGGCATACAACAAAGCCTGCGTTTTACGCCGCTTTTTATGCCGGATACGAGGCCACTGGTGGTTCTACTCGATAACATCGAATAAGAACAAGAAGCCAAAGGCCTCGAAT
>CAIVDO010000121.1 GCA_903904665.1 uncultured Actinomycetes bacterium | reverse complement strand
TTGTCCGCCACCATCAACTGCAATGAAACCGAAACCCTTTTCAGAGTTGAACCACTTAACTGTGCCTGTTGCCATGTTTTTACTTTTCCTTCGATATGTGGGTGTTCCGAGAAATCCTCGAATCACGGTCTTCCTCTTGCGCCAGCGATACCGAATATGTGTTACATGAAACGGGTACTGATTAAGCGTCCGACTGAGGTGAACTCTACCGTGGATCCCTCCGTATGCCTAAAGTGGGGCTGGACAGTTTGAGCGTGAACGGTGTGTAATTGAGGTACTAGTAAGAGCAAATGCAGCTGGGGAAGGTCGCATGTGGCGCCCTTGCTAGGAGATAACCATGCAACGTCTGCTTTCGCCTTCTGCCCAATTATCGGTGCGGGGCTTATTAACCATTCACTCAGCACCTTCGGCCCTGCGCCGTCATATCGACTGGGCGATTCAAAATATTCTGGGATCAGATGTGCAGTTGAACTGGTTGCCACAAACATTGATGCCTGGAACTTTCAAAGCATCGACCCAATGGCGAGCAGGTGCAAGTGCAGCCTCTGAGATTGCAAGTACTTTGCGAAGTTGGCATTACTTAAATTTTGAGGTGCAAGAAAACAACGACAACGGCGGTGAACTCTTTCGCTTTACGCCAGAACTTGGAGTTCACAGAGCTTTAACAGATTTAAGTGGGGCAGTTCTGCTCAATGAACACCAGATTAATAATGTGCTCCACAACTCACTTGATGAAGATTCAATTCGTGAAGGATTGGCAATGGCCCTGGGCAGTTTGTGGGATCAGCAGTTAGAGAAATTTAGGGGTGCTGGCATGCAGGAAGTTGCACGATTGCATGCAATTTAGGTGGATATAATTTACCCATGAGCCAACTAAATGAATCACCGATTATCACTGTAGAGCGCCGCAAGGCCGTAACTATTATTATTTCAGCTGTAATAGTTGCGCTCGCACTTGGCGTTGGATTAACAAAAGTTGGAACGGGTTTTGCAACACGTGCCGGTAATGGAATCACAGTGACAGGATCTGCAAAGACCACTGCAACTGCTGATAACGCAGTATGGACTTTGTCGGTCAACCTTTCCTCTCCAACGGTAGCCGCTGCAGTAAAGAAAGTTGACTCAGATGTTGCAGCTCTTTCAGATTATTTGACAAAGGGTGGAATCGCAGCCGATGCACTTACCCTTGGCGCAGTTTCAACATATGCCAATGAGGAGTACGTCAATGGCAATGCAACAGGACGCATCCTGTCCTACCGCGCTACTCGCGATGTGACTGTTCGTACCAAAGATGTGAAATTAGTTTCAAAGCTCAGCCAAGGTATTGGCTCATTGCTAGAGACAGGAATTAACGTCAATAACTACGGACCTCAGTATTACATCTCTAATTTGCCAGAGCTTCGCCCACAGTTGATGAGCGATGCGATGAAAGATGCCAAGGTTCGCGCTGAGTCATTAACCAAGGCAGTTGGCGGCTCTCTTGGATCCTTGGTCAACGTCAAGGCCGGTCCTATTCAAATCACAACGCCAGATTCAACGATGACAGCCGATTACGGCGCTTATGACACAAGCACAATTGAAAAGACTGTGAGCGCTACTGTTTCTGTAACTTTTAATACAAATTAAAGCGGGATATTGCCGTGAGCTCCACGGCGATGTGGTGCATCGGCAATTACTTTAGCTAGCGCACTTCGCGTTAACTGTGGCGTGACAATCTCATCAACTGCCCCGATCTCAACTGCGCGTGCAACTCCACCTGAAATCTTTTCATGCTCTGCAGCAAGCTCTAACTCCATAGATTCGCGCTGTTCTGCTGGCAGATCAGCAAGGATTCGTCGATGTAGTACGCGAACTGCTGCAACTGCGCCCATCACTGAAACCTCAGCTTGTGGCCAAGCAAATACTCGAGTTGCACCTAATGCCTTTGAGTTCATAGCAACATAGGCACCACCATAGGCACGTCGTGTAATTAAAGTAACGCGAGGAACTACAGCTTCACCAAATGCATGCAGCAGCTTTGCACCGCGCCGAACCGCGCCTTCCCACTCTTGACCGGCTCCTGGCAAGAAGCCCTGCACATCTGCGATAACGATTAGCGGAATTCCAAATGCATCACACGTGCGAACAAAGCGCGCTGCTTTTTCACCTGCAGCAGCATCGAGTGCACCGGCTATATGAGCAGGATTATTTGCAAGGACACCAACAGTGGCACCACCTAAGCGGCCGATGATCGTTGTCATATTAGGTGCCCACATTGATAAAAGCTCTATGTGCTCATTGTCTTTATCTAAAATCGCTTCGACGAGCGGATGAACTTCGTAGGTGCGCACCTTTGAATCTGGAACAAATGCTGAAAGATCAATATCTTCCACTTGTGGATTCATGAAACCTTGATTAGCCAAGAGGGCAGTTAAGTCACGGATGTCATCTATCGCTTCTTCTTCATTGCTAGCGATGATGTGGGCAAGTCCGCTGTTCTTGCGATGTGCTTCAGGTCCACCTAGTAATGCCATATCGATATCTTCACCGGTAACACTTTTTACTACATCAGGACCGGTTACAAAGATGCGTCCTTCAGGAGATAAAACAACAATGTCGGTAAGTGCCGGTCCGTATGCCCCGCCACCTGCAGTTGGGCCAAGCACAAGAGATAACTGAGGGATGCGACCACTTGCAGAGATCATTGATTGAAAAACTTCACCAAATGCATCCAATGATGCAACGCCATCACTTAATCGCGCTCCACCTGAGTGCCAGATTCCGATAATCGGAACTTGAGCACCCATTGCAGCTTTATAAGCGGTAACAATTACTTTTGAACCATCTACACCTAATGCACCGCTTTTTATTGTGGCATCGGATGCAAAGACAACGACTTTATTTCCTTTAATATCACCGGTTACGGCAACCATTCCACAATCTGTACGAGGGATAAGAAATTCGAATTTTCCATCATCGAGTAATCGCGCGATCCGACTTTCGGGATCGCGTGGGTCTAGCGGGGTAGTTGGCATTTATATGCTCTTAAATACCAGTACGACGTTGTGGCCGCCAAAACCAAATGAGTCATTAAGCGCTGCGATGTCTCCGGCAGGCAATGCACGTGGCTTATCTCTGACTACGTCAACGGTGACGGCAGGATCTAAATCTTCAATATTAATTGTTGGGGGAGCAAGACGATCTTGCAAAGTCTTAACAATAAAGACCGACTCGATAGCACCAGCGCCACCCAGTAAATGGCCAGTCATAGATTTTGTGGCAGAGACTGCAACATGGTCAGCATCTGATCCAAGGGCTGCACGAAGTGCATTTGCTTCTGCAACATCGCCGGCAGGAGTAGAAGTGGCATGGGCATTTAAATGAACAATATCTTTAGTTGTTAGACCAGAGTCACGCAATGCAAATTTAACTGCGCGCTGAACTCCAGCCCCATCTGGGTCAGGTGCTGCGATGTGATAGCCATCAGATGACAAACCTTGTCCTGCGATTTCGCAGTAAATCTTTGCACCTCGAGCACGAGCATGTTCGTACTCTTCAAGAACTAAAATTCCGCCACCTTCACCTAGTACAAAACCATCTCGATTTAAATCATATGGACGAGATGCGCGCTGCGGTTCATCATTTCGAGTTGAAAGAGCTTTCATTGCAGCGAATGCAGCCATTGGTAGCGCATGAACGGCTGCTTCGACACCGCCACTAACAACTATGTCTGCGCGGTCATTTCGAATCATGTCGAAGGCATAACCAATTGCTTCAGCCCCTGATGCACATGCACTTACTGGCGTGTGAACACCGGCGCGAGCTTGTAGTTCAAGACCAACATTTGCTGCCGGACCATTTGGCATCAACATGGGAACGGTGTGAGGACTTACAAGGCGTGCGCCTTTTTCGCGCAATATGTCGTACTGATCTAGCAGCGTTGTCACGCCACCGATACCCGATGCGATAACTACGCCTAAGCGTTCTTTATCAAGATCTGGAGAGCCCGCATCTTTCCAAGCTTCACGCGATGCGATGAGAGCGAATTGTTCAGATCTATCAAGGCGTCTGATTTCAACGCGCTCCATTTGCTGCGATGGTTCAACACTAACGCGTGCGGCGAAGTGCACTGGAATATTTTGTGCCCACTCTTCGGTAAGGGATCTAACTCCACTTGTGCCAGCAAGTAATGCTGACCAAGAGGTTGTTACATCCCCACCAATAGGAGTTGTGGCACCTAGTCCAGTGACGACAACGCGGCGGCCAGACATAGAGTTTAAGTCTTACTACTTACTTTGCTGCGTTAACGATGAAATTAACTGCATCGCCAACTGTGACGAGATCGGTAACAGCCTCATCAGGAATCTTCACGCCAAAGCGCTCTTCTGCAGCAACTACAACTTCAACCATGCTCAAAGAATCTACTTCTAGATCCTCAGTGAAGTTCTTATCGAGTTCAATTGAATCAGCTGGAATACCAGCAACTTCAACAACGATCTCTTTAAGTCCTGCTAGTACATCTGCTTGTGCAAGTGCCATGTGGAGTGTTCCTTTTCTTAATTTGAGTTCAATGGATCAACAGGTGGTAATTCTCTATGACGAAGGTGCTTACTTACGAGTATTGACAGGCGTAAGTGGTCGAAATCTCAAGGCTTGGGGGGTAATTGCACCACTTGGCCCGCATAAACCAGGCCTGCGCCATAGCCGATGAGCAGAGCTAATTTGCCATGCATTTCGGGGTGTTGCTCTAGTAAAACATCCATCGCTAGCGGAATTGAAGCGGCAGATGTATTTCCATTTACACGAATGTCATCGGCAACCAAAACCGAATCTGGCAACTTCATCTCTTTAACCATTGTTTCAATGATACGGATATTTGCTTGATGCGGAATAAATACATCTAAATCATTAATCGTTAATCCAGCAGCCTCTAATGCTTTAAGTCCGACTTTGCTCATTGAATAGACAGCCCAACGGAAAACAGTTTGGCCTTGCTGAGAAATATTTGGCCAACCTAATTGTGCAACACCTTTATCTGGAGCATTTCTAAATTCGGTATATGCAGGGTTTAACATAATCGCTTCGCGTGAATCGGCATCTGAACCCCAGATAGTTGGCCCAATCTTAGCCTCAGAACTTTGCCCGATTACAACTGCACCAGCGCCATCGGCAAAGATAAATGCAGTTGCTCGATCATCGGGATCTGTAAAATCAGAGAGTTTTTCAACACCAACAACCAAAACGTTTTTAGAAGTACCACCGCGTACTAAATCACTGGCCATTCCCACCGCGTAACAAAAACCAGCACATGCAGCGCTGATATCAAATGCTGCGGCTTTAGGGTTTCCTAACTCATTTATCAACTCTGTAGCAGCACTTGGTGCTTGAAATGGATAAGAAATAGTAGAGAGGATCAAAGTATCGATATCGGCCATCGTTAGATTGGCTCGCTTGAGCGCACTTTCGCAAGCAGCCTTAGCCATAGTAATAACGCTTTCATCGGCACCTGCAAAACGACGAGACTCAATTCCGGTGCGCTGCTGAATCCATTCATCACTTGATTCGATGCGATCAACGATTTCTGAGTTAGGCACTAAACGCTTAGGCCGATATGAACCGACAGAAAGTATCTGACTATTAGTCGTAGGCAATGATTTGATCACCGTGTGTGCCTTCCTGCGAACTCTTTAGCTGCTGCTACATCATCGGGCGTTTTGAGGGCGAATGTTTCGATCTCTGGTGCAGCGCGCTTGAGTAAGCCAACCAGAGTTCCGGCGGGTGGTAATTCAATGACACCCGTAACGCCTAAGTTTTTCAAGCTTTGCATACATAGATCCCAGCGCACAGGGTTAGCGATTTGATTGACGATGCGATTGAGCACTTCGGTGCCATCGATTACTACTTCGCCATCTTTATTAGAGATAACTGAAATCGTTGTTGGCGCAGTTGCGATTGTGGCTGCCATTGTTCGTAGAGGTTCAACTGCTGCCGACATGTACCGTGTGTGAAAAGCACCCGCAACGGCTAAAGGGCGAACGCGTGAACCCTCTGGTGGATTTTGTGCAAGGAGTGCAAGTGCGGCTAAATCTCCAGCGGCAACTATCTGTCCACCGCCATTGTCATTAGCGGCAACTAGTTCTAACTCTGCAATTTTTTCTAAAACCAATGCGCGATCTCCACCTAATACTGCAGACATTCCAGAGGGGGATTGGGCGCCAGCTTTAGCCATCTCAACTCCGCGGGCGCGTACGAGGCGAAGTGCATCTTCATCACTGACTGCTCCACTGAGCGCGGCAGCTGCAAGTTCGCCGACTGAGTGTCCAGATACATATGCAAAGTTTCTAACTCCTAAAGCGCGCGCTGCTAATAATGAAGCTGCAACGATAAGGGGCTGGGCATTTGCTGTGTCTCTAATTTCATCGGCATCGGCTGTGGTTCCTAAGCGAATTAGATCTAAATCGATCCGCATGGACCATTTTGAAAGTAGTTCATGTGACTGCGGATTTGTTACCCATGAATTAAACATTCCTGGAGTTTGGGAACCTTGACCCGGAGCAATAATTGCTAACACGTTAATAAACTTTACTGGAAAAGGTCGATTACTACCTAGTACGAGTAACTAACCAGACTTGTGCGCTGTGTTGGGCAACAGTGACTTTTGCTTGTGGGGCTGCGATTACCGGCTCATAGGTTGCGACATCTTTAGATGCATCGAAAATGCAACGATATGCCTGGCCCCACGTGTTATCTGGCAAAGTAAAAATAGTTTCGGCAGTTGATGAGTTCATAAGAAGTAATAGGCCACGGTTTGGATCAGCTTCAACAAAGACTGTAATGCTGCGCTTTTCTTCATCTTGCCAATGGCTATCTGTCATTTCATGGCCGCCAAGAGAAAACCATGCGATGTCTTTGCGCTTTGTTCCTTGATCAACAATGCCACTATAAAATTCAGATGCCACATCAGCTAAGTAAGTCTCACGAATCTTGGCAAGTTCTTGCACTGAAGCCAAAATATCTTTCTCGTACTCATTAAGTTCCCATGACAACGCCCACCCACCGTTAAAAGTTGCCGCACTTTCTTCAGTGAAATCAATAGGTAGCGAGTAACCATTGTTAGATCCGTTTTGTGTGCGACTAACTTCATCACCCATATTGAGCATCGGAACACCGGAGGACAACATCAACGTTGCCAACATTGATTTCTTGAGCCAATGCCTAATTGTGTCGACACCTAAATCATCAGTTTCACCTTCGATACCAACGTTCCAGGATCTATTGGAGTCATTTCCATCGCCATTATTTTCTAAGTTTGCTTCATTGTGTTTACTGTTATAAGTCACCATGTCATGCAAAGTGAAGCCATCGTGGGCGGCGATGAAGTTAATTGACGAAGTTGGACCGCGATAGTAAAAGATTGAACTAGAGCCACTGATGCTGTTGGCGATATCTGAGACACCTTCGCCATAGCCGCGCTCTAAATCGCCCAACCAGAACTGGCGCACAGAGTCACGATAGGCATCGTTCCATTCGCGCCATGGGTGCGGAAAATCACCCAAGGCATAGCGCGAAATATCCCAAGGCTCTGCAATCATTTTAAAGTTACGCAATACTGAATCAGACTCAATCGCCGACATCAGCGATGAATTAAAGGCGCTAGAACTTGTATAGAGCGCCGTTGCTAAATCAAAGCGGAAACCATCTACACCAATTACTTCTACCCACCAACGCAGTGAATCAATGATCTGGCGAACTGAATGAGGGTTGCTTGCAGCAAAAGTATTTCCGCATCCAGTTACATCTTCATAATTTCCATGTGCATCTTGGCGGTAGTAAGCCTTGTTATCTATGCCTTTATAAGAAAGCGTTGGCCCACCAACTCCACCTTCAGCGGTATGGTTATAAACAACATCTAAAATAACTTCGATACCCGCATTATGCAGTTGGTCTACGGCCCACTGCAGTTCAGTGATGGGATCATCCGTTGCGGCATAGGCAGCATGGGGTGCGCTAAATGCTAAAGAGTTATATCCCCAATAATTTTTACGACCTCGCTCATAAATTGCAGGTTCTGTTATTGAAGCTGCAATTGGCAACAACTCAAGGGCTGTGACACCAATGGATTTTAAATGCGCAATCGTTGAGGGATGACCTAGACCTTTATATGTCCCACGTTCATTTTCAGCAATCTCAAGGTTCTTAGCAGTTAAACCCTGCACGTGTGCTTCATAAATTGTTGTCTTAGCCCAAGGAACAAGCGGGCGGTGAATTTCGCGAGCGCGGTGATCGGTAACAACGCTGTAAGGAACCTTGCCTGCGCTATCTCGGTCATCACGAAGATTTAAATCACCTGCACCTACGCCATCGGTTGCACTGTGTCCGTAGATGTGCGGAACATATTGCACCTGACCATCTAATGAGTGCGTATAGGGATCAATTAAAAGTTTTGCTGCATTAAAGCGAACGCCATGTTCGGGCTGCCAAGGACCATAGACGCGATATCCATATCTCTGGCCTGGTCGCACCCCTGCTAAGTAGCCATGCCAGATTGGTCCATTGCGATGAGACATTGCAAAACGGGTCTCGACCAGTTTGCCATTGACCTCATTAAATAGGCATAGTTCAACTGCATCTGCGGCGTTAGACCAGATGGCAAAGTTAGTTCCGCCCTCGGTAACTGTTGCACCAAGGGTGCGGGGATCTGCGGCAAGCACGGGGCAATAATGCCGTGAAAAGCCATTCTTTGCGCTACGACACCCGCTCTTCAAAAACCTCGAGTAAACCCGCTTCACGATGATTAACAAACTCAGGGAAGTAAATCAAAGCAGTAGATTCCTGATGACGGTGGAAAATATTTCTGAAATGCTCACAGGCGATGAGGTAAAGAGCGGCTGGAAGTAAATCTACTGAACGCTTAAGAAACCAAGGAGTACCGTTTTTTAGCATCCACTTTATCGATTCTATTTTTGGTTTAATGATTACGGGATCCAAAGTGATTGGTGCAATTTCCCAACGTTTGCTTAGGATTTCCCGGAAGTGAAGTGCAAGTAATTGATGTCCAAATTTTGACGGGTGCATACGATCTACGTGCCAGACTTTCCTTTCATAGATTCCCTCAAGCTCACGTGTTCTAAGAATCTCAGTTCCAAACTCTGCTGCAATTGCTTGCGTCACTTGATTAACGGCATTGATTCGACGTCGTAAAACGATTCCCAACGTCTTTGGCATAGGAACTATTAACGTTGGATCGTGCAACTGCAGAAGTAGAACTTCAGAGCCAATCGCCTTGAGTTGCTTAATTGTGGAGCGCAGATTTTGGTGTAAACGCTCGGGTGAAAAACCATTTCTCAGAGCATCGTTTCCGCCAACGATTACAGCAGTTATTGATGGGGAGTGAATAATTGCCTTAGGAAGTTGGTCATAAAGAATCTCATCGGATTTTGCACCTGGCCGTGACAGATTGACATAGACCAACGGATCTTTGAAGTTCTTTGCTAAGTAATAACTCCATCCACGTGAGTTGCCATTGCTATCGGTGTCGCCGACGCCAGATGCGGCGCTATCTCCCAAGACCGCGAAGGTTGCGACGCGCACCATTTATGCCGCCCGCAACTTTCTTTTTACTTCTGCGCTATCACCATGGAGCTTTAGCATCAGCGCTAGCGTTGCACTCCATGGAAAGTTTTCTGCTTGGTGGAAGCAGCGCGCAGAGAGCTTTGGGTCATCACGCATCTCTAGTACCTGCTCGATTGCAGTGGCAAATTCATGGCCAGTATTACCAGCAACTGCGCCAACTGGAGCAGTTGTATTTAGCAGCAAGAATTCACCCACTGCGCTTGTTTTGGATGCAACAACTGGAGTTCCTGCAGCAAGAGATTCAAGAGCGGCTAAGCAAAATGTTTCAATAGGGCCAGGTGCAAGTGAGACATCGGCCGATGCAAGGATCTCGGCTAAGCGTTCTCGATCTGCGATGTAGCCAAGGAAAGTCACAGGCAGACCCTTGCTCTTTTCGCGAAGGTCTACATACATAGGACCGATTCCAACATAAATTAATCGAGCATTGATTCCACGTTCAATCAATACTTTGAGTGCATCTATTGATCGACCCGGATGTTTTTCGCGAGACATACGGCCACAGTGGACAAGAAGCACATCTGCGCCTTGCAGTAAGTCTTTGCGGAAATCTTCATTTCGTAGGTAGGGTGAAAATTTATCTAAATCCACTCCTAGTGGAACACGAACAAGATTTGTAGTCTTAATATCTTCGAATTCTTTTGATGCAAACTCTGTTGTAGTAATAACATGCTTGAACCGTGATGAGAGCCGGCGGTTATGCCAATCTACGACGCGCTTGAGTGAAAATGGAAAGTAGTTCTTAGCAAGACCACTTAATGTTTCATGGCTAAAGACAACGGCTGCGATATTTCGCGCACCCGCCCAAGCGCCAATCTTTGAAAGTGTAAAGCGATCTGAAATCTCTAGTACATCTGGTTTTAATGTGATTAAAAGCTTTTTGACATCGCGGTTATTGCGAATAATCCGGTAACCACCACTGAAAGGGATTTCGATAGAAGGCAATGTGATTTTCGTGCCGCTAGTTGATTCTTCGCAATAGAAGCCAGTTCCAGGGACGATATAGGTAAATGAATGTCCGCGAGCAACATAACCGGTGCCTAATTGATGAAGCGTTGTCTTAATCCCGCCTGATTTAGGGCCATAGAAATTAGCAATATGAACAATCTTCATGCCACATTCTCCTTAATGCTCACGTTACGAATCTGTTGTAGCTCTCGGTAATGGGTCATTAACTGTTGATTAACAAGTTCCCATGAGTTATCAACCACAGATGCACGGGTACGTTCATGCATCAAGGTTGGTTCATGTTTTGTTAAGAGGTTATTAATGCTTTGATTTAAAGCTACAGAATCGGCAGTGTTTATCAGGTAGCCAGTCCAGCCATGTTTAACTAAATCAAGTGGCCCACCAGAGTTGGGTGCGATTACAGGAACACCAGATGCAAGAGCTTCTTGAATTGATTGGCAGAAAGTTTCGTGCGCTCCGGTGTGAACAAAGATATCTAAAGATGCGTAATAGCGAGCTAAATCTTCTCCGCTTTGATATCCGACAAATCGTGCATTCGGTAAATGTTTTTCAAGACGTGCTCGCGCTGGTCCATCACCAACGATGACAAGCTGAATATCATCTCTGATATCTAAGACTTTCAAATCATCGATACGTTTTTCATTGGCAAGTCGACCGACATAGCCAACGATTTTGCGATCAGGTCGAGCTCCTAGAAGCTGGCATCTTAAATCTATATCGCGTTTTTCTGGTGAATACTTAACGCCATCTACTCCGCGCTTCCAGAGGTGTACATTCTTTACTCCACTTTGCTCTAAATCTTTGCAAGACCAAGTCGAAGGTGCCAAGGTGCGATCACTAGCGGAGTGAATCTTTGCAACCCACTTCTTTAGTGAGTTATGCGCAACGGTTAATCCGTAATGACGGGCAAAGCCTGCGATATCTGTTTGATAAACAGACAAAGTTGGAATCTCTAATTTTTGTGCGATCTTTGTTGCATATTTTCCAAGAAAAATCGGTGAAGCTAAATGAATTACATCGGGTGCAAAACCATCAATTAATGGTTCTAATGCCCGTTGTGGAAAGCCAAGAGGAATTAAACCCTTCATTTCAAGACTAGGAACGCGCTTAACTCGAAACCCTGCATATTCACGAGGAGCATCAATACTTTCAGGTGCAATGACTAGAGCCTGGTGACCTTGGCTCTTAAGATGTTCAAGCACTCGCAATACTGAGTTTGTTACCCCATTTACTTGTGGCAGAAATGATTCAGTCACGATCGCGATACGCATCTTTTGACTCATGGCTCAAAGAGTCGGTTACTTCCAAAGACTCAACTAAGCCTTGAGGTTACGTGTTGGCAAATCATGCGTGAAATCTGGGAATTAGTTGGATATTCTGGTTACTGGCCAGTAACCTTGCCCACATGAAGATCGCTGTCTGCGTTAAGCAAGTACCAGATTCTTGGGCGGAAAAGAAGATGGTGGCAGGTTTACTCGATCGCGCCACTGTTGATGCCGTTCTCAATGATTTAGATGAATATGCCATCGAAGAAGCTCTGCGCATCGCAGAGGCACATGGCGGCAATGAAGAAGGCGGCGCCAACACCGTGACTTTGATTTCGATGGGACCAGAGCGGGCAAGTGAGGCGATTCGCAAGGGCTTATCTATGGGTGCTAACGATGCAATCTTGGTCAGTGACTCTGTTTTAGCTGGAGCCGATGCGATTGTTACGGCCGAAGTTTTAGCAAATGTAATGTGGAAGGGTGAGTTCGATATCGTCATCTGCGGAACAGAATCAACCGATGCACGTATGAGCGTTGTGCCAGCAATGATGAGCGAAAAACTTGGATGTGCGCAGTTAACTTTTGCTTCTAGAGTCGAAGTAGATCCAGCGGCTAAGAAGGTATCTATTACTCGTGTGACAGAGGCCGGAGTCGATGAGATTTATGGTGAGTTTCCTTGTGTTGTAAGTGTTGTAGAAAAGATTAATGAACCGCGCTATCCATCATTTAAAGGCATCATGGCCGCAAAGAAGAAAACTATTGATGTTCGCGATTTTGCAAGCACCGGTGCAGAGTTCACAAAATCTTGGTCAGTTGTCGTTGATGCAGCGCCACGCCCACCTCGTGCGGCTGGTGTTGTAATTACTGATGATGGCAGCGCTGGTCAAAAGCTCGTTGACTTCTTATTAGAAAAGAAGTTGATATGAGCAACGTATTAATCTTGGCTGATTTCGTCGCTGAAAAGTGCACAAAATCAACGGTTGAACTTGCAACAGCTGGTGCAGGTATTGGTGAGGTAACTGCTTTGGTATTGGCACCGGTTGGTAAAGGCGCGGCTTTTGCAGCATCAATTACACAAGGGCCTATAACTAAAGTGCTTGTGATCGAATCCGATGATTTTGCGCGCCATGGTGTTGCAGCCGCAGCTGATGCACTTGCCCATGTTACGCAAGAGTTACAGCCTGCTGGCGTTCTTGTTGTTTCTCATGCCTTTGGCAAAGAAGTTGCAGGCCGCGTCGCAATGAAGTTAAAGATTGGCATTATTACCGATGCCGTTGAAGTATCGACAGATTTCACAGCAACACAATTAGTTTTTGGTGGCTCAACCACAGTGCATTCAAAGGTGGCCCAAGGTTGCGCCATTATTACCGTGCGCCCCAACACCATTACTGCAAATTTTGTTGCAGCAACCCCTGTAATTGAAAATACAACTGCGCCGATTTCAGATTGTTCAAAGAAAGCAACGCTTACTTCTTCAGAGCCTCCTGTACAAGGTGGCCGCCCTGAATTAACTGAAGCCAACATCGTGGTTTCAGGCGGACGCGGAACTAATGGAGATTTCGCAGCTGTTGAAGCTTTCGCAGATTCATTAGGCGCCGCAGTTGGCGCATCACGCGCTGCAACTGATGCTGGTTGGTATCCACATTCACATCAAGTAGGTCAGACTGGAAAAACCGTTAGCCCTGCGCTCTATGTTGCATGTGGAATCTCTGGTGCGATTCAGCACCGGGCAGGCATGCAGACAAGCAAGATGATCGTGGTAGTTAATAAAGATCCGGAAGCCCCGCTCTTTGAATTAGCTGATTTTGGAGTCGTTGGCGATCTCTTCACCGTGCTGCCTCCTGCTACGGAAGGCGTTCAAGCCCGCAAAGCCTAAGATTGGCCCATGTCATCTATCTATCTCGACCATGCGGCAACAACGCCGATGGTGGAAGAGGCCCTCATAGCCATGACTGCGCAGTTAGCATGGTTGGGTAATCCTTCAAGTCTGCACACGCATGGCCGTGCAACACGTAAAACTTTAGAAGATGCCCGTGAAGTAATTGCTAATGAAGTTGGCGCTTTGCCCAGTGAAGTTATTTTTACTGCCTCCGGAACTGAAGCAAATAACACAGCGTTAAAAGGTTTGTATTGGCAGGGTCGCGACAATGGCCGCCATGTTGTTGTTATTAGTGCGATTGAACATCATGCAATTATCGATCCTGCACATTGGTTACAAGAACATGAAGGCGCTGAAGTCATTCAGATCCCCGTCAATACTGACGGGGTAATCAACCTAGAATTTCTCAAAGAGCTTGTTGAAAAACGAGGATCTGAAATTGCAGTTATTTCAGTAATGCACTCCAATAATGAAACTGGTGTTATTCAGCCCATACGCACAGTTGTTGAAATCGCTGGCGATATCCCGGTGCATACCGATGCGGTGCAAAGTTTTAAGAAAACAGCTTTATCATTTGCCGACCTTGGCGTATATGCAATGTCATTGAGTGCACACAAAATTGGTGGGCCGCTAGGAATCGGTGCGCTTATCTTGCGCCGTAGAGTAGAGATACCAGCTCTTTTGCATGGTGGAGGACAAGAGCGCGAAATTAGAAGCGGAACGTTGAATGCACCGGCAATTGTTGGTTTTGCAACCGCTGCCAAGAGTAAGTATTACGACGCCAAACTGGTGAGCGCACTGCGTGATTCTTTTATTGCAGGTCTTAAGAACGCGATTCCTGATGCCCTTATTAATGGCATTGAATCAGAGCGTTTACCTGGCATTGTTAACGTAACTTTTCCCGGAACTCAAAGCGACACATTGTTATTGCTTATGGATGGCAGAAAAGTTTCGTGCTCAACTGGTTCTGCATGCAGCGCCGGGGTTCATGAAGCCAGCCATGTATTGCTTGCCATGGGTCATAGCGAAATAAGTGCCCAGTCCTCGCTTCGCTTTTCTTTCGGTGCAACAAGCACGTATGCCGAATGCGACGCCGTTGTGTCGGTACTGCCTGATGTAATTACTCGCGGACGGGCGGCGAATTTTTCATGAAGCTAATTGCAGCGATGAGCGGTGGGGTCGATTCAGCAGTTGCTGCTGCCCGCGCAGTTCAAGCAGGTCATGAAGTAATCGGTGTGCACTTGGCGCTAGCTGCTAACCCACAGAAATATCGCTCAGGGGCACGTGGTTGCTGCACTATCGAAGATTCACATGATGCCCGCCGAGCAGCAGATGTAATAGGTATTCCTTTTTATATTTGGGATATGGCTGAAGAGTTTCATGATGGCGTAGTTGAAGATTTCTTAGCTGAATATGCCGCAGGACGAACTCCTAATCCATGTTTGCGTTGTAATGAAAAGATTAAATTTGCAGCGGTTTTAGATCGTGCACGTGCAATGGGTTTTGATGGCGTAGTTACAGGTCACTATGCACGTACTCAAATAAGTGATTCGGGCAAGACCCTTCACCGTGCAGTTGATCATTCAAAAGATCAGTCATATGTTTTATCTGTTTTAACGGTAGAACAAATCGCTGGTGCGATATTTCCACTAGGAGATACAACCAAAGTTGATATTCGTAAAGAGGCCCAAGCACGCGGATTAGCTGTTGCGCAAAAACCCGATAGTCACGATATTTGTTTTGTTCCATCAGGAGACAACGCCGGTTGGTTGCGTGATCGTCTAGGAAGTGAAGCGGGGCCAATCGTTGATCAAGATGGCACAAAGATTGGCGAACACAAGGGCGCTTACACATACACAATCGGTCAGCGTAAAGGTTTAGGTCTAACTGTTCCAACTGCCGATGGATCACCACGATTTGTTTTAAAGATCGAACCCGTCAGCAACACTGTTGTTGTTGGAGCGCGCGAGGATCTTGCAGTTTCAACTATGCGCGGTGAACGTCCAGTCTGGTGTGGACCGGCCGTTACCGAACACAAAGAACGTGGCTTTGTTCAAGTGCGTGCACATGGCGCAGCCCTGCCATGCGAATACTTCTTTGATGGAACAGTGCTTATTGCAAATCTAGATGAACCGCTATTAGGACTTGCTACAGGTCAAGCGATGGTTATTTATGATGGTGATCGCGTCGTTGGTTCAGCAACAATATGTGAGACTGAGTAATGACAAATAAAGCTCGCCACAGAATGGGCGAACTCATTAATGAGATTCGCGATCATCAATTTAAATACTATGTTTTAGATGCACCTACAGTCACAGATGCGCAATTTGATGAGTTGCTCAAAGAACTCACTGCCCTAGAAGCTAAATACCCCGAATTGCGAGAAGTTGACTCACCAACGCAAAATGTTGGCGGGGGATTTGCAACACATTTTGAACAACGAGATCACATCGAAAAGATGATGAGCCTTGATAATGTCTTTGATATCGATGAACTTTCTTCATGGTTTGATCGTGTTGAAAAGGAAGTTTCAAAACCAACGTATTTAT